>NZ_DATIDM010000172.1:0-16736 GCF_035456225.1 Flavobacterium sp. | reverse complement strand
AATTGCAGTCTGAACGGGTGCAAAAAAAGAGACGAAAAAGTTTTTTCCCTTTGCCGCAAATTTGAGATTCCACTACAAGTCAGTATGGGAGGTGGGTATTCTCCGGACATTAAAACTATAATCGAAGCGCATGCCAACACCTATCGCGTTGCGGCTTCTGTTTTTTAAAAAGGCAGACCACCAACAATGCTGATGGCCTGTCCTGTTTAAACTACATTCAAAACCCCAATAATTTCATCCTCGAATTTTTCAATTTTTTTGGATCCAAAACCTTTTATATTCTTTAGTGCCTCCCTGTCCTTGGGATGATGAAAAGCAATGTTAATCAACTCCGAATTATGACATACCATAAATTTAGGCACATTTAACTCTTCTGCTTTTTCCGTTCTCCATTGTTTTAAGCATTCCAGCACGTATAAGCCACCGGGAGTCAGCTCTGTCTCCTGAACTGTGATTAAAGCATCCTTGGTTTGAGATTTATCTTCATAATGAAGTAAAACCAATCAATACGGTTCCTCCGAAGATTCCACAAAATGGGTGGCTGATTTGACAAACTTAACCTGTTCCAGGAAAACATTCAGCACTTTCTGATCATTCAAAAAATGGGATTGCGCTGCCCTAATGGTAAATAAACGAACAACCATTGCTTATTTATTTCCCAAAAGCAAAACTTCGCTGGCAACTATCTCGGTAATGTATTTTTTATTGCCCTCTTTATCATCATAGCTTCTATGGCTCAACTTGCCTTCGATACCGATTTCTTTTCCTTTGACAACAAATTTCTCGATGATTTCGGCTGTTTTACCCCAAGCGGTAACCCGATGCCATTCGGTTTGTTCTACCTTGTCTCCTTTTTCATTGTAATAAAAATCATGGGTGGCAATAGTGACGCTGGCTACTTTACGATCTCCGTTGATGGTTTTTACTTCAGGATCCTGTCCTACGTTCCCGATTAATTGCACTCTGTTTTTCATGGCGTGTAAAATTTAAATGTTACTGTTAAAAAATCTGTTCGACTTCATGACTGTCTGAATTCGACGAGGCAAAACTGCAATGTTATACGAAAATTATTCGGTTACAAGTCGTTTACTTTCGTTTGTAAACACTTGTTGTCGTTTATTTTCAGGAATTTTCTTATATTTGATTCTGTTCTTCTGTTTAATAAACTTTATTGAAATTCGTTGAATCGCATTCAAACATATTAACAAACGAACATAAACAATTCTGATTCAGATTCTTAAAATCAACTTAAACCATACACGCCATGAACAACTACATTGACATCGAAAAACTCAAATTCCCAATC
Organism: Flavobacterium sp.; assembly: GCF_035456225.1. GTDB lineage: Bacteria > Bacteroidota > Bacteroidia > Flavobacteriales > Flavobacteriaceae > Flavobacterium. The sequence goes on along the minus strand of NZ_DATIDM010000172.1, from coordinate 15,430 downwards.
GGTCGTTTCACTTGCCCGGAAGAAATCACACGGGAACATCTGGAAATCTGGAAACAAACCATCAGAGAATTTCCAAAACAGTTAAAAGAAAAGGCAGAAACACTTTCTGTTACCGAATTGAATTGGAAATACCGCCCGGATGGATGGAACATCAAGCAGGTCATTCATCATTTAGCCGACAGCCACATGAATGCCCTAATCCGCCTAAAACTAACACTGACGGAAGACACACCGGTAATTCGCCCCTATGAAGAAGCGCTTTGGGCCCAACTCACAGATAGTTTGCAGGATGACATCCACGCTTCCTTAAAAATTATTGAAGGCATCCACGAACGTTGGCTGCAAATATTAGAAAATCTTACGCAACACGATTGGAATCGCATGTACTATCATCCGCAGCATCAGCGGTTGTTTTCTGTCGAAGAAGGACTAGGCAATTACCATTGGCACTGCAAGCATCATTTCGCGCACATCGAACAGGCTTTATCTTACAAAGGAAAAATTTAATTTTTAGGCTATGAAGAAATGTCTGGAATGCAGCGATTCCTTTTCCGGCAGAGAAGACAAAAAATTTTGCGGAGACGGATGCAGAAATTCTTACAATAATAAAATAAATAAGGATTCTTCCAATTTGATGCGGAATATTAACAACAAGTTACGCAAAAATTACCGAATTTTGTCGGAACTAAACCCAGGCGAAAAATCAAAAACCTCACGGTCAAAATTAATTGACAGAAATTTTGATTTTTCCTTTTTCACATCCGTATACCATACAAAAAATGGCCACACTTATTATTTTTTGTATGACCAAGGTTACAGGGCGATAGAAAATGACGGGTTTATTTTAGTGAAAAAAGACAACAAATGGTGTGATTATGATACGATTTTATCGCGATGAAGTTTTCAAAGAAATTCCTGAAGAAGTTTTCAAACATCCTCTTGTAGAAAAAAAATTTGAATTTAGGTATGCAGTTTCAAATTACGGCCGCTTATTAAGTTTTACCGACGATATAAAACACGGAAAACTACTAAAAGGAACCTTAACGGACGGCTATCAAACCCTGCGTATGTGCTATTCGCATAAAGGGAAAAGAGTACAAAAAGCCATTTTACTCTACAAATTGGTTGCCGAGTTTTTTATACCAAAAACTTCAGAAGACCAACTGTATGTTATCCATATCGATCGTAAAAAAGACAATGATCACGTTAAAAACCTGAAGTGGGTCAACTACGAAGGCAAAATGGAGCACTACAGAAGCAGTCCGAAAGTAATTGCCGCCAAAAAGAAACTGATTGAGCATAATATCAAAGCCAACGGGTCGAAACTAACGGAAACAACGGTAATACGTCTTAAAAAAATACTTTTGGATCCCAATCGAAAAACCCGAATGAAAATCCTCGCCAAACAGTTTGGCGTTAGCGAAATGCAGCTGTACCGTATTAAATCGGGGGAAAACTGGGGACATATAAAGGTCAACATCAAACCAAAGAATGAGGACAAATAAACCGCAGATAGCAGTTTTAGGTTGTGGATGGTTGGGCCTTCCTTTAGCGGAAAAATTAGTTTCAAATGGATTCATCGTTAACGGGTCGACCACTTCCGAAAGCAAAATCGACATTATAAAAAAAAAGGGGATAATTCCGTTTCAGGTAATTTTAACAGAAGATGGAGTACAAGGTCCTGTTACCGCTTTTCTTGAAAATTCGGAAATCCTGATTATCGATATACCACCAAGCCTGCAGAACGTTATTTCTGACAATTCTGAAAGGGTTTTTGTTTCCAAAATCGAAAAACTGCTGCCTTATATTGAAAAATCATCGGTACAGAACGTTCTTTTTATCAGTTCGACTTCGGTTTTTCCGGATACAGATGCCGCCATAACCGAAGAAACCGTTCCAAATCCCGAGACCGAAAGCGGAAAACAACTGGTTGCTGTTGAAAAACTACTGCAACAGAATGATAATTTTAAAACGACCCTGCTTCGTTTTGGCGGACTCATAGGTGCCGACCGACATCCGATAAAAATGCTGGCCGGAAAAGAAAACCTTGAAAATCCCGAAGCCGTCATCAATCTGATCCATCAGGAAGACTGCATCGGCATTATTGAGAAAATCATAGAAAAAGAAGCCTGGAACGAAACTTTTAACGCCGTGACGCCTTTCCATCCCAGCCGAGAAGAATACTACACCAAAAAAGCCGTGGAAATGAAGCTGTTAATTCCTACATTTGTAACTGATAAACCTTCCGTCGGGAAATACATTTCCAGTGATAAGATCGAGCGGGTTTTAAAATATTCATACCAAAAAAAAAACCTGTAACGTGCTCAAAATCTTCAAGCTGCATCTAACTGCCAAAAACAAGTTGCAATCCATCGGATTGCCAATGGCAGCTTTGATTTGGGTAAGCTTTTTTTGGGGAACCACCTGGCTCGCTTCCAAAGAGGGGGTAAAACACATGCCGGCGCTTCAATTGGCGGCCATTCGTCAGTTTTTAGGGGCAAGTATATACATTTGCTACTTCCTAATTAAAAAAATACCCTGGCCCAAAGGGAAGCAATGGAAAACCATCATTATCTTAAGCATTTTGAACTTTATGCTCAGCAACGGTTTGAGCACCTGGGGCGTAAAATACATTTCCAGCGGATTGGGCGCTATCATCGGGGCCATGTTTCCTTTATGGATTGTAATAATCAGTATTTTCAGAGGGGAACGATTATCGAAATGGGCCATTTTGGGTATGGTCATCAGTTTTGGTGGCGTATGCTTAATCTTTTATGACTACCTGGCCGATTTCCTCAAACCGGATTTTCAATTCGGGATTTTCCTGTCGGTTTTGGCAACGATTACCTGGGCTTTCGGAAGTCTGTACACCAAAAAGAAAGCCGCCAGTTTTAACCCTTATTTCAGTCTGGGATTGCAGATGCTGATCTCCAGTGTTTTGCTTTTTGCTTATACCGGTGCCACAGGAATATCGGTAAGTTTAGCGGAGATTCCAGCTGAATCCTGGTGGTCCATCGGTTATCTGGTCGTATTTGGTTCGGTATTTACATTCATAGCTTTTATTTACGCATTACAGCACCTGCCTGCCGAGATAAGCAGTGTGTATGCCTACATCAACCCGATTGTGGCTGTGCTGTTGGGTTCTTTCATTTTTGACGAACCACTGACTATGATGATTGGCATTGGCGGAAGTGTCACACTTTTCGGTTTGTTTCTGGTAAACCGATCGATGCGAAGAGGATGACTTAAATTCTAAGGTAAATTTAGAATTCAGCTGCAAAAAACGACCAATTAACGGGAATTTTTTGATGTTGACGATGTTTTAATATTCCCTGTGAATTTATTCATTACATTATAGGACTAAAAACAAAACCATCCGTACATCATGAAAAAACCAAGAATCAGTCTATTTGTTTTTCTTCTCGGACTTTCTCTGCAGGCACAGGAAAAAAAGAATTTGATTTTGCCCAATGAAAATTTAATTGCCGAAAACATTGCTGATATCCCAAAAGAGTTAGCAGTTCAGGTAAAAAAATATTCGGAAGCAAGAAGTGCCTCACTGGTAGAAGTTCATCCCCTCAAAAATGAAATCATTATTGCAACCCGCTTCGGATCCGTCGCACAATTGCATAAAGTGAGCCAGGCTATGGGGGCGAGAAAACAAATCACTTTTTTTGATGAACCTGTAGGCAATGCCAGTTATGAACCGACTAAAGGCGACTACCTGATTTATTCCAAAGACAGTGGCGGGAACGAATTCGGACAACTTTACAAATTGGATTTAAAAACGTTACAATCGACATTGCTTACTGATGGCGGTCGTTCGCAAAATGGCAATATAACCTGGAAAAAAGACGGCTCCGGATTTTATTTTTCATCCACAAAAAGAAACGGCGGGGACAGGGACATCTACTATATGAACCCCAACGATCCGAAAACGATCAAATTGATTCTGGAAGTAAAAGGTGGCGGCTGGAGTATTCAGGACATTTCAACGGACGGTAAAAAATTGTTAATCCAGGAACTTATTTCGGCCAACGAATCGCATATCTGGATGTTGGATACCCAAACCAGTAAACTGACCGAAGTGACCAACAGAGCCGAGAAAAGCATAGTACAAACAGGTGCGGATTTTTCAAAAAAAGCCGATGAAATCTGGTACCTAACAGATAAGGACAATGAATTTCAGCGATTGGCAACATTCAACCTGAATACTAAAAAAACAACGTACCACACTACTGCAATTCCGTGGAACGTTGAAAGCTTTACCTTATCGGAAGACAAAACACAAATGGTTTTTACCACCAACGAAGGTGGCGTAAACAAAATTTATCTCATGAATCCGGAATCGAAAAACTATAAAGAGGTGAAAAACATTCCGACAGGATTAATTGGCGGAATGGACTTCACAAAAGACGGACAAAGTTTCTTCTTTACACAATCTACAGCCGATTCGTCATCGGATGTCTATAAACTCACCTTAAAAACCAATAAAATAGAGCGCTGGACGGAAAGTGAACTGGGCGAAATGCAAAAAGAAGACATGTCCTCACCGAAATTGATCGAATGGAAAAGTTTTGACAATTTGAAAATTTCTGGTTTCTATTATCCCGCTTCACCAAAATTTACCGGTAAAAGACCTGTTTTAATCAACATTCACGGAGGACCGGAAGGACAATCCAAAGCTTCATTTTTAGGTGCAAACAACTATTATACAAATGAAATGGGCGTTGCGGTAATCAACCCAAATGTACGTGGATCCTCCGGTTTTGGAAAAACGTTTATCGCAGCAGACAATTGGTATTTAAGAGAAAAATCGGTAAAAGATATTGGCGCTCTTTTAGACTGGATAGCCCAGCAACCGGAATTAGACAAAGACCGAATAATGATTATGGGCGGAAGTTATGGCGGCTACATGACCTTGGCAACCGCTTTCCATTATGCGGACAAAATCCGTTGTTCTGTAGATATTGTTGGGATTTCCAATTTCAATACTTTCCTAAAAAACACAGAAGAATACCGTCGTGATTTGCGAAGAGTGGAATATGGTGATGAACGAGACGAAAAGATGCGTGCGTTTTTCGATAAAATCGCACCTCTTAACAACACCGATAAAATCAAAAAACCGATGTTCATCATTCAGGGAACAAACGATCCCCGCGTTCCGGTTACCGAAGCTACTCAAATGCGGGACAAACTGAAAGCGCAGGGAAATACGGTTTGGTATCTGGAAGCGAAAGATGAAGGCCACGGTTTTTCGAAAAAAGCCAACATCGATTACCAGCGTTTAGCGGTAATACGATTTATGGAAGAATATCTGTTAAAATAATATTTCAATAAAAAATCCCAAGTTTAGAAGCTTAGGATTTTCTTGGTTTTATTCATCTAGAATTACGGTTTTATAAGTTCTGCAACTACTCACTTGAATAGAATCAATAGATGTTGTTAGACATTTCAACTCTTTACTGCAACTCCACACCTTAGAAGAATCTGTTGCAATCAATTCAGGAAAGCAATCCGAATTTCCTACACAAAGCAAGTAATGTTTCTTAAAATCTTCATATTTATCGGAGGAGTTATTTACAAAAAATAATTTGTTCCCCTTTTTTTCAAGCCATTTTGCAATTTTCAGATTTGATTCCGAATTAGTCCATAAAGCAAAATAAAAGTCAGGAGAATCAGAATTAACAATTTTCTGTTTGATTATTTGAGTCTTGTTCAGAGAAACACTCTTACTAAAGGAAATACTCTCTAAAATATGTTTTTTAAAAAGTAATGTATCCTTTAAAAAAATGTATTCCCCATTTTTAATCTCCACAAAGGAAATATTTTCAAATTTTGTTTTTGAACTTCCGCATGAAAAAATAGTGAGACAGAGAAAAAATATCAGAAATACTCTTGTCATTTGAATCAAGCTTACGGAATAGTTACAGACATTGTTTTAGTACAAGGTTTACTACATGACGAGCAAGTCCATACTTTTCCACCACTAACAGCTTTTTGATATGGGGTACAACCGGTTCCACAATCTACACTACTACAAGTAATTGTTCCACCACCACCTAAAGCGTCCATTTTGAAATAGTTTCCATCCAATGTAAGACTAATAGCTGAATTGTACTTAAAGTCTTTATCACTTGCATATAACCCATAATAGTACTCAGTATTACCATTATCTATTAACTCCTTTTTAAGAATGCTGATATTTTCAAAAACAACTTCTCCTAAACCTTGATCATCAGCTAATTTAGAAAAATAAAGCAACAGTTCTGTTTTATCAGCTGTGATTACATATTGTCCATTAATGATTTCACCAACCACCATAGAATCACTAATCTTTGAAAAATTAGATACTTCATTTTTTAATTGTGACGTGTCTTCATTTTGTTCTTTTGAACATGAAATGATAAATTTAGAAGTAAAAATGATTGATGAAAGAAGCAAAATTGCAACACTAAATTTAAAAAGTTTTTTCATAATTTGTTAATATTTTAAGGTTAATATCCAAATCTAGGTTTTTTATCATTTATAAATGGTTTTTTTTTTGCAAGTTTTTTATCACAAATAAAAGTTTTAATGTTAAAAAACAAATTTTTAAATTATGCAATAAACTTCCAATAAAAAATCCCGAGCTTTCACTCGGGATTTTATTTTTGTTTAAATCAGATTACCAGATTTTCACACGGTTCTCCGGTTTTACATATAACTTCTGACCTTCTTTGATATCAAATGCCTGATAGAAGGAATCAACGTTCTGCAAAGGAACAAACGCACGGAACATGCCCGGTGTATGCGGGTCGGTTTTCACTTGGTTCTTGATAGCTTCGTCTCTCATTTTTGAACGCCAGATAGTCGCCCAGGAAATGTAGAAACGTTGCTCTGGAGTATATCCGTCAATCAAGCCTGGATTTCCGTTTTTCTTCAAAGCGATTTGTAAACCGTCATACGCTGCGTTTACACCACCCAAGTCGCCAATATTTTCACCTAAAGTAAATTTACCGTCCACGAAAATACCCGGAAGCGGTTCTAAAGCACTGTATTGAGCAGCCAAAGCACCTCCCAGACCTGTAAATTGTTTCAAATCGTCTTCTGTCCACCAGTTCACCAAATTACCTTCTGCATTGTAACGCGCACCTGAATCGTCGAACCCATGAGAAATTTCGTGACCGATTACCGCTCCGATTCCACCATAGTTTACGGCATCATCCGCTTTGTAATCATAGAATGGCGGTTGTAAGATAGCAGCAGGGAAAACAATCTCATTGTACGACGGATTGTAATATGCGTTTACCGTTTGCGGCGACATCCCCCATTTGGTTTTGTCAACCGGTTTTTTCAAATCGGCTATGTTTTCAGCGAAGCCCCATTTAGCAACATTTTTCATGTTCTCATAATAACTTCCGCCTTGCTCAATGGCTCTGATTTCCAATCCGGAATAATCTTTCCATTTGTCTGGATAACCTATTTTAATAGTAGATTTTCTCAACTTATCAATAGCTCCCTTACGTGTTGCCGGTGTCATCCAAGGCAAGTTGTTGATACGGTTTTCGAAAGCAAGGAATACATTTTCGATCATCATTTTCGCTTTCGCTTTTGCTTCTGCCGGGAATTTTTGCTCTACATACAATTTCCCTAACGCTTCCCCTACGGTTCCGTTAACCACCTGTAAAGCTCTTTCCTCACGAGGACGTTGCTTTAAAGCACCCGTTAATGTTTTGCTGTAGAACTCCCAGTTCGCCGTTTCGATATCTGTAGTTAAAACTCCGGTAGATTTGTTGATTAACATCCAACGCATGTAGGCTTTCCAGTCTTCTACTTTATTCGCTTTGAAGATACCTTCTAAAGCCATCATATATTTTGGCTGGGAGACAATCAAAGAATCGATTTTACCGATACCCACACCCGTCATATAATTATTCCAGTTTACCGATGGCGTTAATTTCTGCAAATCAGCTACAGTCATCGGGTTGTAGGTTTTTCTACGGTCACGACGCTCCACACGGTCCAAACGCGGACGAGACATTTCCGTTTCCAAAGCCAGTACTTTTTCGGCCTGAATTTTGGCATCCGCTGGTTTTATCCCCAAAAACTGAAGCATTCTTGCTACGTGAACCACATATTTTTCACGTTTTTCTTTAGAATCTTTATCATCGGAAACATAATAATCCCTGTCCGGTAAACCTAAACTTCCCGTTCCAAGATACACCACATTGCGATTACTGTTCTTGGCATCGGCACTGATTCCGATTCCGTAAAAACCTAAACCTCCCTGCGGTTCCATCTCGATCAACAGCTTGTTCAGATCCGTCATGTTTTTTACCGCATTGATTTTAGCCAGGTAAGGCTTCAATGGGGTAATGCCCAATTTGTTTCTGCTAACGGTATCCATATAGGTTTTGTATACGTTTACCGCTTTTGCCTGATCGGATTTCGGATCCAGATTTTTGTTAGCTGCCGCTGCTTTCAGAATAGCCAACGCATCGTTATCGGTGTTCTGACGTAATTCATCAAAACTTCCCCAACGGGTTTTGTCCGCCGGGATTTCCGTTTTGTCGTACCATGCTCCATTCACATAACGAAAGAAATCATCTCCGGGTTTTACGGATTTATCCATCAAATCCAGATCAATACCCGGATTTTTAAGTTTCGGACTCTGGGCCAAAGCATCCAGACTCAATAATGAAAGAACAGCAAGCGAACCTGCCGCAACCATCTTTTTCTTCATAAGCTTATAGTTTGTTTTTGGTTTTTGGTAACCGGAGTAATTTCATCTTTGCTATTTCAAATTATAAAATACTCACAGTCAAATAGGTATCACAACCTGTCAAATTGTTACACCTAAAGCCAAATTTATAAATTATAACATACCTTGACAATATTTAACATATTGTAATAAAACGTTTTGACTGTTTTTTTGTTACAAATTGTACATTTGCAAAAAAAATACGCATGCTTTCTTTTTTTAAAAAATACATTCCCTTTTTTATCATACTCGGAATCTTATCCATTATCATCATCGGTTTATTTTACACCGCACTGAAACCCAAGAAGACACTGCCCATCTATACGCCTTCGATGGTAAATCCGGAATTGGTCGATTCCACCATTCAGCATATTGCCAATAAAAATGAGCACCATATTGCCGATTTTGCTTTCACCAATCAGAATGGAAAAACAATCACGCAAAAAGAGTATCAAGGCAAGATTTATGTGGCCGATTTTTTCTTTACCACCTGCCGGACCATCTGCCCGATGATGACCGATAATATGTCCTGGCTTCAGGGACAAATCAAAAATAACCCAAAAGTAATGCTGCTTTCCCACTCAGTCACCCCCGATATTGACAGCGTCCCGGTACTGAAAAACTATGCCGAACTAAAAGGCGTTATCGACAGCAAATGGAATCTGGTAACCGGAAACAAAAAAGACATCTACTATATCGCCCGAAAATCCTATTTGGCCGTTAAAACAGGAAGACCGGAAGAATTATACGACATGGTTCACACCGAGAATTTCGTACTTGTGGACAGCAAACGCCGGGTGCGCGGATTTTACGACGGAACCAAAAAAGAGGAAGTAGAACGTTTGTTGTCCGACATCAATTTCCTTTGCGAAGAAGAACAATAGCCAAACATATCTTAAATTTTGGCAAAATTGACTTTTATCACTTTTTAAACCATTATTATCCTTATTTTTGTAATCTAAATTCAATCTAAATAAAGTTTGACTCTTACTTTAGCACAATTACAACGTGGGCAAAAAGCCGTAATCGAGGATTTTAATGTGGATGCAATTCCGTTAAAATTAATCGAGATGGGTTGTTTACCCGGAAATGAAGTTACGCTTTTACAAGTAGCTCCGTTCGGGGATCCGCTATATGTTACCGTAAACGACAGTCATGTGGCCATTCGATTGGAAACGGCAAAAGAAATCAGTATTGAAATCATAAAGTTGCCCTAATTTATGAACCGTAATACCATAAAAGTTGCCCTGATAGGAAATCCGAATGTTGGAAAAACCTCCGTTTTCAATGAGTTGACGGGTCTCAACCAACAGGTAGGGAACTATCCCGGTATTACTGTTGATAAAAAAGTAGGGGTAGCAAAACTATCCGAATACACTAAAGCAACCATTCTCGATTTACCCGGCACCTACAGTCTGAACGCGAGTTCCATGGACGAAAGCGTGGTAATTGAGTTGTTGATGAATAAAAACGATGTTAATTTCCCGGATGTTGCCGTTGTGGTTTCGGAAGTCGAGAACTTAAAGCGTAACCTATTGCTTTTCACACAGATTAAAGACCTGGAAATCCCTACAATTTTAGTGATAAACATGTCGGATCGAATGACTTCGAAAGGTATATCGCTGGACATTCCGTTTTTAGAAGAACAACTGAAAACCAAAATCGCTTTGGTAAGTTCCCGTAAAAAAACCGGAATCGATGAGTTAAAAAAACTCATCATCAACTATCAGGAGCTTCCGACAGAACCTTGTCTGAATGCCTCCAGCATAGATCCCGAATATTTTGGAAATCTCCGTCGGGCGTTCCCCAATCAGTTACTTTATAAATTATGGCTGGTCATTACGCAGGACGTGAATTTTGCCAACCTTCAACGTAATACCATCGAAGCCAATTCGTTTGCCAAATCCAAAACCGATTTAAAACGATTGCAGCAAAAAGAAACGATAAAACGCTATCAGTTTATAAACGATACGCTGAAAATTGGCTATTTAGTTGACAAATCGAAAGCTACTGATATAAGAGAACGATTAGACAGAATCCTTACCCATAAGGTTTTCGGCTATGTAATTTTCTTCGCCATAATGATGTTGATTTTCCAATCGATTTTTGATTGGTCCAGCATCCCTATGGATTTCATCGACAGCACTTTTGCTACTTTAAGCACCTATGCGAAAACCCATTTACCGGCCGGTGTTTTAACCGATTTAATTTCCGAAGGAATTATTCCGGGCTTGGGCGGTATCATTATTTTTATCCCGCAGATTGCCTTCCTGTTCCTGTTTATTTCGGTTTTGGAAGAAAGCGGATACATGAGCCGAGTCGTTTTCCTGATGGATAAAATCATGCGAAAATTTGGCTTGAGCGGAAAAAGCGTTGTCCCATTAATTTCGGGGACCGCCTGTGCCATCCCGGCCATTATGGCAACCCGTAATATTGAAAACTGGAAAGAGCGACTGATCACCATTTTGGTTACGCCTTTCACCACCTGTTCGGCTCGTTTGCCGGTATATGCCATCCTGATTTCATTAATTATTCCGGAACAAAGACTCTTCGGAATATTTAACATGCAGGGATTAACCTTGATGACCTTATACCTTTTAGGTTTCGGAATGGCTATATTTTCAGCCTATATTTTAAACAAGATCCTTAAAATAAAATCGCAATCCTATTTTGTGGTGGAAATGCCAAGCTATAAAGTGCCGATGTTCAAAAACGTAGCGATTAATGTGGTCGAAAAGACAAAATCGTTTGTTTCCGGTGCGGGAAAAATCATTTTGGCCCTTTCGGTAATTTTATGGTTTTTGGGTTCTCACGGACCGGGCGAAACATTCAAGAATGCTGAAAAAGTCGTAACCACACAACTACAAAACAATACTGTTAAGGGAGATAAAGACGATTTGGTTGCCTCTTATAAACTGGAAAACTCCTATATCGGAATCATCGGAAAATCCATTGAACCCATTATCAAACCTTTGGGTTATGACTGGAAAATCGGAATCGCAGTGGTAAGTTCCTTTGCGGCACGTGAGGTTTTTGTCGGAACTTTGGCTACGATTTACAGCGTGGGAAGTCATTCCGAGGAAGAAACCACTATCAAAAACAGAATGAATGCGGAAGTACATCCGATAACCGGAACAAAGATTTTCAATTTAGCCACCGGGGTTTCGTTACTTTTTTTCTACGCTTTTGCAATGCAGTGTGTCTCTACGCTGGCCATCACCAAAAAAGAAACCAACTCCTGGAAATGGCCTTTGGTACAATTGATTTTTATGAGCGGACTGGCTTATACGGTTTCACTTATCGCTTATCAAATACTCAAATAAATGATACCATTTCAGGAAATAATCGTCTATTTACTACTCGGATTTTCCGTTGCTTTTCTTTGGAAAAAATTCTTTGGTAACAAAAAGAAAAAGAACAAGCAATGTGGTGGCGACAGTGGCTGCGGTTGCAGTTAATACTTCAGCACAATCTTATAATCTTTGGGTTGAATTACCACAGCGTCTTTCGGATAGGGCACTACGCTGACATTTTTTAAAGTTTCGTTTTGTTTCGGAAGATGCTCTGAAAACCAATTTTTGATTTCATCAATAGTATCTTTGTTGAAAGTAAATTGCCTTTGTTCTACCAGGGTTTTGTTATCATAGGCAGCCACCTCAACGGTTACTTCGCCCGCCCAGACACATTGCACATTTTCAGGACAACGGGAATCGTTCACGACTTTGACCAACACAATTTCTTTGCCGGATTTTGAATCCAGTTGCTGGTTGATTTCATTCGGATTTTCCTTAACGGAGGCACAACCCATCATCAGTAATACCAAACCTGTTATCAAAACGATTTTTTTCATCTCCTTAATTTTTTACAATCAGCAAAGGAATGTCGATAGCATGACGGACCGCATTAACAGTCGTTCCGAACAACAAATCTTTAAACCAGTTATGACCGTGGGCACCGAGAATCAAAATATCAAAGTCGCCCTCGTTAATCATTTTTGGGATACTCGTTTTAGGGTTGCCAAAATCCAACTGAATATTTACCTTATATCCTTTTTCCTCCAAAACAGCTTTATATTTTTTCAGGTAACTCAAGTCGCTGGTGGTTTCAAAATCCGCGATTTCTTCTCCGTATACCATCGCCCCAGCCGATTCAACTACGTGCATAATCGTATACTGCGCATGTTTTCCTCCCAACTGCAAAGCACTTTCGATACTTCTCTGATCAGTTTTCGAGAAATCCAAAGCAATGGCGATTTTCGAATAAACGATTGGTTTTTCGGCTTCTTTCACAACAATCTCTTTTATATGTGGTACCAACGTTGGTGTTGCCATACTCTTTTCAAGGAAAGGCTTGACAATGATGTAAATTAAAAGCAATGCCGCTGCAACAGCCAACGGAACCACAAAAACCCAGACATAAACAGGATTTTCTGACGTTTCAATCCAACCTTTGATTTCATCAAACACCAAACGGGCATTTAACGAAACAATTACCAAAGCAATTAACCATGAGGCCATTTTGGTGTATTTTCCAATAGCGAAACCTCTCATTTTTTTGTCATCACTAACAAAATGGATCAACGGAATAATGGCAAATCCCAACTGCAGACTCAAAATTACCTGACTTAAAATTAGTAATTTTCCCGTTGCGGATTCCCCAAAATATACGATAGCTATAAAAGCCGGAACAATGGCTATCAGACGCGTGATGATTCTTCGTACCCAGGGTTGTATTCTCAAGTTCAGATAACCTTCCATTACAATCTGTCCTGCCAGTGTCCCGGTAATGGTCGAACTCTGACCAGCCGCAATCAAAGCAACAGCGAATAACGTAGGCGCCCAATGACTTCCCAGCAGTGGCTCCAGAAATTTGTAGGCATCCTGGATTTCCGCCACATCAAACATTCCGCTTTTATAAAAAGTGGCTGCAGCCAAAATTAAAATGGCGGCATTTACCAAAAACGCAAGGTTCAAGGCAATCAACGAATCGAAGAAATTATAACGAATGGCCTGCTTTACCCCTTTTTCGCTTCGGTCAAATTTTCGGGTCTGTACCAAAGAGGAATGCAGGTATAGGTTATGTGGCATTACCGTGGCTCCGATAATCCCGATAGCGATATACAAAGCAGTACTGTTAGGTATCGAAGGTACAATTCCTTTAGCGATTTCAGTAATTTCCGGTTTCGCCAAAAACATCTCCACTAAAAACGAAAGTCCGATAATGGCAACGAGTACGATGATAAACGCTTCCATTTTCTTAATTCCTTTATTCATAAGAAACAACAGCAGGAAAGTATCCAACATGGTGATACTCACTCCCCAAAGCAACGGAATATCAAAAAGCAACTGCAACCCGATGGCCATTCCTAAAACTTCCGCCAAATCACAGGCAGCGATGGCGATTTCGGCCAGAAAATACAATACTAAATTCACCGGTCGGGAATAGGTATCACGAGATGCCTGCGCCAAATCCCGCTGACGGACAATCCCTAAACGCGCACTTAAACTCTGCAGCAATAAGGCCATAATGTTCGACATTAGCAAGACCCAAATCAGGGTATAGCCGAACTGACTTCCTCCGGCGATATCGGTCGCCCAGTTGCCCGGATCCATATACCCGACACTCACCATGTAAGCAGGTCCGAAGAATGCCACTATTTTTTTCCAAATAGAAGTGTTGTGTACAACCGATACCGATTCGTGCACTTCTTCTAATGATTTTGTTTTTGTTGCCATCTTGTTTATGAAACGATTTTTGCAAAAAGATTGCTTGCAATTTTATTCGAAATGATGATGTGTTTCTTTTCCACTTCAATAGTAAGCGACATATCGAAACTTTCTTTTGCAATTATTTTTATTTTGGAGCCCAAAGCAATCTGCTGTTTGTCCAGATACTGTAAAAAACTTGAAGACGAATCTTTAACGCCGACACAAATTCCGGTCTGACCCACTTCAAACTCCGACAACAGCTGTTTTTCGACTTTCACAATATTCCCGTTTCGGTCGGGAATCGGGTCACCATGCGGATCTTCCGTCGGAAAACCTAAAAAGGCATCCAATTTGTTAATCAGCTTTTCCGATTTGATATGCTCCAGCTCTTCGGCAACATCATGCACCTCATCCCAGGCAAAATCGAGCTTTTCTACTAAAAAAACTTCCCACAAACGGTGCTTTCTTACAATCATTTTGGCGGCCAGCAAACCTTTGTCGGTTAACATCACGCCTTGGTATTTCTGATAAATCACCAATTCCTTCTCCGCCAGCTTTTTTATCATATCGGTTACCGATGAAGCTTTACTTTCCACCATGCCCGCAATCGCATTAGTGCTTACGCCCTGTTTTTGGGTCAACGAAAGATGGTAGATCGCTTTCAGGTAATTTTCTTCGGAATATGTCATTACATTTTTTTTACGTTTCCAAAAATACAAATTTTTTTGATTGAAAATAATTTTTTAGTTTTGTCTAAAATATAATTTATTAATCACCTAAAATATAATTGTGAAAAAACTAATTTACATAAGTTTCCTTTTATTGACTTTCGTAACCTTCGGACAAACATCGCTTAAGGGAAAAGTTACTTCTTTGGGAATCCCATTGGAACTAGCCAATGTCTCATTAAGCAAAACCAATCTGAGAGCAGCCACGGACAGTCTGGGCAACTATTACATAAACAAAATACCGAAAGGCA
>NZ_DATIDM010000171.1:0-5238 GCF_035456225.1 Flavobacterium sp. | reverse complement strand
CATGAATTTTTAGGCGGAAAAATGGCTAAGAAGATCTTTATACGATTGCACATGCCGTTAAACCAGAAACTGAAATTCGTTCAGAAAATGGTTTCAATGAGTTCGCGCCCTATTGTGTTGGCTGAAGACATCGTTACAGATTCGGCAGTGCGTCGTTTGGTTTTTGATGCAGGTGAAGACGTGGAAAGTTTGATGACCTTATGCGAGGCCGATATCACCACAAAAAACCCAAAGAAATTTCAGAAATACCATAACAATTTCAAAATCGTACGCGAGAAGATTGTAGAAGTGGAAGAAAGAGACCGTGTGCGAGTGTTTCAACCTCCTATTAGCGGAGAAGAAATTATGGAACTTTTCGACTTAAAACCATCCAGAGAAATTGGTGTTTTAAAAGAGGCTGTAAAAGAAGCCATTCTGGAAGGTGAAATTCCGAATGAATATCAGGCTGCTTATGATTTTGTATTAAAGAAAGCCGAAAAAATGGGGTTGAAAAGAGTAGCAAAGTAACAGAGTTTAAAAGTTGTTGAGTTAGAACGTTTTAAAAAAATGAAAAAAGAAGACAAATCTGTAATTATCTGGTTGTTATCAGGCTGTGCATTATTATTCATCATGGTTATGGTTGGCGGTATCACCCGATTGACCAATTCCGGTTTATCGATGACCGACTGGCATTTAATTACCGATACATTCCCACCACTAACGGAAGAAAAATGGGAACACGCTTTTGAAGAGTATAAAAAATTCCCTGAATATCAGTTAATCAATATTCATAATGATTTTGATTTAAGCGATTACAAATTCATCTATTTCTGGGAATGGTTCCACCGTTTTATCGGACGAATCATCGGAATGGTTTTCATTATTCCTTTTGTTTACTTTTTAATCAAAAAACGACTTTCATCGGAAACTATCAAAAAATGCGTTGTTCTTTTAGGAATGGGTGCGTTTCAGGGATTTTTGGGATGGTTCATGGTAAGAAGTGGTTTGATCGACAATCCAGATGTGAGTCATTTTCGTCTGTCATTGCACTTAACCTTCGCTTTCATCACGTTCGCTTACACACTTTGGGTAGCACTGGATTTGATTTACCCAAATAAAATTGAAGTTATAAAACCATTGCGAACTATTGCCAGAATCGCCTTGATTGTTCTTATCATACAAATTATTTACGGCGGATTTGTTGCAGGTTTGAATGCCGGTTTAGTACACAATCATTGGCCATTAATGAGTGACGGACAATTTTTCCATGAAAGTATTGTTTTGGAAAAAGATTCATGGTTATTGCGTCTAACAGAAGGAAAAAGCGGCGTGCAGTTCGTTCATCGAACCATGGCATATGTTGTTGTTGGTTTGATGTTGTATCTGTATTTCTGCAGTAAAAAATATGTTCTGAATATTCAGCAGAAAAAAGGCTTAACAACTTTGGTTGCGATTGTTTTCATTCAGTTTGCGTTGGGCGTTTTCACGCTGTTATTCCATGTTCCGCTTTGGTTGGGACTGGCACATCAGTTAGTAGCTTTCGCATTATTATCGACAATGGTGTTTACCTTGCATCGCTTGAGTAAGTAGAGAAAATGGATAGTTTGTGATTTGAAGTTAACTGATCACTGACCACAGGACTATCCCAGCCACTCTTTAAAATCATTCACGCGTTCACGGGCCACGATGACCTCATCGTCATTATAACTCGGCAATATTACTTTCAGGCGGGAATTACTGTGCAGCTGAATTTCCTTAATGGCTTTCATCGGAACAATAAACTTTCGGCTTACACGGTAAAAATCCTTTGGATTCAATTCGGATTCGAGTTGTTCCAGAGTTCCGTCCAGCAGGTAATCACGGTTGTCTAATGTATGCAGATAGGTGCCTTTGTTTTCGCTGTAAAAACATTCGACTTCCTCCACATTGATTAGTTTCAGTTGCTGACCTATTTTTACGGTAAATCGTTTTTTGTAATTTTTATCGACAGGATTTACCAACATCTTCTTAATCATCTCAAAATCCAATGACAGGTTTTGCGGCTGATTACGGGCTTTGAATTTGTTCACCGCCACTTCCAGATCGTCTTCGTCAATCGGTTTTAAAAGATAATCGATACTGTTCAGTTTAAAAGCCCGCAAAGCATATTCATCATACGCAGTAGTGAAAATTACGGCGCTTTTTATGTCGATATTTTCAAAAATCTCAAACGACAAACCATCGGATAACTGAATATCCAGAAAAATCAAATCGGGATGCGGAATATTTTGAAACCAGTTCAGCGCTTCTTCCACAGAATGCAACATAGTGGTTACCGGTAATCCCAATTTTTCCACTTTGCGCTGCAACAAACGTGCTGCCGGCTTTTCGTCTTCAATAATGATGATATTCATTTTGTTGTTTAAAAATTATGTACCTATTTAATTTTCCCTTTCACAAACTATTGCTTTCATATTTTCAGTTATAATCAATTGTCTGAAAACTGTATTTGTTTGCCGGGATCACCCACTGTGACTGAAAACTGCGACTAAACATCACTCCCATTTTTCATGCTCTTGTTTATCCTTTTCCATAAACTCTTTGATCTTTCGCTCTTCCCATTCCTTTCCAAAAATAAGATGATGACCGAAAACACTCACGCCATGCGCTAACAATCCGATACCCCAGAAGAAGGCTGTGAAAAAGTTTTCAAACTTAAAATAACTCTCCCCGGGTTGAAGATTTCTGATATTCAAAAAAACGATCATGATGTTTACCAAAACGTAAACCAACAGATGCGAATAAAATCCTTTCAGCCGTTTTACCCTTTTTTGGGCATCTTCGTAACGCTCGTCGAAATTGTTATTATTATTTTCCATGACCTTGATTTTTTAATTCGTTTTTCCGACGTTCTTCCTCCTCCATAAATTCCCTTATTTTGCGCTCCTCCCAATCCTTTCCGAAAAAAGGCGAGACATTAAAAACCCGGAAACCATGAAACATCACTCCGATTCCCCAACCTAACATCGGCCAGAAAAACCATAAATCATCCGGAGAAGTTAACAGGTTGATAACAAGAAAAATTATGTTTACTCCGAGATAGGCAGCCAAATGTCCGTAAAATCCTTTGATTTCCTGAACTCGCTTTCTGGCTCGTTCCAATTGTTCTCTCTCGTTATATTTTGTTTCCATGATTACCTCCAATTTTGTTTGTCGTTGTGCTTGTTCAGTATTTCTTTGATTTTTCGTTCTTCCCATCGTGAACCGTATCCGAAAACTCCGAAACCGTGCATGAAAAGCCCCATTCCCCAACCTATCATCGGAAACCAGAACCATTGGAACTTCGGTGAAAAATAAAGATTGATAAAAATCAAAACCGGAATCACAACGCAATAAGAAATCAGACTTCCATAAAAACCTCTAATGGCTTCCACTCGCTTTTTAGCTCGGTAATAGGCCGAATCGTCGCTATATGTTTGTACAGTATTCATGATTCCTACTTGTTTGGTTAATAATGGTAAAGCCACGGTGAACTCTTTTTCGGTTTGCTGAATGCTCACTCGCCGCTCGGTAAGAATTGCGTATCGGCTTATGATATTCTGCAGTCCAACACCTTGTCTGTCCTTCAGTACTTCTTTTTTTTGAAGATCGTTTTGGACGACCAGACAATTGTCTTTTTCAAAAATTCGTATCCTTAACGGTCTTTGTTCGCTTACCACATTGTGTTTTATGGTATTTTCCAACAACAACTGCAAGGATAAAGGAACTACTTTGGCTTCCGGATTGTTTATTTTTTCCGGCAGTTCATAAAAAATGCTGTTTTCGAAACGCATCTTTAAAAGATTCATGTAAGTCTTTGCAAATGCTAATTCCTCTTCCACACTCACCAGTTCTTTATCGCGCTGTTCCAGAACATAGCGGTAAATTTTCGACAAAGAAGAAGTGAATTTTTGGGCACTTTCCGGATTTTCCTCAATCAAAGAACTCAATACATTTAAACTGTTAAAGAGAAAATGCGGGTCAATCTGGTTTTTTAAACTTTCGAATTTCGCTGAGGCCGTTCCTGCGATGATCTTCTGCTCTTTTACCCTATTCTCCTGATAACTGCGGTAAAAAAATACGGTATGAAAAATCAGCGTAACAATAAAAGTCATGATCGTGGCAACCAAATAATCCGAAGCCTTCTCATTTCCTATAAAACTTTCAAAAGAATTCCCTTCTATAACAACTTCCTCGAAAATCCTCAACAGGAAGATTGTTAAAACCGATACTGCAAAAGAACTTAAAAATCCAATCAGAATCCTTTTAAAAGTGAACCCATTATTCGCAAAGACCTTATCTAAAAAAATAAATACCAAAGAATTAACCATGTACAGGCAAACCGAATACAACAAGGTATACTGAAAATTCATCAGTAAATCATTGTCTAAAGCTGTCTTTTTACCTGAAAGCAAACCTATAAAGATCAGCACGATAAATATGATCAGTCCTAAAACAATCGATTTTAAAAATTCTTTGAGATATTTATTCATTGCTTGCTGAATTTACCAGATTTTACTTTGATACAGCTTATTTTCCGCAGTTCGCCAAAACCTCTTTAGCTCTGTCTAACCCCCAGCTTGGATGAAAAGTGGTCTCCGGCTTAAATTTAGCAAAAAGTCCGATTGATCTTTCCACTTCAGCGCACATTGGTTTTGTATCCTTGCCCCAGTATTTTGCGCCACCAATCTCAAATTCTGCTTTAGAGAAAACAACTCTTGGGTTTTCGGGTGCTAAAGCCTGTGCCTTATAATACTGCTCCATCGCTTTGCCGGAATACTTCATCCCGTTAGCCATAGGATCCTGAACAATCCACGCGGTATAGATCAAAGCCTGAACCACCATTAATTCCGGGTTGTTCGGACTCACAGCTGTTGCATCATCCAAGGCTAACTGGGCTTTGTCTAACAATGCCGGAGCTTTTGACTTATCCTGTAATTTAAAAACCTCGATTGTATTAATAAGCGCCACGTAGTAATTCGGCAGCCAATTCGTTTTTTCCACCGAAGCAATTCGTTCAAAAACAGCTGTTGCTTCAACTGATTTACCTTCTTTCCATAACCCCATTGCTTTTCCCATTCCTTGTTCGTAAGGTGAAGTTGTTGCAGCTGTTTGTGCAAAGGCAAAACTGCAAATAAATAATACTACTGATGTGATAATTTTGATCATAATTTTCTTTTTAGTTGATTAATGCTTGTTTTTTATTGATGATTAAAACTTCTTCTGATTTTATACTCCAAA
>NZ_DATIDM010000170.1:0-46977 GCF_035456225.1 Flavobacterium sp. | reverse complement strand
AGATGTTTCGTATTGAAATATTCTGAATAAAGGTGTAATTTTGCATCCTGTTTTTGAATATAATTCAACTTATAAAAACATTTACAACATGATAACAGAAGTTACAAACGCTGGTGAGCTTCATAAAATCGACCCTGTTTTTGGTCAGGTTTCATTTGATAATCATGAGCAAATCGTATTTTGTCACGACAAAGATACTGGTTTAAAAGCAATAATTGGTGTTCATAATACAGTTTTAGGCCCTGCTTTGGGAGGGACTAGAATCTGGAAATATACAAACGAATGGGAAGCATTAAATGATGTATTGCGTTTGTCTCGCGGAATGACTTTTAAATCAGCAATTTCAGGTTTAAACCTTGGTGGAGGAAAAGCAGTTATTATAGGTGATTCTAAAGTGGATAAAACACCAGAGCTAATCATCAAGTTCGGTCAGTTCGTTAATTCATTAAGCGGAAAATACATCACTGCTGAAGACGTAGGTTCTACTACGGCAGATATGGACTTAATCAGAGATTATACTCCTTATGTAACAGGAATTTCTGAATCAAGAGGCGGTTCAGGTAACCCATCTCCTGTAACTGCTTACGGTGTTTACATGGGAATGAAAGCTTCTGCAAAATACCAATTCGGTTCTGATAATCTTGAAGGTAAAAAAGTATTGGTTCAGGGTATCGGTCACGTGGGTGAAACTTTAGTGGATTTAATTACCAAAGAAGGTGCTATCGTTCAGATTGCTGATATTAACGAAGCGCGTTTGCAGGAAGTTGGTGCTAAATACGGTGCTAAAGTTTACAGCGGAAACGATTTGTACAGTGCTGATGTTGATATCTATGCGCCATGTGCTTTAGGTGCAACTATCAATGACGATACTATCGAAAAAATCAAAGCAAAAGTTATCGCTGGTGCTGCAAATAACCAGTTGGCTGTTGAACAGGTTCACGGTGCAAGATTACAGGAAAGAGGCATTTTATATGCTCCTGATTTCTTGATCAACGCAGGTGGAATCATCAACGTTTACGGTGAAATTGCAGGTTACGGTAAAGATGAAGCAATGCGCAGAACTGAAAATATCTACAACACTACTTTAGATATCTTCAGCTATGCTAAAGAAAACAACATTACTACGCACCAGGCGGCTATGAGAATGGCTCAAGAGCGTATTGATGCAAGAAAAAAAGAAAACGCAGGAAAGTAATTTTCACTGTCAATAATATTTCATAATTTTGCGGAGCGGAAGGTATTCTTCCGCTCCGTTAATTTTTTAAAGTTCTTAGAAAGATGTTAAACAGAAGACATATCCGTGTAAAAGTGATGCAAACCATTTACGCTATGCATCAAAACAATTCCGATAATCTGGATAAGGAAGAAAAATTCCTGTTTCAGAGTATCGAAAACATTCAGGATTTATATCTTATCATGCTTTCCGCTTTGGTGGAAATCAGAAAATCGGAGGAAGATTTTATCGATAAATCCAGTAAAAAACATCTTGCTACAAAAGAAGAACGCAATCCCAATACAAAATTTATAAAGAACCAGGTACTTGAATTATTAGAAGAGAATAATTCATTGAGCATTGCTTTGGAAGACAGGAAAATCACCAATTGGAAAAACAATGACGACTATATCCTGTTGCTTTTAGATGAAGTGAAAAACAGTGAGTTGTATAAAAAATACATGGAAACAGCTGTTAATGATTTTGAGGAAGACAAACAGTTTATCATAGATATCTTTTCGGAAATCATAGCGCCAAATGAAAAGCTTTATGATTATTTGGAGGATAATAAGCTAACTTGGGTTGATGATATTCCGTTAGTGAATACCATGATCGTAAAACAGCTGAAACAAATCAAATCAGCCAACGACAGTTCGTTTTTTGTGCCGAAATTGTATAAAGATGCTGATGATAAGGATTTCGTGAAAAATCTTTTCCGCAAAACGGTTCTGAATAACATCGAATTAGGTAAAGAATTCATTGATAAAACACCTAACTGGGATGCTGAACGTATCGCCGAGATTGATACTATTATTCTGAAAATGGCAATTTGCGAATTTTTGAAGTTCCCGTCTATTCCTGTCAAAGTAACGATTAACGAATATTTAGAATTAGCAAAAGAATATTCTACACCAAAAAGTAGTATTTTTATCAACGGAATTTTAGATAATTTAGTAAAAGAATACCAAAAAGAAAACAAACTTATCAAAACCGGAAGAGGTTTAATGTAACTAACTTTTTAAATTATGATCAAAAGAACTTTTGGAATGTTGGCTGTTGCTGCTTTGGTGCTGTCGACTTCTTGTAAAAAAGACAATGCATCAGACAAAATCGATGAGGCAAATGCTGAAAAAGTAACAGCTGAAAATGCAGCAAAAGGGAAATTGCCTGTAGTAAAATTTGATAAAACAGAACACAATTTTGGAAGCATCAAAGAAGGAGATGTAGCGGAAACTGTTTTTAAAATTACCAACGAAGGAGAGGCAGATTTAATTATCATCAATGCACAGGGAAGCTGTGGGTGTACCGTTCCTGAATGGCCAAAAGAACCAATCAAACCAGGAGCTTCTGCAGATATGAAAGTTACCTTTAATTCGAAAGGGAAACCCGGACAGCAGCAAAAATCTGTTACTTTAACAACAAACACAAAAGAAGGTTCGGAGAAAGTAACTATCAAAGCACAGGTAATGCCAAAACCGGGTCAGTTAGTAACAACACCTATTAATTAAAAATACTAATACTACTATGGGACAATTAAGTCAGTTTTTACCAATAATATTAATGTTAGCGGTGGTTTATTTTTTAATGATCAGACCGCAACAACAAAGAGCTAAAAAAGAGAAAGAATTTGAAGCTGCTGTAAAGGTAGGTGACAAGATCATCACTAAATCAGGAATCCACGGTAAAATAGCCGAATTGCATGAGGATACAGTGGTAATCGAAACGATGGCCGGAAAAATTAAAATGGAGCGTTCTGCCATTTCAATGGAATTGAGTATGAAAGCTAACGCTGCGAAATAATTTTTCAAAAAATAAATAAAAAAAGTCCCGATTTTGTTGGGACTTTTTTTATTATCTGTATTTGTCATTCAGGCCAACACCCTCCAAAATCATTGGTTTGATTTTTTCGATTCGGGTGAGTTTGGTTTTCTCCTGTTTTGCAGTTTCTACATATTCCAGAAACTCACGTTGTTTATAAGGTGAAAAGGCATCAAAGGCTTTAGCCAAAGCTTTGTCATTTTTAAACTCGGCATCCAGTAATTCTGAAATGATGGCTTCTTTCTTTTCCGGTTTTTGGGAAAGACCTGCTTTTTCATTGGCAATCGCTTCATTGATGTATTGGAGAATGTCTTTTTCATTCTTGATAAGTTCATCCTTGGACGAAAAACGCCATTGGCGTAGTGCTTTGGTAACACCTTCATTGGCATTGACCAATACTTTTTTCTCATCTTTCAGGAAGACACCATTGAAAAACCAAACGGCAACATAGGATTTAAAACCACCAACTCCGATAACATTTTTTTTATTGACAGTATAAACGATTCCGCCCCATTTTGTCATCTCTTCCAGTTCGGTTTTGGCAATTATCGACTTTATAAAATCGAGTTCTTCCGACCATTCATTGTTTTTGTTCCACGGATTTTTCTTTTCTTCTTTCATGTGATTGGTAATAGGAAATAATCGGAAACCAATATAAAAATAAAACCGCAGATTCACAGGTTTTAAATCTGTAAATCTGCGGCAAAATTATACCTGTAACTGTAGGTTTTTATTTCTTGTATTTCTCTGCAGTAAGTTCAGCGATTTTGATGATTACATCGATAGCTTTCTGCATGCTTTCTACCGGAACGTATTCGTACTTACCATGGAAATTATGTCCGCCGGCAAAGATGTTCGGGCAAGGTAATCCCATGAAGGATAAACGGGAACCGTCTGTACCGCCACGAATAGGTTTGATAAGCGGTTTGATATCTAACGATTTCATTGCCTGTTCCGCCAAATCAACAATGTGCTTAACCGGTTCAACTTTTTCGCGCATGTTGTAATATTGATCTTTTACTTCGATTTCCACGATATCGGCGCCGAATTGCTTCGCATATTTCTTGTTGAATTTCTTGGCAATTTTAACGACTTCTTTTTTACGTTTTTCGAATTTCTTACGGTCGTGATCACGGATGATTAGCTGCACGTTTGTTTCTTCAATACTTCCATCCAAATGTACCACATGGAAGAACCCTTCGTAGCCTTTTGTTCTTTCCGGCACTTCGTCTTTAGGTAATTTGGAAATGTATTTGGTAGCCAAAAGCATCGAGTTGATCATTTTTCCTTTAGCATAACCAGGGTGCACGCTTTTTCCTTTGAATTTCAGTTTTACACCAGCCGCATTGAAGTTTTCGTACTCCAATTCGCCAATCTGGCTTCCATCCATGGTATAGGCCCAGTCGCATCCGAATTTCTCTACGTCGAAGAAGTCGGCACCGCGTCCGATTTCCTCATCAGGAGTGAAACCAACTTTTAAAGTTCCGTGTTTGATATGCGGATTCTGGATTATGTATTCCATTGCCGTAACGATTTCGGTTACACCCGCTTTATCATCGGCACCTAAAAGAGTGGTTCCGTCGGTTGTGATCAATGTCTGACCTTTGTATAGTAGTAAATCTTCGAAATAGCTCGGAGATAATACGATGTTTTTTTCTTTGTTCAGGATGATATCTTTACCATCATAATTTCTAACGATTTGCGGATTTACATTGGCTCCGGTAAAATCGGGAGTTGTATCAAAATGCGCAACAAAACCAATGGTTGGTACTTCATAGTCTAAGTTACTTGGCAACGTTGCCTGAATGTAAGACTTGTCATCTATAGTTACATCCTGTAAACCGATGGCTTTTAATTCTTCGACTAATTTATTGGCTAAATCCCATTGTTTAGCACTGCTTGGAGTTGTAGTTGAGTTTGGATCGGCTTCCGTATCAATGGTTACGTAACTGATGAAACGATCGATTATATGTTGCATAGTATTTATATTTTGAAAACACAAATATACGGGTTATGTGTCAAAAAATTAAGAGGAAATAACGGTTAGAAAATAAAAAAGCTCCAATAAAGGAGCCTTTCATTTTTAGGGTTAGATGGTTTTCCGGACTACCATTCACTTTTGGCAGCGCTAGATTTAGCCATTTCTTTTTTGATATTTGTTTTGATGTTTTCGATTTCTGCGTTAATAGCGCCGTAATAAGCCTTAAGGTTTTCTGCTAATTTAGGTTTTTGAGCTGCTTTTTCTGAAGCTTCCTTATCAAACATTTTCTCTAAAGGAGTTTCGGAAACTTCAGTTTTAGTAAAGATGTTTTTTATTTCGTATTTGTATTTACCGTCTTTTGACATAATTGAAACAGTGTAAAATAACTTAACTTTTACATCACTTCCGTTCATCTTTACGGTCATGATAGAATACTGATTATTAGAAACCGAATAATTTGCCTTGTCCTGTTTTAGTTTTTCCTGAGTCACTTTGTAAGTGTTCACAAAGAACATTTTTGAGTTGGTGAACAAGTCGTCTTTGGTTTTTCCTTCAGCCGGCACGACTTCGGTAAAAATGATTTGTCCGTTTTCATTTAAAGGAAATTCGAATTTTTCCTGCGCATTGATGTTTAGGGCGAATAGTACTAATAATAAGAATATTTTTTTCATGATCTTTTTCCGCTTAGGTTAAAAAATTTTAAATAATAGTTTAGGTTTTTTCAGCATTACAATATTACATTTTTTTTAATTAATTGTGCAAAAAAGGAAGTCATTGCCAAAAAAGTTTTTTGAGTATGTACTATTTCACGTTTATTTTTTGTGGGATTACGCATTAGCGCCGTTCCTCAATCCCTGAAGATTACTTTTTACCGCCCCTTTTTTTTGAATAAGTACTTTTAATTTCATCCCCAAATCCAATATGAGTGATTGGGTGAGAAGCGCCTCTTTTTCGATTGTTTTGATTAGATCTTCTTTAGGTTCCAGCGATTCCCGTAAATACTTTTTGAAATCCAATGCCAATAAGAAATTTGCTTGAGAGGTTAGTCCGCAGCACTCTAATCTGCTTTTTAAACCCCAATAACATAATGCTGAAAAATTAACGTGAGAAGTGATGTCTTGGTATCCAATGTTTTCATACGGATGCTCGTTAAGAGAATGTTTGGTATAACAGAGCAGCGTTCCGGCCTGTCTTTCGGGTTTGTATAATTCGGCTGATGTGTAGCCGTAATCAATTGTAATGACATAGCCTTTTTTAATGCTTCTTGCGATTTTTGTTATCCATTGGGTTGCCTGTAGGTTTATTTCCGTCTGAAATCCTTTTGGCAGCGCAACATCCAATTCGTTCAGATATTTTTTCAGTTCTTTTGAGGCGGGTCGTAACACTTCGTAAAAGCCATTTTCATAACCCACATAAACTTCCATTAGTTCGTCATCCATAACCACCTTGTGCACGGCGAAATTGTCTACCAATTCATTAGAGAGCACACAACCTGTTATTTCAGGGATATCCTCAATGTTTTTACACCACATTACATTTTCATGTAGAAAGTCTCTTTCTTTTTCACGCATTGCAGGGCTTTTTTCAATGATGAAGTAGTTCAGCTTATTGTAAAAATCAGGGTTTTTTTTGAGATAATCGAGAATATCATGGCATAGTTTGCCAGTTCCGGCTCCATATTCGACAACCGTAAATTGCTCCTTACCGGTAGCTTCCCACATTTCAATTAGCTGACGGGCAATCATGGTTCCAAACAGCGGAGTAAGGTTGGGACTGGTGTAATAATCGCCCTCGATTCCGATTTTTTCTCCTGCAGAAGTGTAATAACCCAATTTCGGGTAATAAAGCGACATTTCCATGAAATCGTGAAACGAGATTGGACCTTTCTTTTGGATTCTGGCTTGTATGATATCCGATAGCTGCATCAATTTTGTGTTTTGATTACTGCAATGGTATATCAAAGTTAGGCATACTATTTTTATCTACATTGATAAGTGACATAAAATAGACTGAATGTTAATACGTGAGCTAAATTTTTAACTTGTTGAAATATAACGTTTTGTAAACATTGGAGAAGTGGGAAATGATTAACTTTAATAAAAAGTGTAATTATGAAAGTCTCTGTAATCATAATTGTAGCGGTTGTCATTGTTTCATTGTTTTTAGTGGCCTATTTGATTATCCAAAATGAAAGGGATAAGAAAGAGCTGGAAGATTTCTTGAACAATGATTATAAAATTGATGATGACGATGAGGTTAATGATGAGTGGAAGAAGTCCTGATTTCTTTTGAACATCATGTCAACGAGTTGGCTACAGTACTTCTATTCCTACTACAGGTTCAGGAATCGCATTGCGTTTGTTTGGGTTAATTTAGGATTTGGTTTCAATTCAAAATTGTGAATATCATCTTTGGTAAATGATGCTTTTATTTTCCTTTAAAATATATCTTTGGCGTCCTTAAAAAAATTATAGAGATGAGCACGACTTGGTATGAATGTAAAGTAAAGTACAGAAAATTAGATGATAACGCAATTCAAAAGGTGGTTACAGAACCTTATTTGGTAGATGCGTTATCTTATACGGAAGCAGAAAGCAGAATTAATGAGGAGATGTCAGCCTACATCAGTGAAGAATTTAAAATCACGACTATCAGTGTGGCTAATTTAGCGGAGATACATCCTTTTGAGAATTGTGACCGTTGGTTTAAATCGAAAGTTTCTTTAGTGTCTTATGATGAGGAGAGCGGTAAAGAGCGAAAAGCTACGATGTATTTGTTGATTCAGGGCAATGATATAAAAGAAGCTTTTGATAATACAAATACCGCTTTGAATAATACCATGGGAGACTATACGATAACAGCTATTTCGGAATCTCCGATTATGGATGTTTTCCCTTATTTTGGAGGTGATGAAGAAGGATTGGAGCAATTGGAAAGGTTTAATGCGCTTAAGGCGAAACCAGTAAAAGAAACTGAAATGGTAGACGACATGGAATTCGAACCGGAAACTGTTGCCTCATTTCAAGAGTAACAATTGATTGTTTTCTTAATCAGATTCGTGTCTGATAATACATGAAATTTCATTTCAAAACCATGCGCAAAGTATCCGATTTTGCGCATTTTTTTATATTTTAACAGAACAGATTTTAAGAAAAAGGCTTTGATAATCATAACGACTACAGTGAAATATGAAATATAAAAACGACATCACTTTAACCGTTCAAAGAGGGAGGATGCTTGTCTTTGAAAAAACAGGAGTTTATCCTGAGTTTTTAATTTTTTATTCGAGAGGTCATCGGAGAACATGGCGCCTGAAATTAAAATCCGAACCACAACAAGGGGTTTTGAAGATCAATGGAATAACTGTCTTCAAGTATTTTTTTAATGGTTCGGGATGTACAATACAAAGTGTCATTAATGATGTCGTTGATGAAGAATGGAGGATTAATGGGATAATGATGCGTATGGTTGATTGATTTTACTTGGGGTGTTGATTTTCAGCAGTATGGCTTCGAGAGCCACCGCCCCGCATTGTATAAGAATTATGGTTTAATCATTGAATGAATAGCTTTGGTTAGAGGGCTTTTCGAAAAGTCCGGACGCTTTGCACAGCGGATTTTTGTTTTCGTCTAATTACTCTTTTAACATTTTTTAACTGACAACATCCCTGGATGGCATGGTATTGGCGGCTATTTACACAGCCCAAACGGATCCCAAGTGAAAAGAAGTTATGCTTTAAAGATTGAGGACGGGAGGGTTACTAAATTGTGGAATAAACTGTGAATAATCATTATTTGATTAAACAGTTTGAAAATCAAATGCCATGAAATTCGTATTATTAATAGGGAGAATACTTTTCTCCTGGATTTTCCTGAATACTATCATAGGACACTTTGCACCGGGAACCATTGCGTACGCCTCTTCAGCAGGGGTGCCTTATGCTTCTTTTTTAGTGCCGTTTAGTGGAGTATTGAGTTTTTTAGGGGCACTATCTATAGTGTTGGGTTATAAGGCTAAAATAGGTGCCTGGCTGATTGTTTTATTCTTGGTTCCGGTTACGTTGGTGATGCACAATTTTTGGAGCATTACTGATCCGATGGCTCACCAAATGCAAATGGTTATGTTTATGAAAAACCTGTCGATGCTTGGTGGTGCGCTTATGATTGCCTATTGGGGAAGCGGTCCGTTAAGTTTGGATAACAAGGTTAAGGGTAAAGAGTAAAGAGAGTAAACTAATAAAATTAAATAGAAAAAGCCTGTAAATCATACGATTTACAGGCTTTTACCTTAAAATAGGTTTGTTCTAGTGGAGTCGGAGAGAATCGAACTCTCGTCCAAACGAGCAATCGAAGAGCTTTCTACACGTTTAGTTTTTGCTTAAATTTTCGACCGCAGGCAAGGCCAAAAACTGCCACCTGAAGCTTAGCTTTATAAGTGTCAGAAAGGATTTAAAGCATTACCTTTCCTAGGTTTACTTTTACGGTTCCCCTGGGCCGAACGCCATAAACCAAGGCTTTCGAGGAGAATCCAGCTTCCCGATCTAATCGGGACTAGGCAAATCTTACTATGATTCAGATTAAGCAGCTAAAGCGTAATTATTTTCGCCGTGTAAAATTTTGAAACCTTTTATTAACGAGAATTGTCCCAGTTCTCGACGTGCTTACTTTCCAATTCCACCCGCTGTCAAAACCAGTCGACCCCAGTGGTAATTGTCGTGACTTTAGTGATAAATCACAATGCAAAGTTAAAGTATTTAATTTTCAATTAAAAATTATTGCACCTCATTTCTTTAAACACTACATTTGGACTGAAATAAATAAAATCAGACAAAATTAACAAAATTAACCTACTTTTTTTGTCACTTTTTGTTATATTTTTATAAAAACAGTTCAAAGATTGCAGAATGATGAAATTTGGAATTATTAAAGAAAGAAAAAACCCTCCAGATCGTCGAGTGGTTTTTACACCTTCAGAACTTACTAAATTAAGAGTACAGTTTCCCCAAGCTGAAATTAAAGTAGAACCTTCTGACATACGTGTATTTCATGACGATGAGTATCGAAAATTAGGATTTGAATTAAGTGACGATCTGTCGGATTGCGACGTTTTAATTGGTGTAAAAGAGGTGCCGATTGAATCCTTACTTCCCAATAAAAAATATTTCTTTTTTTCACACACTATAAAAAAACAGCCATATAATAAAAAACTACTTATTGCCTGTCTTGAAAAAAACATCGGTTTAATTGACCATGAAACGATCGTGAACGAAGCAAATCACCGTTTGATTGGATTTGGACGTTATGCCGGTATTGTTGGTACTTACAACGGATTCAGGGCATTTGGAATGAAATATGAATTATTCAACCTTCCTAAAGCAGAAACTTTAGCGGATAAAGCTGCATTAGTAGAGCGTTTACGTCGCCCGATGTTGCCACCGATCAAAATCGTTTTGACAGGAGTAGGAAAGGTAGGAATGGGAGCCAAGGAAATATTGGATGCCATGAAAATCAAGCAGGTTTCTGTTGAAGATTATTTAACGAAATCCTACGACAAACCGGTATATACTCAAATCGATGTACTGGACTATAATAAACGAAAAGACGGAACAATAACTTCGAAAGAAGACTTTTATCAGAACTCACAGGAATTTGTTTCTGATTTTGAGCGTTTTACCAAAGTGTCCGATATTTTCATTGCTGGACATTTTTATGGGAACGGTGCTCCGGCTATCTTAACCAGAGAAATGTTAAACGCACCGGATAATAAGATTAAAGTGGTTGCCGATATTTCCTGTGACGTAGGTGGTCCTATTGAAAGTACTTTACGTTCTTCTACAATTGCTGATCCTTTTTACGGCTATTATCCAAGTGAGGGTAAAGAAGTAGATGTTAATCATCCGGGTGCTATAGTTGTAATGGCAGTCGATAATCTACCATGTGAATTGCCAAGAGATGCCAGTGAAGGTTTTGGGGAAATGTTCCTTGAACACGTTATTCCGGCGTTTTACAACAATGATAAAGACGGTATTTTGGAACGTGCAATAATTACCGAAAACGGTAAACTTACTAAAAGATTTCAATATCTGGAGGACTATGTAGGTGAGTGATTGAGAATAGAAAATAGAAAATAGTGAATAGAAAAAGTCCCGATTAAATCAAATCGGGACTTTTTTATTGTTATTCGTTTGAATTATTCCAGTCAATTTTTCGGGAGAAGTACATTACAAGGCCTAAAATGATAAACAATCCAATGCTTCCCACCAGTAACGCATAGTTTTCTAATTGTATAATCACATAGATAAAAGTATAGACAGCAGTTAAAGCTAATCCGATGAATAAAGGGAACTTTTTGGTTTTTAATATGGAAACAGAGTACAAAACGATCATTCCGATTACGGATACCGAAGCAATCAGGTAGGCTAATGAGAAACTGGAATGTTCCGTGATTGCGATCAATAAAGTGTAGAACATGATGAGAGCCAGTCCCAGCATGGTATACTGAAAGATGTGAATGTTTATTTTGTTGATCTGCTGAATCAAAAAGAAGATTAAGAATGTAAGTCCGATTACCAGAAATCCGTATTTTGAAGCACGGTCGTTTTGTTGGTATTCGTCCACTGTATCAATTAATTTTACACCAAAGGAATATTCATTCAGGTTTGGTATTTTAGAAACATGCTGTTGTGAGAAAGAGCGGTTGATGTCTAGTATCTTCCAATCGGCATGGAATCCTTTTTTGCTGATGGTTTTAGTGGCATCATTTGCTGCAAACATACCTTCA
This sequence comes from Flavobacterium sp., assembly GCF_035456225.1. Taxonomy (GTDB): domain Bacteria; phylum Bacteroidota; class Bacteroidia; order Flavobacteriales; family Flavobacteriaceae; genus Flavobacterium. The sequence continues at coordinate 35,185 of NZ_DATIDM010000170.1, read as the reverse complement.
AAACTTGGGGAATCCCAATCTGAATTCAGGCTGATCTGCGTAGTTTTACCAATCGGGATGAATTTGATACTGTTACTTCCGTTATATTTCATCGAGAAACTGAAATCTAATTTACTGGTAGCTGCCAGTGTTTTATAATCGAAAGTTTCGGTTTCCAGCGTACCATAAAAATTATCCTGTTCGTCTTTCGATTCAAAATTGAAAACATGATCATTGAGTTTGATGACTAAATCGCTTTTGATGCTTTTTAAATTTGTTGTTTTTACAACCAATGAAGCTTTGTCCCATTCTATATCTTTTTCGGCGATGTCCAATTTCTCAAAATTCAGTTTATCGAAGTTTCCGTCAAATTTCATATCAGCTGAATATACCACGTTGTTGTAAATCCCTCTTTTTAAAGAAGTATTCTTCTTAATGTTTGAAGTGTTATTAAACTTTTCAGGGAAGAAATAAGCATAGTCAACACTTGAATTTAGTTGAATGCTCGTCTTTTTGGTATTTGGATCCAAAACAGAAGTTTCTGTATATCTTTTATAAGGAACCTTTATTATCGGGCCATAAAAAAAGACGTCTTTTCCCCATAGTTGCGTAACTTCATTAACCACTTCTTTTTTTCGCTCTGACCGTTCATGAATCAAGTCATTTACAAAAGCGAGAGGAATCAGTAATACCAATGTCAGCATGCCAACCATTATCATTTTGATGGTGGTAGACTGAAGGAAAGATCCGGGAAATGACCCTTTGTTCTGATTGATGCTTTGATTTTCCATTGTGTTTAGATTTTTGGTTTTACGTTAATTGTGTTTATGTTTGTTTTAAAGTACTTTGTATTTCAAAGTGTATGTGTAAAAAAATATATTAGCTTTTCTGTATCAATTTTTCAAGTGCTTCAATGTGCTCGCGAAACGCCTTTCGGCCTTCTGCAGTTGCTTTATAACTTGTATTGGGTTTCTTTCCGATAAATTGCTTTTCTACTATGATATAGTTTTCAGCTTCAAGTGCTTTGGCATGGCTTGCCAAATTCCCGTCAGTTACGCCTAATAGTTCTTTAAGGGTAGTGAAATCGGCAGATTCGTTGACCATCAATACCGACATGATTCCCAGTCGGATACGATGGTCAAAAGCCTTGTTTATATTTTGAATAATATTTTTCACGGTTATTTTCTGTCGTATTTAAAGTACATGACCGATCCGTAAACAATATGACAAATCCCAAATCCGATAACCCAGAAATATAACCCATATCCTGAAAATTCAACAGCCAAAAGACCTAAAATCACTTCGGTTATTCCTAAATAACGCACATCCCTTAAGGTATATTTGCTGGCATTGATGCATGCTAAACCATAAAATATAAGAGTGATAGGAGCCACCAGGCCATAGTAGCCATTTCTCAAAAGCAGTACGGCAAAAATTCCTCCTGTAACCAGTGGAATGAAAAAATTGATCAATAATCTTTTTGAAGAGGTATTCCATACATCTTCGCCCATTTTTTTTGCTTTTTTTACTGTGAGGACGTAGGAAGTCAGTAATGAGGCTATAAGAACTATGAAAGCCGTAAGCAGAATCAGTTTGAATGTACTGCTTTCAAGTGTGATATATTGTTCTGAATGGTTTTCAATCAGATAATAAACATAACCTGCTCCGACCAAAGCGTAGATTCCGGCTAATATTCCAGACAAACCACTTAAAGAAATAAATTGGGTCGATTTGTTCATCAAATCTTTTATTTCCTTAATGTCCTGCAAATAATCTTGAGTGTTCATATAAAGTACTTTGAAAAACAAAGTAAGTTATAATAATTGAAATGGACAAGTTTTTTTAATTTTTTTTGATGTGTGAAATTTTTAGATGGTATAAACAAAAAAAAACCGGCTAACTAGCCGGTTTAAATTTTATTAAAATTTGTTTATCGTTTGTCTGATTGCAACCAGTTTGTCCATCAGTCCTTCAAATAAATCCAGGTGAAGCATGTTGGCACCGTCACTTTTTGCATTTGCAGGGTCAAAATGGGTCTCAATGAAAATTCCGTCCACACCTACAGCTATACCTGCTTTGGCTACTGTTTCTATCATTTCAGGGCGGCCACCGGTTACACCAACCATTTGATTAGGCTGCTGTAATGAATGGGTTACATCCAAAACGGTTGTGGCAAATTGCTGCATAGTAGGAATTCCACGGTAATCCACAATCATGTCCTGGTATCCGAACATGGTACCTCTGTCGGTCACCATTACATTTTGGTTGTTACAGTCGATTACTTTTTGAACCGCATGTTTCATGCTTTCCGGACTCATGAATTGTCCTTTTTTAAGGTTGACCGTTTTTCCGGTATTTGCTGCAGCTACAACCAAATCGGTCTGACGCACCAAAAAAGCCGGAATCTGAAGTACATCAACATATTCGGCAGCCATTACAGCATCTTCATTGGTATGGATATCGGTAACAGTCGGCACCCCGAATTCTTTGGACACTTTTTGAAGTATTTTCAAAGCTTTTTCGTCCCCAATACCTGTGAAGCTGTCAATTCTGGAACGGTTAGCTTTCTTAAACGAACCTTTAAAAACATAAGGGATTTTAAGTTTGTCGGTTACAGAAACTGCTTTTTCTGCAATTCGCATTGCCATTTCTTCACCTTCAATGGCACAAGGACCTGCCAATAAGAAAAAATTCCCGCTGTCTGTATGTTTAATCTGTGGTATGTTCTGTAAATTCATGATTGTATCTAAAAAGAGGTACAAAGATATAATAAAAAAACCTTCTAATGTAAAAGTCAGAGGGCGTGAAATCTTATAAAAATCTTAAAGTTTTTATTGTTTCTTCTGAAAATCTTTAATCTTGAAACCGATTGGGCACATGATTTTACCTCTTTCGTAAATGTTGAAATACAAACGCACAGGTTTTGACTGTCCGACCCAACGTACTTCGTAAATTGATAATAAACCACCACCGATTTTATTGTGTGCGGTTGGAAACGGACAACAGGTGTCTACTTTTTCAAAGCTCACCTTTTCTCCATTTGGGCCTGTGATTCCATTAAAAAAATAGACCAGGTACTTATCTTCACTTGTTTCCTGAATTACGCCAATATTGATCGGATAATCCTGATTGTATCCGTATTTTTTAGAATCGGCATATTCTTTCAGGATATAAGCGTCGTCTTTGATAGCTGGTTTAATTGCAGTATTGTCAATGTTTTGGATTGTTGATTTTGTGCTGATGCATGAAACCAAACCAAGAAAAAGAATATTCAATAAAAGTGCTTTTTTAAACATGATTATTTGGATTTAATAAAAAATGCTACAATTCCGGAAGTTACGACACCCATTGAAAGAGCCCCGAAAATTCCCTGCATGATATAGCTTTTTAAGTTGAAGTACATTTCCGCATTTTCTTGAGTCATTTTTTTGTGCTCAACAGCATATGCGATTACATTTTTAAAGTAATCCGGAGTAATGAATGTGCTGGTTATATATTGTGCAAGAGGGCTCAATATTGCAATGAAAAAGGAAATATACACTCCGGTCACGAAACCTTGTTTCCAGTTCATCTGATTATTGAAAAAATTTTTCTTTTTATCTCTTAAAGCAAAATAATAAAGGGCAATGGCTACAATTGCAAAAAGATTGGTATAGATAGGATGTTTTTCAATATATTGATCGTGAAGGCCAACTGATTTTTCAAGATACATCCATGCTAATGATGCAATGAAAAAAATAAAAGCCCACTTGATCTCAATCGTAAAGTTTTTCATAAATGCTATTTTATGAATCAAAATTAAAGGTTTATTTTATTGTAACGAAAAAATTGTAATGTTTGTTACATAAAATCTTTGGGCAATAATTATTTTTGCCAAAAAGAAACTAATTATGTATTCATTTTACGGAACGTGGCCCTGGTATATTTCAGGGTTTTTGATAGGAGCAGTAATGCTTACACTGATTTTCTTCGGAAAGTCTTTTGGAATGTCTTCCAATTTAAGAACACTTTGTACTATTGCCGGTGCAGGTAAAAATGTCGATTTTTTCAAATTCGACTGGCGTGAGCAAAAATGGAATTTAGCCGTGGTTTTTGGCGCTATTTTAGGCGGATTTGTAGCGGTACATTTTTTGAGCGACGGAAGCGGCGTTCAGCTTAACCCCAAGACAATTGAACAATTAGCGGCTATTAATATAGAAGCACCCGACGGGAAATTAGGGCCTGAAACATTATTCAGTTGGGAAGCAATTAAAACACCTAAAACACTTGCCATCCTTTTCATTGGCGGATTGTTGATTGGTTTCGGAACCCGTTATGCCGGCGGCTGTACTTCAGGTCACGCTATTACCGGATTAAGTAACCTACAGAAACCGTCATTAGTTGCGGTAATCGGATTCTTTATCGGAGGATTGATTATGGCTCATTTCCTTTTACCATTAATTTTTTAAGAAAGCGTATGAAATTTTTCAGTTTAATCAAGTTTGTTTTGGTTGGTTTCGTTTTCGGAATCGTATTGACAAAAGCGGAAGCTGTTTCATGGTACAGAATCTATGAAATGTTTCACTTCCAGTCGTTTCACATGTTCGGGATTATTGGTGTTGCCGTAGTTACCGGTGTTATTGGTGTTCAACTTATAAAAAGAAATAATCTAAAGGATATTCACGGACTTCCGATTGAGATAGCCGATAAAGAAAGAGGATTCGTCCGTTATGTTGTAGGTGGAATTATGTTCGGATTGGGTTGGGCTTTGGTAGGTTCATGTCCTGGTCCAATTTTTATTCTTTTAGGTGCCGGTTTTTATGGAATCGTAATCGTATTGGCGGGAGCCTTATTGGGAACTTACTTGTATGGGGTTTTTAAAAGTAAATTGCCACATTAAGTATTGATTATTTTTTAATGATTTTTTACTGTAATGTTTAATTATTTAAAATTTTAAGAAAAAATTAATATATTTAATAATATTTGTTATATTTGGTGGATAACCATGAAAAAAATATAACTATGAAAAAAATTAGTATTCTATTTGTTTCTGCCTTGACATTAGGCGCAGTATTCACATCGTGCAACAAAGATGATGATAACTCTTCAGCAACTACTTCAATTGAAGCTAAATGGGTTTATGCTAAAGAAGGTGTTATTGTAGATGACACGGAGGTTCTTCATGACTATGTCAACGATTGTTCTACCAAAGCGGATTACATTCAGTTAAAAACTGGCGGGACTTTAGATGACGTATGGTATGATAACGAGTGTGCGGAAGATATTACTCCTGGATCATGGTTGAAAAATGGGAATAACATAGCGGTGTCTATGGACGGAGTAAATAGAACGGTAGAAATCATGATTTTAAATGAGACTACCCTGAAAGTTAAATATACAGATCCTGAAACTATGGAAGAAATAGTTCAGGTTTTTACCAGAGGTTAAGTAGATAGAACATCATAATAAATGAAAAGTCCCGAAATTTTCGGGACTTTTTTATTGTATTTCTGCACTCAAATCAGCTTCAAGCAATTTACTGCACAACGGTTCCAATTCCTTGTAGGATCCTGTTTTTACGGCACATTTTCCGGTGTAATGAACCAAAAGCGCACATTGTTCTGCTTGTAATGGTTCATGATCGCAAACATAAATTAACGTATCGATAACATGGTCAAATGTGTTTACGTCGTCATTAAATAAAATGATTTCGTAGTTGGAAGAAAGTAATTCCTCAACCGATACTTGTTCTTTAATTTTTTCTTTTACATTCATAATCAATGAATTGAAGTGGAATAATCTGCTAATTTACGTATTTTAAAGCAACCCAATTATTCTTTTGGAACTTTTTAACATAGGTTAAACCTTTCTCTGTACAAGAAGCATCTATAGCCGAAATATCTTCGTTGTAAAACCCACTCAACAGTAAAATTCCGCCTTTGTTCAGGCAATTTACGTAGGTCTGCATATCATTCAGCAAAATGTTCCTGTTGATGTTGGCGATAATCAAATCGTATTTCTGCCCCTGATTCAATAGCGATGCATCCCCTTCATAAACCGAAATGTGTTGACAGTTGTTTCTTTCCGCATTCTCAATGGAGTTTAGGTAACACCAGTTGTCAATGTCAATCGCATCAATCGGTTTGGCGCCTTTCATTTCGGCTAAAATGGCTAAAATAGCAGTTCCGCATCCCATGTCCAATGTTTTCATATCAGTCACATCCATTTCCAAAAGATGCTGAATCATCATGTGTGTCGTTTCATGATGTCCGGTACCGAAACTCATTTTCGGTTCAATAACAATATCGTATTTAGCATCTGTCTTTTCATGGAAAGGGGCGCGAACATGACAAACTCCGTCCACATCAATCGGATCGAAATTCTTTTCCCATTCTTCATTCCAATTCACCTGTTCGATTTCTTCATAGGTATATTCGATTTTAAATTCATCCGAATGTAAAATCTGAATATCATCCAAAATATGTTCGTCCCAAAGTGCTTTTTGCACATAAGCTGAAATACCTTCTTCTGTTTCAATAAAACTTTCAAAGGCTTTTTCTCCTAACTCGGCCACTAAAATTTCAGAACCCAATTCTTTAGGTTCCACTTTAAAATGATACCCGATATATGCGTTTTCCATGATTATTTTTTTGCAAAGTTAGCAATTCCGTGGAGGTTACAATAGTTAGCCATATTAGTTTATTTTTGGAGCGAATGGCTTGGGCTTTCCGGTAACCTGTTTTCCCGCCATCCGCTATATCTTTTCAAACGATCATTTCGAGAGCCTCAATGTCCGTTTAAAAAGGATGCCGCTACTGTCGGGGCTAATGGTTTAAGGTCTTTTGTGTTTGGGTGGGGGAAAAGGGAAGGAGGAAAAGGGAAGAGGGAAAAGGGAAAAGGGGTAAGGAAAGCAGCTGATAATTGTCAGTTGATGTTCATGGAAATCTGATTAAGTTTGTGTTTATATATCTCGCGTTGCGATTCTTATTTGATAATGTAAGTTTTTAACTCAATAGTATATTTCTTAAATTTCGTTAAAATGGGGCTTCAAAACTTTGTTTTTAAGTATCTTCGCGACAATTAGTAAAAACCGTTTCCGTTATGGATAAAAAAATATTTTCCTTCCTGTTTTCAACCCGTTTAATGGCTGTCTTATTCATCGTTTTTGCTGCAGCGATGGCAGCCGGAACCTTTATTGAAAACGAGTACAATACTGATACTGCCCGAATTTTAGTTTACAATACCAAATGGTTTGAAGTAATCATGGTGTTCTTCGTGATTAATTTTATCGGAAACATCAAGCGATACAAACTGCTTCAATGGAGCAAATGGGCTTCATTGTTACTGCATTTGTCATTTATTCTGATTATTGTCGGAGCATTTATTACCCGTTACATTAGTTTTGAAGGGATGATGCCAATACGCGAGGGTCAGGAATCCAATCAGATTTTTTCCGATAGGGTGTACCTGAACGTATTTGTAGACGGAAATTATCAGGGTGAAATGAAACGCAGGACTTTCGAAAAGCAATTGCTGATGTCGCCGGCTACCGATAATTATTTTTCAATAAACGAAAATTTTGACAAGGTTCCGTTTGAAATCGAATTTAAAGATTTCATCATGGGGGCGAAAGAAGTGGTCAAAGAAGATGAAAACGGTGTTTTCTTTTTGAAATTAGTAGAATCCGGAGACGGAACACGTCATGAGCATTTCCTTAAAGAAGGCGAAGTGCAAAATATCCACAACGTACTTTTTGCATTTAATAAATTTACGCAAGGTGCTGTAAACATTACAAAGATATCAGAAGCCTACACCATTCAGGCCCCGTTTGACGGAAACTTCATGCGAATGGCTGATAAAATGCAGGGAACGGTTCAAAAAGATAAAATCCAGCCGCTGATGCTGCGTTCGCTTTATAATATGGGCGGAACACAATTCGTAATTCCACAGACGGCCATAAAAGGGAAAATAGTTCTGGAATCCAACGGCGATTACCAAGATAAAAATACAGATGATGCTTTAGTGCTTACCGTTAAAAGCGAAGGAAAAGAAAAAGAAGTTACCCTTTTGGGCGCTAAAGGGAAAATGGGAGAACCGCAGTCGTTTAAACTGGGTGAATTGGAATATACTTTTATGTACGGAAGCAAGGTTTATGAAACCCCTTTCAAAATTAAATTAAACGATTTCATTGCATCAAAATACCCGGGAACCGAGAAGAGTTATTCTGCTTTCGAAAGTAAGGTAACGGTTGTGGACACTGAAATGAAAAATAAATTTGACGCAAGAATTTTCATGAATAATATTCTGGATTACCGAGGATATCGTTTCTTCCAGGCTTCTTTCGATCCGGATGAAAAAGGAACGGTTCTTTCCGTAAACCACGATTTCTGGGGAACATGGATAACTTATTTAGGTTATTTCCTGTTGTTTGCCGGATTACTCGGAATCCTGTTTACCAAAGATTCCCGCTTCGGTGATTTAAAGGGAAAACTTAAAAAAGTTAAAGATAAAAAAGCAGCTTTAACAACGATTATTGCGTTGGTTTTCAGCACGGGAATGATGGCACAACATCTGAACGAGCAGAAGATGCCGAGCGAAAAACAAATCGACTCACTGATTTTAAGATACAAAGTTTCGGAAGAACACGCATCAAAATTTGGTCGATTGATTGTTCAGGATCAGGGCGGTCGTATGAAGCCTTTAAATACGTTTTCATCAGAATTGTTGCGAAAAGTCAGCAAAAGCGATACATACAAAGGAATGAATTCCGATCAGGTTTTCCTTTCGATGACGCAATTCCCGCAGGTTTGGTACAATGTGCCGATTATTTTTGTTCAAAAATACAACGACAGTATTCACAATCTGATAGGTGCTGATAAAGGTGCCAAGTATGTTTCGCTGATGAAATTTTTCGACGACAGAGGGAATTATAAATTATCACCTTATTTGGAGGAAGCATATAAAGCGGCGGTGCCAAATCAATTTCAGAAAGATTTTATTGAAACCGATAAAAAGGTGAATTTGCTGTATTCGGCGTTGAGCGGACAAATTTTAAAAGTATTCCCGATTCCGTTCGACAAGAACAACAAGTGGGTTTCACATTTGGAACTGAATGAAACCGGTTTAACAGGAATCGATTCATTGTTCACCAAAAATGTTATTCCGTTGTATTTGAGTTCACTGGATGAAGTGCCTACAAAGAACGATTACAAAGCGGCCGAAACATTCCTTGATGGTCTAATCAAATTCCAGAAAAAATACGGAAATGAAGTCTATCCGAGTGAGGAAAAGATTACTTCTGAAATTTTGTATAACAAATACGATATCTTCAAAAAACTGTTTTCGTGGTACATGATTGCGGGGGTTTTGATGTTCATTTTCGTAATCATCAAAATTTTCAATACAGGGAAGATCATAAACACATTGGTTAAAGTCAGTCACGGACTTATCGCTTTGTTCTTCATATTACATACTGTCGGACTGATTGCTCGTTGGTACATTTCCGGACATGCACCGTGGAGTGACGCATACGAATCGATGATTTATGTGGGATGGGCAACGATGCTTTTTGGTTTGGTCTTCGGAAGAAAATCGGAACTGACCGTAGCTTCAACCGCTTTTGTAGCTTCAATGATTTTAATGATTGCGCATTGGAACTGGATGGATCCGGCCATTGCCAATTTACAGCCTGTTTTGAATTCTTATTGGTTAATGATTCACGTAGCCGTTATTGTGGGCAGTTACGGTCCGTTTACCCTTGGAATGATTTTAGGAATCGTTTCATTGCTACTGATCTTGCTGACTAATAAAAAGAACAAAGAAAAAATGGAGCTGAATATCCGCGAAATTACCATTATCAACGAAATGACCTTAACGGTAGGCTTGGTGATGCTCACAATCGGTAACTTCTTGGGAGGTCAATGGGCTAACGAAAGTTGGGGGCGTTACTGGGGTTGGGATCCGAAAGAAACCTGGGCCTTAATCAGTATCATGGTGTATGCTTTTGTGATTCACATGCGATTTGTACCGGCAATGAGAGGAAAATGGATTTTCAACTTAATGAGTGTTTTTGCTTTTTATTCGATTATGATGACGTATTTCGGAGTGAATTTTTATTTAACCGGATTGCATTCTTATGCGAAGGGAGATAAAGTGGTAACACCGAATTTCGTTTATATTTCGGTTGCTTTGGTAGCACTGTTGGGAATAGCGTCTTATTTCCAATATAAAAAACATTATAAAAAATAAATAAGGCCCTCTGAAAAATCAGAGGGTTTTTTTCTGATTTTCAGAATGATATCTGGCTTTAACAGAGGTTTTTTTAATTTTAGATCCAGAAAAAATGCTTTATTATGATATGTTTAATAATTTTTGGATGTCAAATTGATTAACTTTGAAAATCTAATATTTTAAATGATTATGAAAAAACTAATTTTAGTCTTAAGCTTATTATTTGCTATGGGAGCTCAAGCACAAAACCATAACAATAAAAAAACAACTCAAACTGAAGAAAAAAAAACATTAATGAAACAAAACATATATCAGTTTAAAGTAAAAGATATCGAAGGGAAAGAATTCGATTTTGCAACTTTGAAAGGAAAGAAAATCATGGTGGTTAATACTGCTTCTGAATGTGGATTAACCCCTCAATATGAGCAATTACAAAAAGTATATTCCGAGTATAAAGAAAAAGGATTTGTGATTATTGGTTTCCCAGCCAACAATTTTGGAGCCCAGGAACCGGGTACAAATAAAGAAATCAAGACTTTTTGTACGAAGAATTATGGCGTTACTTTCCCGATGATGGAAAAAATTTCAGTTAAAGGAGATGATATGCATCCGTTATATCATTTTTTAACCGAAAAAGCTAAAAACGGATTTGAAGACAGCCAGGTGGAGTGGAATTTTCAGAAATTCCTGATTAATGAAAAAGGTGAACTGGAAAATGTAATAAGTCCGAGAGTACTGCCAAATGATAACGAAATTATCGAATGGATTAAAAAAGCATCTTAAGGAGTATTCTGTGTTCAGTATAGCAGAAAACAGAAACTGTTTGAAAATAGTAACAATCCCAAAATTGAATTTTAGTTTTGGGATTTTTTATTTCAATTGTTTAGCTGGTTACTGACCACTATAAAATCAGTTCTACAAATACCGAATCAAGCCAACGCTTAAATTTATAACCGGTTTCTTTAAGCTGACCGGCTCTTTTGAATCCCTGACGTTCATGGAAGGAAATACTTCCGATATTTTCCGAGTCGATAACGCCAATCATGGTGTGCATTTTCTGTAGTCTGGCCATTTCGATTAATTCTTTCAGAAGGGTAGAACCAATGCCGTTACCGGTGTAATCTTTATGAACATAGACAGAATGTTCGACGGTAAATTTATAGGCTTCTTTAAACCGGAAAGGGCCATAGGTTCCGAAACCAACAACCTTATCATTTTTTTCGGCCACTATAAATGGGAATCCCTTATCTGTTTTATCCTGAAAAATAGCTAATTGTTGTCCAAGAGATCTCGGTTCATAATCATAAATTGAAGTCGAATTCAAAATCTCATAGTTGACAATTTCCAGAACAGAAGACATATCTGCCTCTGTCGCCTGACGGATACTAATACTCATTTTGTTGTTATTTAACTATCAAAATTAACGAATATAATGCACAAGTCAAAGGAAAGGAAACACTATTGGATTGAAATTTAAGGTATTGGATTTTGTATTGTGTGTCATGTAAATTATTGATAATTAATGTGATATTGGTTTATGGTATTGTGTGTTTTTAATTGTATGAATATTTAATTTATCAACCAATCTATAATGTTTAGGCGATTTTTCTGTAATTATGATTTAAAATGATTATATTTATTTTCGTACAAATTGCTGACAGCTGATGGATTTAAGAAAATATTCGGGATTAACAGTAATCCTGTACTTCGTCAATCTTTTTCTGTATAGTCTTTTTTCTATACTGGATATTGAGCAGCTGACCGAAGTGTTTTGGTTTATCAGGATCCCCATTTTACTGTTACTGTACTTAATCACTTCCCAAAGAAAAAACATTCTTTTTATTATGGCGTTGCTGTTGTATCAGTGCGCTACGGTCTTTTTTTTCCTGGGTACGCCGATGACCTTTATTTACGCGACTTTTTCATCAATGCTTTTTAAATTGTGCCTTTTCATACTGATTCTCGGTTTGGTCACAAAACAAAATTACAAAGCAGTGAGTATTGCTTTTATACCTTTTTTTGTAATCTATCTGTATATAATAGAATTTGTGGTTGAATTTTTGGGAGATACTTATTATATATGGATTTTAAATGCTTTTTTTACCTCCTTTATCGGTGGAGTGGCCATTATTAATTATGTTAACAACCCGGCGAAGAAAAATTATTGGTTACTTATAAGTTCTATACTTTTCATTATTCAGGTTGCGGCGTTTTTCATCAATAAATTTTACATTAGAAACGAAGGGATTTATGCATTGGTAATTTTGTCTTATGGTATTTCGCATTTTACCTTCTACAAATTCGTACTAATGCATGAAGAAGAAAAATCGCTTTCTAGATAACAGACTTTGTATTTTTTCAGCATCTTAATATTTGTATCTTTGTGACATAGCTATTTTAAAATGATTTACCCAAAAATACCTTTAGCACAAAGCATACTTGAAATCTGCAAAGCTAAAGACCTTCATGATGTAGTAATTTCTCCTGGATCCAGAAATGCCCCGTTAACCATTGGATTTGCCAGTAATTCGGAATTTACCTGTTATAGTATCGCTGATGAGCGTTGTGCTGCTTTTTTTGCCATGGGAATCGCCCAACAAAAACAAAAACCGGTCATCCTTGTTTGTACATCCGGTTCGGCGCTACTTAATTATTATCCTGCCGTTGCAGAGGCTTTTTACAGTCAGATTCCCCTTGTGGTGATTTCAGCAGACCGTCCGAAAAATAAAATTGACATTGGTGACGGTCAAACCATCCGTCAGGAAAACGTATTTGCCAATCATATTCTTTTCAATGCCAATTTAAGCGAAGAAGCTTCAGAAGAAAATGATTTGATGATAAATCAGGCACTTAATGTAGCTGTAGTTCAGAAAGGGCCGGTTCATATCAATGCCCCTTTTGAAGAACCTCTTTATGAAACAATTGAAAAACGTTCTGTAAATCCGGTAACGGTTAACTTTCAGCGGGAAGATAAAAAGCTACCCAATCTCGATGTTTTCGTAAATCAGTGGAATGCCGCTAAAAAGAAGCTGGTGTTAATTGGCGGGAATTACCCGAATGAAATAGATGAAGTTGTGTTGAATCACCTGGCAAATGATCCGTCAGTAGTAGTTATGACCGAAGTTTCTTCGAATGTACATCATCCTGATTTTATAACCAATATTGATACGATAATTACACCATTTACGGATGTGGAATTCAAAGCCTTTCAACCTGATATTCTTGTTTCGGTTGGAGGGATGATAGTTTCTAAGCGAATTAAAGCCTTTATCCGTAGCAATAAACCGGAACAACATTGGCATATTGATACCCATAGAGCTTATGATACCTTTGGCTGCTTAACACAGCATTTTGAAGTGAATCCGAATAAGTTTTTTAAGGAATTTCTTCCGAAAACTGATGCGGCTGAAAGCGATTACAATCAGAGGGCGCTGGATTTAAAAACATTCCGAAAAGAAAAACACATGGATTATCTTAAGACGATTCCGTTTTCGGATATGAAAGTTTTTGAAACGATTTTTCCGATGTTGCCGGAAAATATTCAGTTGCAAATCAGTAACAGTTCGCCTATCAGATACGCTCAGTTATTCGACATTCATTCGAGTATAGAAGTATTTTGTAATCGCGGGACAAGCGGCATCGATGGAAGTACGACCACTGCCATTGGAGCTGCTGTAGCTTCAGCTAAACCAACTGTGATGATTACCGGCGATGTGAGTTTCTTTTACGACAGTAATGCACTTTGGAACAATTATATACCGAAAGACTTCAAAATCATACTGATTAACAATCGCGGAGGAGGTATTTTCAGAATTTTACCCGGACATCAGGAGACGGATGTTTTCAATACTTTCTTCGAAACAACCCATTCTTTAAACGCTGAACATCTGGCAAAAATGTACGGATTTGACTATTTCAAATGTAGTGATGAAGCAGGATTGAAATCGGAAATGCATTCGTTTTTGGCTGCCGAAAAACCATCGATAATCGAAATTTTTACTCCGACTGAAGTTAATAATCAGGTTTTATTGAATTATTTCAAAAATTTAAAATAAGTCAGGTATATATAGGTGTGATAAGGGAGGGATTTCTTTTTATGAAAAATTTTAGCCTTTTACTTCGTACCTTTGCCGCTTTGAAACCAAGAATATGATCGAAATAGGAAAATACAACACACTGAAAATTGCCCGTGATACCAAAGTGGGTATGTACTTAACAGATGGTACAGATGATATCTTATTGCCAAAAAAGTATATGTCCGATGATTTTAAAATTGGAGATGAGATTTCGGTTTTTGTATATCTTGATCATGAAGAACGACCTGTTGCCACCACATTGGAGCCTTATATCTTCCTAAATGAATTTTCCTTGCTTAGGGTAAATTATACGAACCAGTTTGGCGCCTTTATGAATTGGGGAATGGAGAAAGATCTGTTTGTACCTTTCAAAGAGCAGGCGCGACCAATGGAGCAGGGGAAACGTTATCTGGTTTATATGTATTTGGATGAAAAATCCAAACGGTTGGTTGGTTCCAGTAAGACAAATCAGTTTTTGGATAATAAGAATATCACCGTTGAGGTAGGAGAGGAAGTTGATTTAATTGTCTCTCATATTACCGAAGTAGGAATCAATGTCATCATCAACGAAAAGCACAAAGGACTTTTATACAGGAACGAGGTTTTCGAAGATTTACGCACTGGCGACCGAATCGTTGGGTTCATCAAAACCATTCGTCCAGATGGTAAAATTGATGTTTCGCGTCAGCCTTTCGGTATGGAACGCATCGATGCTTCGGCCCAGGCTATTTTAGACGAATTAAAAGCCAGCCGAGGATTTCTTCGTCTAAATGATGATTCTCATCCGGAAGATATCAAAACGGTACTTCAAATGAGTAAGAAAACGTTCAAGAAAGCCATCGGAACGCTTTACAAACAAAAACTTATTGATATTAAAGACGACGGGATTCACTTGTTGTAAATTAATTACATACTGTTAAAAAGTTCTGAATTGCTGTTTCTTAACTTTTTTATCATTACATTTGTATGTACAATTATTGTATAGTAATGGAAAGAAGTCAATTTATTAAAACAATACTAGGAGGGACGGTCATGGCAACTTTACAACCATTTTATAATTGGACAAAAGATTTAAAAGAAGAAGATAGTAAGCATCCTGTTTTATTTATAGGGCACGGGTCCCCCATGAATGGCATCGAGGATAATCAGTTTTCACAAACCTGGAAAACCATGGGGAAAACCATTGAGAAACCCAAAGCCGTTTTGGTAATTTCAGCACATTGGTTAACAAGAGGAACGCATATTACTGCTATGAATCAGCCGAAAACCATACATGATTTCGGAGGTTTTCCACAAGAACTTTTTGAAGTACAATATCCTGCGCCCGGAAATCCGGAATTGGCGTTGGCAACCAAACAATTGATTACTGCAACAGATGTTGGCCTGGATCATGATTGGGGTTTAGACCATGGAACATGGACAGTAGTTCGTCATATGTATCCCGATGCCGATATTCCGGTATTGCAGTTAAGTATCGATTACAGTAAGCCGCCACAGTATCATTACGATTTAGCAAAACAATTAGCATCATTACGAAAGAAAGGTGTCTTGATTATCGGTAGCGGGAACATGGTTCATAATTTGAGAATGGTGGCTTGGGATAAACTGGGCGAGCAGGAATATGGTTACGATTGGGCCACCGAAATGAATACGATTTTCAAAGACAAAATAGCGGATGGAAATCATAAGGCATTAATCGATTATGAAAACCTGAATAAAGCCGCAAAATTAGCAATTCCAACCCCGGATCATTATTATCCGATGCTTTACACATTGGCATTACAGGGCACCAAAGACGAAATCAGTTTCTTTAATGATAAAGCCGTTGGAGGTTCACTTACGATGACATCGGTAAAAATAGGGTAATTATAAAAAAAAATCAGGAGACATTTTTGCCTCCTGATTTTCAGTACTTGTTTTCTTCTAACCTTCTAATTCTCTAACTCGATTATTCCGCACCGATTTCCTCTTTAAATTTAAAAGGATAATCGCCAAAATGTGGCGCCAGTTTTTTGGTCTGATAGGTTTTGTGAGTGTATTTGTTGGAAAGCGCAATGATGGTCACGTTTTCTTTACGCAGCGTTACCAAAGAAGAAGTGTTACCGTGCCACCAGCCGTTGTGGAACAAATATTTCTGTCCGGTTTCAAATTCCAGCATTCGGATTCCCAGTCCGTAATTACGTTGCCCTTTGGTTTCGTAACTGTATCCTTTGAACATTTCAGCCTTCATTTTCTTGCTTAAGAAAGCATCGGAATAAGTAGCCAATTCAAATTTCAGCAAGTCTCTTGGTGTAGAGTAAATGTTTTTATCACCATATACCTGATCTAAAAATTCGAAGGCAAGTCGTAAATAGTTGTTCTTATACGATTGACTAACCTCGTCTTTCTTTTTCAGATCGTCAAAAACAAAAGTGTTTTTCATTCCCAGGGGTTTGAAAATCATTTCGTTCATCGCTGCAGCGTATTTTTTATTGGTTGCCTTCTCAATAATTAAAGCCAATAATGCATAATTAGTGTTGCAGTAACCGAAACGAGTTCCTGGTCTTGATTCCAATCCGATTGGTTTGGTAGCCAAAAGGTTTAATACATCCTGATTGGTTAACGTTTGCTTTTTGTTCCAAACCCCTTTGTCATCAGTAAAATAAGCATAGTTTCTCAAACCGCTTCGGTGATTTAACAGCATACGAACCGAAGTTTCCTTGTGTGGGAAAGTCGGCAGGTAAGTTTGAACGCTTTTGTCAAGCTGGATTTTACCTTCGTCAACCAATTTTAAAACACAAACGGCTGTAAGCATTTTACTTACCGATGCGATGTGAATGGGTTTTTCGGCGGTAATTTTGTCTCCTTTTTCTTTATAAGCATAGCCACTGTAGTTCTCATAGATGATCTGACCGTTTTTGGCAACTAAAAAACCGCCACTGAAATCTTTCGGATTGTAATGTTTGTTGTAGAAGTTTTCTACGTAAGTTCTTTCTTTTTCAAAATATTTTCCATCCAGCTTTGGAAAACTGACTGCATATTTTTCGGCTAAAAGAACAGTATCATTTTGATCGTTACCGTTTTTGCCGTCTTTTCCGTTGCAGCTAAAAAATAAAAAAAGGGAAAGTATAGTGATGTATTTTGATATTCTCATTGTAATAATTGGTAAAAGGCAAATATAAATAACCCGAGCTATTTACAAAATCCCAAAGCGAATTAAATTTGTTAAAAGTCACAAATTGTTAAAAGTCGAAACAAAAACTGTGATTGGAAATAACAAAAAGGCTAACCTTTTGGGTTAGCCTCATTGTTTTATTAAAAATAAATTCTAACAATTGCATCAGCTGAAAAATAGCGCTGAACATCAATTGTTTTAAAATTTCTTTGTCTTTAAGCAGAGCGTTGAAACTCCATTTCATTAATCCGACATTCACGTCATTACCTATGGGTTTATGAAAATGTCTTCTAAAGAATATGACTTATTTTTTAGTCAATGTATCTCCCTTAACTTCCACAGGTGCTACTTCATCAGTTTTAATGCTGTCAGTTGCAACCGAATCTACCTGCTCTTCCATTACTGCTTCAGTTGTTTCTTCAGGTTTAACTTCAGAATCTTTTTTACAACTTGTAAATAATACTACAGATAAAAGAGCGACAAAAATTACAGATTTTTTCAAAGAATAACTTTTTTAATTAATAAATCTAGTGAACTAACTTCTTGTGAAAGAAGTACTTAAAATTACGAAAATTCTAATTATGTTCTAAAAAAATTATCTTCTTTTTTATTGTCTAAATACCTAAATTTTTTGCTGTATTTTTTTGTAAAGCATCTTTGTGAACTAAAACAGAAATTGCTTTCAACTTCATATAAGCGACGCTCATATAAACATAACCGCCGTTGGCTACACGTTTCTCATCAGTACCCCAGGAATTTTTTACTTTATAGTAAATGTTTCCTTTTTGGTCTTTCATTTTTCCTACGATATGCATCAAATGATCGTCAGTAGTAGTCAGATTTTCAAACTCCTGCTGACGGAATTCAGGCGTAATGTTTTTCTCCGCTTTTATCTCAGTTAAAATGATTTTAGCATCCTCATCACTGGCAGGGATAACAGCCACACCACTTTTTCCGGAGAAGGTAGGCTCGCTGACATCACAATCCAATTCAACCGTATAACCATTTGCAAGCGCATTATCGATATTGGCCATAAATTCATTTAACGGAAGGTTGTAAAAACTTCCATTGGAAAAATTGTCCGGGATGTTTAGTAAGAATGATTTGTAATTCGGAACATGGGTAAATGATGTAATCGTTACATAGTCCTTCGGATTGATTTTAGTCATAGCCATGAAGCTTTGTGGCGTATATTTTTTTCCTTCAAAAGTAAATTCTGATGGGTTTTTTCCGATATACACATCCAACATCGCATCGATTGCTTTTTTCCAGTTTGGTGATAGTTTTTTTGCCGGATTGTCTACGTAGGTTTTCAGCATGCTTTCAATAACAGCAACCATTTCCGTGTGATTGTGAGTTTCGGAAGTGCCATTCAAACCAGTGTATACCGAATTCGGAACCAAACCATAATCCGCTGCCGAATTAATAACATCGTGCGCCAATCCTCCTTCGCCAAATTGCGATTTCCCTTGGCGCATTACATAATTTTCCGCCTTTTTCGGATAGGTGTTTCGCACCTGATACATTTCCGAAAGATCGATTTTTTTACCCGTAAGACGGATGATTTCCGATTCTAAAAATGAAGATGTCGAAAAACTCCAACAGGTCCCTGTTTGTCCTTGGCTGATAACCGGTAATGATTCTAAATCAGTAACCGTTTGGAATTCATATTTTTGAGCATTTGCTGCGAAAATCAAACCTAATAAAGCGGCAGAAACAAATATTTTTTTCATTGTTTTTAATTTTTTGAAAGCGCAAGATAATGCAAAAAATGGTTTATTTTTACGTTTTAAATTTGAAAACATGAGTACAATAAACTGGAAGACAGTAAAGGAGTTTGAAGATATAACCTATAAGAAATGCGACGGGGTGGCGAGAATCGCTTTTAACCGTCCGGATATACGTAATGCGTTCCGACCAAAAACAACGAAAGAGCTTTTGGAAGCGTTTCACGATGCTCACGAAGATACTTCAATCGGAGTGGTTTTGCTTTCGGCGGAAGGACCTTCTTCCAAAGACGGTATCTGGTCATTTTGCAGTGGCGGGGATCAAAAAGCACGCGGTTACCAGGGTTACGTGGGTGATGATGGTTACCACAGATTAAATATTCTGGAAGTACAGCGCTTAATCCGTTTTATGCCGAAAGTGGTTATTGCCGTTGTTCCGGGCTGGGCGGTAGGAGGCGGACATAGCTTACATGTGGTTTGTGACTTAACGCTGGCAAGCAAGGAACACGCTATTTTCAAACAGACAGATGCTGATGTGACCAGTTTTGACGGAGGATACGGTTCGGCGTACTTAGCTAAAATGGTCGGACAGAAAAAAGCCCGTGAAATTTTCTTCCTGGGCAGAAATTATTCTGCTCAAGACGCTTACGAAATGGGAATGGTAAATGCGGTTATCCCTCATGCGGAATTAGAAGATACTGCTTATCAATGGGCACAGGAAATCCTTGAAAAATCGCCGATTTCCATCAAAATGCTGAAATTCGCCATGAATCTTACTGATGATGGTATGGTTGGGCAGCAGGTTTTTGCCGGAGAAGCAACACGTTTGGCTTACATGTCAGACGAAGCTATCGAAGGACGTAATGCTTTCCTTGAAAAACGTAAACCTAACTTTGAGAAGAAGTATATTCCTTAATAGATAGACAAGAGGGAAAAGGGAAAAGGGAAAAGGGAAAAGGGAAAAGGGAAACTTTACATACTATCTCTTATCCCTTACAACTTATCCCCTATCCCTGAAGCTTATCCCTTGTAACTAAAATTAATCAAAATTGAATTTTACCAACGAAACCATAAATATTACGAAACTTCCCAAATTTGAGGAAGTTTCGTTTTTACCATTGCATAAGGAATACCAGAAGATTATCCTGATAAGTAATTTTATTTTCCTGCTGGTTATGTGTCTGATGGTGGGATTGTTTTTGTTTTTTGCTGAAGAAGCGCGAAACTATTGGTATTTGTTAGTAACCGGGGTTCTTGTTTTGTTTTTGATTTCTACGATTTTAGGGAAAATCAGTTTTAAAAAACGAGGTTATGCTTTCCGTCAACATGATGTGTTGTATAAGAGCGGAATCATTTCGGAGACGACTACGATTATTCCTTACAGCAGAATACAGCATGTGGCTTTACATGAAGGTTTCATAGCACGACAATTCGGATTGGCTTCGATACAGATTTTTACCGCAGGTGGAGGGAACAGTGATATAGAAATTCCCGGAATCGAAAAAGATCAGGCACAAAATATAAAGCAATTACTGATGACGAAATTAACCGCTGAAATTGCTAACAACGTTGTTGAGAATGAATAAATCCGAATTTAATCAGCCGCAAAGGCAATCTCTAATCGGGGTTTTGGTAATGTTTGCTGACACACTCCGAAAGATTGTACGCGCTTTATGGCCTCTTTTGCTGGTTTGGGTTTTTAAGTTCAACGAAATGAACAAACTCTTTTTGGTTCTGACCTTAATTGGAGTGGTTTCAATAGTTGGTATTATTGCGTATTTGCAGTACCTCAATTTTACCTTTTTTATCGATGACCAAAATGATGAGTTTGTTATCAATAAAGGTGTACTCAATAAATCTAAAATTGCCATCCAGCTGCATAAGATTCAACAGGTAAACATCAATCAGTCGCTAATTCAGAAAATTATCGGTGTTCACGCATTGGATATTGACACGGCCGGAAGTTCAAAAAAAGAGGTTTCCATTCGTGCTATTTCCCATGATTTGGCCATTGCTTTGAGGGAAAAGTTGCTGGCAGAATCGAGAAGAGTTTCAGTAAACGAAGAGCCTTCAGATGTTACATCGACTGAAACAGAAAGGCCTTTTATAGCTATTGGCTTTTTAAGTCTGGTAAAAATCGGAATCACATCCAATTACGTTCGCAGTTTTGGTCTGTTGCTGGCATTCTTTTTTACCCTTTTTGAAAACATCCAAAATCTGGCTCAAAATTCAAACGCAATAGATAAGGTAGATGCCGAAATCGAAAACTACATTAATCAGAATATGGCAATGTATTCGTTGATGATTTTATTGCTTGTAGTTTTTTTTCTGATTTTGGTCATCAATCTTTTCCGAACAATTATCAGATACTTCGATTTCAAAATAACAAAACAGAATAGCTCTTTGTTGCTCTCGTACGGATTGCTGAATACAAAAAACACAATCATAAAACCTGGAAAGGTACAGATTGTGGCACTGAGTCAGAACTGGCTGCAGAAGAAAATGAATGTGTTGAACTTCAAAATCAAGCAGGCCTCGGGTAGTGAAACAGAAAAAGAAAATAAAAAAGCGGCTATTGAAATTCCGGGCTGTGATGAGGTTGAAAAAGAAGCGATCCTGAAACTTTTATTCGGACAGATTCCGGAAAAAGGAGTAATGCTTAAACCCAATTTCAGAAAATTGTTATTTCCGACATTATTTCTGATTGTCCTGCCGGTTTTCGTAATTTTTGGATACGGATTTAGTACTGATGATAAAATATTCGATTATATTTTTTTCCTTCCGGTCTATCTGGTTTTTGTAGTATTGCTGCTTTACTTCGGATTCAGAAATTACCGTTTATTTGTAAATCAACAATACATCATCAAGCAAAGTGGCGCCTGGGATATAGACAACGAAATCATTGAGCCTCATAAAATTCAGGCAATCAGAGTCAGTCAGTTTTTCTGGCACAAACGCGCAAATATCGGAAGTGTTACCATCACAACGGCAGGCGGGGATTTGTCATTTCATTTAGGGAATTTTACCAAGATTAAGGAATTGGTAAATTTGTGGCTGTATCAGGTGGAAACCACAAAGGAAAACTGGATGTAGGATAGAAGTTGGAAGTTAGAAGTAGGAAATTAATTGAGAAAACTTGTTAATAATACTCGGAGTATTAAAAAAATAAAATGAAAAAATGGATACAGGCCGCAAGGCTCAGAACGTTGCCGCTGTCGGTATCGGGAATAATTATAGGAAGTGCCTATGCCTATTACAGAGAATATGAAAACTGGGAAATAGTTGTATTGGCTTTGCTGACAACACTTTTCTTTCAAATACTTTCCAATTTTGCCAACGATTACGGCGACGGCGTGAAAGGAACCGACAATGAAAACAGGGTAGGACCACAACGCGCCATCCAAAGCGGAGCCATTACGGCATCTCAAATGAAAAAGGCAATCATTATTACATCAGTATTGTCACTGATTTCAGCTGTGACGCTGATTTACATTTCTTTCGGAAAAGAGAATTTCGGCTATTCACTGTTGTTTTTCGTTTTAGGAATCGCCTCTATAGTCGCGGCTATTAAATATACAGTAGGAAAAGGCGCTTACGGTTACAGCGGATTCGGAGATGTTTTCGTTTTTATCTTCTTCGGATTGGTAAGTGTTTTAGGGTCGAATTTCCTTTTTACAAAGGAATTTGATATGGTTCTGGTTTTACCGGCAATCGCAATAGGTTTTTTAAGCGTAGCCGTTTTAAATCTGAATAATATGCGTGACATCGAAAATGACAGAAACTCCGGAAAGAACACCATAGTAGTAAAAATGGGATTGCAGGCCGCGAAATATTATCATTACACTATAGTTATTCTGGCCGTTTTATCCATCTTTGTTTTTTCTGTTTTGGAGGAAATAAGCTATTTTGCTGCTTTGTTTATAACGGTTCTGATGTTTCGACATTTAAAAACGGTTCAAAAAGCCAAAACATACACCGATTTCGATCCGGAATTGAAAAAAGTAGCTTTAGGAACATTTGCTTTGGCAATCATTCTTTCTCTAACTATGGTATTCTTCAACTAATTAAAAAATATAACCTCATGAAAATCACATTTTACGGTCATGCCTGCATCGGAATTGAAGTGAGCGGCAAACATATCTTGGTCGATCCGTTTATCACAGGAAATCCAAACGCTTCTCATATCGATATCAACACCTTAAAAGCAGATTATATTTTGGTGACGCACGCACATCAGGATCATGTTCTCGATGTGGAAGCTATTGCAAAAAGAACACAGGCTACCATTGTTTCCAATTATGAAATAGCAACGCATTTCGGTCATAAAGGGCTGAATTACCACCCGATGAACTACGGCGGAAACTGGAAATTTGATTTCGGAACCGTAAAATACGTGAACGCCATCCATACCAGTTCCTTTGCTGATGGAAGTTATGGCGGACAACCGGGCGGATTCGTAATCGAAGGCGAGCACAAAAACATTTACATCGCAGGTGATACAGCGCTAACGATGGACATGAAACTCATCCCGATGCGCACCAAATTGGATTTAGCGATTTTGCCTGTCGGTGACAATTTCACGATGAACGTAGACGATGCTATCATCGCGTCCGATTTTCTGGAATGCGATAAAGTTTTAGGCTACCACTACGATACTTTCGGATTTATCGTAATCAACCACGAAGAAGCCATTAAGAAATTCTTCGACAAAGGGAAAGACCTGATGCTTTTGAATATCGGAGATTCAATCGATTTATAATTTTTTTAGGAGCGGATGGCTTGGGCTTTTCTTGGAATCCATGTTCCCGCTGTCCATTCTATCTTTTCAAATGGTCATTTCGAGAGCCTCAATGACCATTTGAAAAGGATGCCACTCCCATCGGGGCTATTAGATTAACCATTTTCATATCTGTAAAAGTTTAGATGATCACCGCAACATATAAAAAGTACTTGCTCAATTTCAAGCGTCCTTCGGGAACCTCAAGAGGTATTCTGACAGAAAAGGAAACTTGGTTTATCATCCTCGAAAAAGAAGGAAAGAAAGGAATAGGCGAGTGTGGAATTTTAAGGACTTTAAGCATTGATGACCGACCGGATTATGAGGAAAAACTAAAATGGGTGTGTGAGAACATCCATTTAGGGAAAGACAAACTCTGGGAAGCCATGTTGGAATTCCCATCCATCCAATTCGGAATCGAACAGGCTTTTTTATCACTGGAAGCCGAAAATCCATTTTTATTATTCCCATCGTATTTCACAAAAACCGAAAAAAGTATTTTCATAAACGGTCTGGTATGGATGGGTGATGAGGTGTTCATGAAAGAACAAATCGACGAAAAATTAGCAACCGGATTTAAGTGCATCAAACTCAAAATTGGCGCTATCGATTTCCAAAAAGAATTGGATTTATTGCGTTTCATCCGAGCCAATTTTGATGCCAAAACCATCGAAATAAGGGTGGATGCTAATGGCGCTTTTGGTTTAAATGAAGCTTTAGGTAAATTAAATCAATTGTCTGGGTTTGAATTGCATAGCATAGAGCAGCCTATCGCTAAAAACAATGCTGGCAGGATGGCAGAGCTATGCAAAACGACCCCTTTTCCAATTGCTTTGGATGAAGAGTTAATTGGCGTGTTTTCTCTGGAAGAAAAAGAAGCGTTACTCAAAAAAATCAAACCGCAATACGTTATCCTGAAACCCAGTTTAGTGGGTGGTTTCCGCGGAACAAAAGAGTGGATTGACTTGGCTGAAAAATTCGGAATCGGCTGGTGGATTACCTCGGCTCTGGAAAGCAACATCGGATTAAATGCCATCGCACAATGGACCTACACACTTCAAAATCCGATGCCGCAAGGATTAGGAACCGGCGGGTTGTATACCAATAATTTTGATTGCCCCCTGGAAGTAAAAAACGGTCAGCTTTGGTATGAAAAAGATAAAATATGGGATACGTCAAAATTGAATTTTGAATAATATAATTACTCAAAAAACTGCTTTAGGCAGTTTTTTTTATTCCTTTTATCGAAAACTTAACGTCTTGTTAAGATTCTTACAAATCATAATTCTAAATTAGAGTTCAAATTATCGAATTTTATTGCAATTGTTTAAGCTTGCTTAATACCACACCGAGCATCTTAAACTTCCAAAATAATGATCCTAAAGAGATTTTAAGGGTCAAATGGGTTATGCCGTTTGATTGTTCGTTTGCAACTGCTCCAGTTTTGCGAGTGTTTTTTGCTGTGCCCTTCGGGCTCGGTTTGAAATAAATTTTTTGTAAATGTAAAATCTTTAAATATGAGAACATTATTACTAAAGAAAAGGATTTGGAGTAATTTAATATTACTCTCGATTTTATTGTTTACGACGCTCTCGTTTGGGCAAACCGTAACACTTGATCAGGCCGATTTGGATTATGCCCCAGGGGAAACAGTTTATATCACTGGAACTGGATGGCAACCCAATGAGGTAATTAACTTAAGAATAGATCACCTTACAGACCCCATACCCGATCACGGAACGCCAGATCCCCACGATCCTTGGACTATCGTAGCAGATAACTCGGGTAATTTCGATGCCTCATGGTTTGTCACGGAATATGAATTGGGTTCTGACCTTTTGCTTGTTGCCGATGGTTCAGAGTCCGGCTTTACTTATGAAGTATTTTTTACGGATGGAAATATAACGATTACTCCATCCACTGTTTGTGCGGGTGCGTTGGTAACAATGACTGCTAGCGGTGGCGGAAGCGGATTCACAAATTTTAAATTTTACAAAGATGATGGAGATGGTACTCCGGATGCTGGTGACTCTCTTCTTCAAGATGGATCATCAAATACATTTACAATTAATTCATCAATTGTAATTAATACAGGCGTTTATTATATTATACAGTCAAAAACTGGTAATACTCAAACTAGTGAATTAGATCCTTTAACGGTTTATGCTCCTTCTGTAGGAGGGACAGCAATTACTTCAACAACATTACCAATCTGTGAAGGAGGCAATGTACAGCTTTCGGTAAATGGTGCAACAGGTACTGTTGTAAAATGGCAGCGTTCAGCCAATGGTACAACCTTTACCGATATTGGTGGCTCTGGGGGAAGTCCTTATACAGTAAATAATATTTCTGCTACGACTTATTATCGTGCAGAAGTAAAAAGTGGAGTTTGTACTTCCGATTTTTCAAATAACATATTAGTAACTGTAAACACTAGACCAGATATTACTTCTAATCCTTCAAATCAGATAGTTAATGTTGGTAATAATGCAAGTTTTAATGTTTCTGCAACAGGAGCAGGATTAAATTTCCAATGGCAAGTTAATACAGGGGGCGGTTTCTCAAATTTAAATATAGCTCCCCCATACAGTGTGGTTAATACCGCTACTTCATCTGTATTATCTATTACAGATGCAACATTAGCCATGAATGGGTACCAATATAAGTGTATGGTGAGTGGTGCGTGTCCTTCAGCAGTTACTTCTGGAGCAGCATCTTTAACAGTTAATAATCCTTGTGTCGCACCTGTTTTGAGTATTGCACAATCAAATGTGAGTTGTAACGGAGCCAACGATGGAGGTATAATTTTAACAACTAATGGAGGAAATCCAAATCCATTTTCATATTTGTGGAGTAATGGGGCTACGACTAAAGATGTATCGGGTCTTGCACCAGGTAATTATACAGTAACCGTGACCACTGCTTCAGGAGGATGCTCTGTGACATCAGAAATTATCACCATCACTGCGCCATCAGCCATTTCGGGTAGTGGAGCTGTAACTTCGGATTTTAATGGAGCGGAGTTAAGTTGTGCTGATTCGACAGATGGAGAGATTACCGTTACAGCCAGCGGCGGAACCGGAGCATTGAGCTACAGCATCGATGGAGGTTCTTACGGATCAAATAATGTGTTTTCGGGTCTTGGAGCCGGATTGCATACCCTATCGGTTAAAGATGCCAATGAGTGTACATTTGCTGTTGAATCGGTAACCATCACTGCGCCATCAGAAGTGGCTGCATCATGCTCAACCACTAATAATCTACTGTATTATGGTTATTCAGGCGATCAAACAGCTACAATTACGGTTAATCCTTCGGGAGGAGTTGGACCATATAAGGTTTCAATATCGATGAATCGTCCACTTAACTGCAATGTTTTTACTAATGCCGGTGATGAATCATGGATACCGGGTGCGAATACTAATACTAGTCTTAATACAGCTGTTTCTTGTCCTTCATCAGGATCTTTATCAGTAAATCCCGTTTCTACTTCCAATTGTACGATCAACGCTAGTACAGGTTATTCGGTCACCGTTTCACTAATGGCTGATGCTACCTTTACCGCAACGGTAATGGATGCCAATGGCTGTACAAAAACCTGTACAATAACTGTTTTAGCTGAAGATGTTCGTTGTTTTGCCGGAAACAGTGGCAATCAAAAAATTGCTATTTGCCATAGAACAGGTAGTAATAAAAATCCGTGTACCAGCATTTGTGTTGATCCGAGTGCGGTGGCAGAGCATTTAGCTCATGGTGATGTTTTAGGTAAATGTCCTCCATCAGGTTGTCCGACTATTACAGGTAATAAATCTGATATTTCTTTTAACGTAATAGCTCATCCAAATCCTAGTAACAATCAGTTTACTTTTGAAATTGAGAGTGAAAGTACAGATGAAATCAATATTAATGTGTTAGATATTTCCGGAAGACTAATAAAAGAAATGGTAAATATCAAAGAACCTAATGTGACTTTCGGGGAAAATCTTCCAAGAGGCGTTTATATCGCGATTGTCCAACAAGGCAGTAATCAAAAAACAATCCGAATAGTTAAAGAGTAACGCGTTTAATTGTTAAATAAAAAACTCCGGCAAAATGTCGGAGTTTTTTATTTTATAGAAATGAGGATTTAGTTTTCAATTACGATTGCATCCGCGGTGGCACCTAAATCAAGTAAAATTTTTGTGATGGTTTTTACAAAATCTTCAGGACCGCAGACATAGAAGTTCTGACTGAAATCTACAATGTTTTCAATAAGGAAATTACGGTCAATTCTTTTGCCCTGAAAACCAACCAC
Source organism: Flavobacterium sp. (assembly GCF_035456225.1). Lineage (GTDB taxonomy): Bacteria > Bacteroidota > Bacteroidia > Flavobacteriales > Flavobacteriaceae > Flavobacterium. The sequence goes on along the minus strand of NZ_DATIDM010000170.1, from coordinate 6,969 downwards.
ATTTTCCCTGGTGTAAAAATTTATAAAATTGTTTTTCAGCATTTTGCGCAATTCATTGCCCATTATTACGTCTTCGGAAGTTTTGTTGACATAGATTAACCGGTTACCATAAATCTGGTTGTTTTTGTAAAGATCCCGGAATATTGAAATAAAAGGAGTGATACCCGCACCTGCAGCAATGAAAACTCCCGGACCTTTATAATTTATTGTTCCGAAAACATCATGAAGGATTAATTCATCACCTGCGTTTATTCGTCCCAGTTCATCGGTTACACCATTGCGATCTTTGTATATTTTTATCATGAATTCCAGATAATTGGATTCTTTCAGATTCGTAAAAGTGAACGGACGCTTTTCATTTTTCCACTTAGGTTGATTAATAGAGATTTCAGTGGCCTGTCCGGGTACGAAATCATATCCGATGGGTTTTTCCACTACGAACGATTTTACATCATGGGTAATAAATTGAGCCTTTAAGACTTTTACAACATGGTTGTTTTTCATAAATTTCTATTTTGAACAACACCTGCGAAGGTGAATAATTTTTTAGCTTCCTTAAAGTTACTGAAAAAATTAATCGTGAAAAGTAAATCGGATTGTATTTGAATGAGATTTTTAAAATGAATTGATTTGATTCAACACATCATTCATTTAAAATTACCTGATTATCTTGTTTGAAGTAAAACCTTTGTTGCTTGATGCAATTTATTTTTCCTTTTTATTGAGGAATTTTTCAATCATCGGGACAATAAGTTCACTTTCTTTAAAGTCAGGTTTTAATGTCGTTATTTCCCCGATGTATTCTCCATGTCCGCCAGGAATAATAGCTAATTCTGAATTAGATATCAGTCTGTGCATTTCAAGAGCATGTTCCGGAGTAATCACATCATTGTCTCCAATTACAATTAGAGTGGGAGCCTTTACGGTTTTGATTTTTTCATCCGGAATATCAGTGAAATTACTCATTCTGTTTACGTCTTTGTCGTGCATTGTTTGTAAACCGGTTGAATCTGAAGCTACTTTTTTATAACCTTCTTTTAATTGCTTCGGCATATTTTCCAGGCGAGCTTGTTTCATAAATCCCCAAAACTGCTCGGGAACTCCGTTGCGTTTGGAAAGGGCAGATCCTAAAATAATTTTGTCAACGATTTCGGGGTGTCGGATGCTAATTTGTAAAACGGTCGTACCTCCATTGCTGAAACCGAAAAAGTCCGCTTTATCGATGTTCAGGTTTTTGAGAAGTGTGGCAACATCGTCTGCATCCTGTTCAAATGTGAGTGGTTTATTTCGGTCGCTTGTACGTCCGTGAGCTTGTAATTCGACAGCTATAACTTTTCTGTTTTTAGCCAATAGTGGGATAACTTTTTCAAAAGTAGTCTGAATCGTTGAACCACCGCCATGAATAAGGACAAGAGGTTTGCCTTCTCCATAAATTTCGTAGTACATTTTTAGTCCGTTAACGTTGGAATAACCACTTTCGAAATGTAAATTATCGGTTGCCGCGTTTGTCATAGTATCGGATGTTGTTTCAGCTCCTTTTTCCTTGCAGGAAGTTAAGGTTAAAAATAGGAAAGTCAAAATTGCTATTACAGGTCTCATTTTGATATTTGTTTATTGTTAATGCGATAATGAGGATTCTTAACCTTTCGGAATAACATCATTTTTATTTAGCCGAATCATCATTAGTTAGCGCCTTTTTTAGGAATTCGTTAAAAAACAGAATGACATCTAAATTTACTTTCGAAGTAGTTTCATGTCCGACATTTTCGTAGGTTGTATATTTAGCGTTAACACTTTGATTCTTGTAAATCTGTTGGCAGTGTTGCCATCTGTTTTGTGTCTGATTCCCTAATGTTGTATTGATAATTCTTCGCTCATCATCATTATAAGCATCGTCATATTGAACGGCATCATTATCATCCAATGCTCCCATGTAAATATACTGTGGAATATTTTTGAACGCAGTTTCGTTGAAAGCCTCCTTTGTTATCTTTTTTATGTCATTGATGCCAAGCGGATAATTGAGTTTCTCACCTTTATATTCGCTTAATGGTAACATAAGTTCACCATTAAAACCTCCGATGGCAAGTGCTTTTATGATTTCGGGATGCAGAAATGAAAATCGGTTTGTAAAAGAAGCAGAGGCGGAAAAACCATTCATAAAAATCTGATCATTAACCATAATCCCTAAATGTTTAAGTTCTTCTTTACCGTGATTGATCATATTGATAAGTTGCAGATCCAGTCTTTTTAATGATTCTGACTTTTCGAAAATCACATCCCTGTCTAAAGCATGTGTATAAACCAATGCTTTTGATTCCGGCCTTGGAAATATTGGTACTAACAAGGGGATTTTTAATTCTGTTGAAATATTATTGCCGACGGAACTTACAGAAGCTGTATGAATAGCACTTTTTCTGTGGACTTCCATTGAGTCGGAGATTGTTCCTGTATTGTTGGGTTCAACCAGTAAATAAATTTGTTTGTTTTTTGGTGTGCCTTTTGGAATAAATAATAGGTAATCGTTGTGGAAACCTTTTTTAGGATTTTGACGAATAATAATAAGACTGTCTTTTTCAATTCTTTCTGCCTTTTTTTGCGCAAAATTTTGAGAAATTGAAAGAAAGGTTACAAATAAAACTAAATATAATTTCATGGCTTGCAATTTCTTTATTTGTCAGATTAATTGGAGTAATGTTACAAATTGCTGAAAGTCAATCCAATTTGTTTCAACTGTTAATGGGAACAGCTTGTTTATTCTTCCTTATCATTTGTCAGTTAACCAATCCATAACCGTTTGAAGGAAAACTCTTCACTGGAGAAGTCGTTTTATACCCGTCTTCGGCTATTCCGCCTTCGGGAAATTTTCCCTGGAATGTGTTTGTCATAGTGTGTCCATCGCATTTGAAATCATCGCCCCAGGCATAACGTTTTTCAGGTTCTGAACCTCAATATCCAGGTTCTGAACCTCATTATCCAGGTTCAGGACCATGTTATCCAGGTTCAGGACCATGTTATCCAGGTTCTGAACCACGTTTTTCAGGTTCTAAACCTCATTATCCAGGTTCTGAACCGCGTTTTTCAGGTTCAAAAGCGCATTATCCAGGTTCTAAACCTCAATGTTCAGGTTCCGGACCATGTTTTTCAGGTTCCGGACCATGTTTTTCAGGTTCTGAACCATATTAATCAGGTTGTCTGACGTAAAAAACCAGGTTCTGAACCAAGATAATGCGCTTCTGAACCAAGATAATGAGCTTCTGAACCTCATTAATTAAGTTCCGGACCACATTCATCAGATATTTAACTATATCACTTTAAGTCTGATTCAATCTGTTTTTTTAATCACATAGAGACATAGATTTTTTTCGTTTAGTAAGGCATGTTATTTAATTACAGTAAATTTCAGCAATACTATACGAGACTGAAGTCTCAAGAGATTAAGCGACCAAAGCACTGGACTGTCAAACTCTTTTTCTATGAGACTATACTATTATATTGGTTGATGAACTACATTTTCTGTTTTTCTTTGTGACGTTTTTTTGCTTCCGTTTTAAGCTCTCTCTTTTTTGATTCGTATAATTTATACTGATCCGGTGTCAAAATGTTTTTCAGTTCATTCTCTTTTGCAATATCATTACTTTTCAGCTTTTCCATTTTGTTCTTACGCGGTCCGGCCATGTTTTTCAGTTCCTCATTCATTTTTGCATACTTTAAATTAAGTTCCTGCACCAACGGAATCTGTTCCGGTGTAAGGTTAAGGTTGTCTTTCATCCAAGTCGTAATCTTTTCGGCACGTTCCATTGGCGTGGATTTAGATTGTGCCTGACCATTTACCGCTGTCAATAACACAAAAGCCAGCAGTGCGAATACGGTTTTTTTCATAATTTTTTTTGTTTAGTTTATTAATAAATTCAAATATGAATAGTGTTTTCGAAGTATAGTCCATCGTTACATTACGGATAAATGCCTGTGTTTCTCGATTATAGACAATCATTGACCAGTATTGCTTTACCGGTGCATTATCAGGGACATGGAGTTTCTAATGTTTGCTGCCATCATTAAAAGGTTTTTGATCCTGTACTTGAATCGTAAAGCAAGTGAAGAAAATAATGCATGGGACGACGATAATTTTGGTAGCGTTTTTCATAAAAAATCATTTTAGTTAATACTATAAACATTGCATCCACTGAACGTTTGCGGCCAAAGACATCTAAATCACCATTTTGTAATCAGTCCGTCTCGAAATGGATAACAGATGAATCTGACTGCATCACTTTTTTTGCATACCTATTTTTTAAAATTAACTATAAATGTACGAGTTTGTTTATGCGTCAGCTTAATTTAAAAGATTAAATTCATGAAAATCAGTTAATTAGCATTTTTTTTTATTAAAAAAGGGTGGTGTGGAAAAGTAAAATACGGCTTTTGTAACAGAGGTCGCCGTTATTTAGAAATAGTTCCTTTTAGATTTAAGCAAATAAGCGGTTTTGGATTTACAGATTATGACGGATTAGAGAAAAATAGGAGAGAATTGCAAATACTGGCTCTTCCTAATGGTTACTAAACCCTATTTGCACAAAACCGCTGTTAGTGGTAATTTTAAATATTTTGAATTGTTTTTTTCTTTAAGATTTTTATGTACAGTTATACCCAATTATAATATTTTTAAAAAAATCACAACGCTGTCATGTTTTAAAAAGATGATAAATTCTCTACTGAAAAGTCCTCGGATTGCAAATCCGTACTGTCCAACCACTGACCAATTTGCGCGATCGTGACGTTTTTTTAAAAATGGCAAAAACTACCGTGTGAATACAAATAATAAATCGGAACACAAATTTCAGATCGATATTTACTGATTTACAATGAAATTATATTTCAGCTTCTGTTTTTTTTATTACATTTAAATTTTAGAAGAACTTATTTTGAGTAAGCATGTTTGAGGATTTTCTCCGAATAATTTCGGGAGCGCAAAAAAAACACAACCTGTCTTTTTTTAAAATAATAGGGTATAACTTCTTTTCAGAAATACATTAGGCGAATAGTAAAATTCCGTTAGCATTATGCTAATTAATTTTAAGCAACTAAAATGAAAAAACATACAGAATCGACTTATTCAACACTAGAAGTGAATCATTCAAAACCCAATAGCCAAATAACAGCTGCCGATTTCTTACCCGATCCGGAATCTCGCTTAGATTCTGCAAAAATGAAGTACAAACCAATGGCAGACTCTGATATTCCGTACAGAGACTTAACTAATGCAGAGACTAAACGAGAAAGCATTGGCCAATTAATCGACAAACTGGATGTTGTTAATAACATTAGGTACCAAAGAACAATAGAAGACACTTATTGTAATGTTTACTCTTATGATTATTGTCGTTTCTGTAAAGTGTATCTTCCTACTGTTTGGTGGACAGACCAAGCCCTGGAAAAAATATTGGAAGGACAGGAAGTAGAACCGCTTATGGGAGAAACCGTAGATCACATTTATTCCAGTGCCATACACGACTGGTTTTTAAAATGGGGAGAAGATTTTGGATGGAAAAGGATGTTTACTGCTGAAGAAATTCAAAATAAAGTGAACACCGATGGAGGTGTTGGAATAATTTGTGCCAAAAGGAAAGAAAAAGGACTCTCTGGACATATCGTTCCTGTTGTTCCGGAAACGAACGAGCATCAAGCTTACAGAGAGAATGGCGTGGTAATATACCCACTGCAATCACAAGCGGGAAAGGTGAATTACAATTATTTTTCAGAAGTTAAAAAAGATTGGTGGAATGACGAACTATATTCCTCTTACGTGTTTTATTACCATGACTAAACTATGGACTTAGAGTTCATGATTTGATAGGCAGTCTGAACGTCTGCAGGGTTGCAGCCTTAATTTAGTAGCCACAAATTACACGATTTAATCTGTCTGTATTTGTGTAATTGCTGCGCACTTCGCTATCCTCGAGTTATGGCTAAAATGCTTTTAAAGGCTAAAGCAAAATGCACTAAGCAAATAGTTTTAAACTATATCTGAAACCAAGTAATCCAAGTAATTAATCAGACAATTGGAGTGTTTTGTATTATTATTTGATTTTCAATGAATTAACCATTTGAAATAAGATAATAATGAGTACCTTCGCAACCTGGAAAAAAACAAGAGCAGCAAAAGCTGTAACAAGGCAATTTATCTACTTAAGTTATTGATATTAAAATGATTAATGGCTGTAGTGATTTTTAACTCCATTACAAAATTTTGCTTTTTATCAATCGGTTAGTCGATTCAAATGCAAAATTTCTGAGGCTGAAATATAAATTCCTATAATTTAAAAGTAAGAGAATGGATTTAAGAATTTGTTTAATCCATCCGTTTGAAGGATTGTTTTTGTTTAGATTCCCAGTAGATTAAACACGTGCTTCCGAATAAAAATAATGACTTTAAAAAGTTCAAAATAACCATAAAAAGAAAACTAGTATAAATGAAAGACAATCAGACAAAAAAATATTATTGGGGAATTGGATTAGAAAACGAAACCTACATGCAATTTGAAGAATCCCTAATAGTTTCTGGTGAGTTTATACAAGAAAAAATTGGTTTTGAGCGATACAGCATTGATTATAGAAAATGCTATAAACCGGAAAGTTTGGCCCCCTTATTAAAAAAAGCTTTTGGTTGTAACGAAAACTACAAAGTGAGCAGAATGGTTAATAGTCATTCGCTGGAAAAGCTCGACATAAACTATCAGCACAAAACGTTACCGGATGTTAAATCATTAGTTGGAAGCACCGGAATAGAAGCTGAGTCGCCAAAACCAATTTCAAATCCGGAATATTTGGGGAAATCCATCATGGAACTTTTTCTTGAGGATCAGCCGTACAATATTCAAAGTATGATTACCCAAAGAAATAAAACGATGGGATCTGTACATTTTGATGGTGATTCTATCGAATTTGTAACCAAATATTTTGAAAACA
>NZ_DATIDM010000169.1:0-13189 GCF_035456225.1 Flavobacterium sp. | reverse complement strand
TTTGACTTCTTCAATATAAAGTCCGGTGCTTAGGTCGAAGCGTTGTCCATCGATGGTTACACGTTGGTAAATTGGCATTTGCCCCTGGGCATTGACTTTGGATTTTCTAAGATAGAAAAGGACTGTGATTCTTGTTTTCATTTTGGTAACCTTTAAGTTGATAATTAATTTACAATAATCGTCAACACAAGGCAAGATGTTCATTATGTGAACAGCTTATTTTACTGGGGTTAAGCCAAAATTCGGTGCACCGGTTTTTCTCATTTTGAAAGTGCACCGATTGTGCACCGATTTTTTGAGAAATCATGAATAATTTGGTTATTCGGTGAAAAGAAAAAACCCTTTAAACGTTGATGTTTAAAGGGTTTTGATTCATTTTGAGATTTACTCAGCGGAGAAAGAGGGATTCGAACCCCCGGACCTGTTACAGTCAACAGTTTTCAAGACTGCCGCAATCGACCACTCTGCCATTTCTCCAGTATGTCTCGCTTTACTTCCGTATTGCGAGTGCAAATATAGACGGTTTTTTTATTTCTGCAAACCTTTTTCGGCTAAAAAAATGAAATAAAATTCAATCTTTTTTTAATGTTCTCATTTCGTTTGTTTTACAAAATGAAAAAATTAAAAATATTTTTTTAGAACCCAACGTATTCGGTGATTTCAAGTCCGTATCCAATCATTCCGACACGTTTGGTTTGCGCCGAATTCGATAATAATCGGATTTTTGAAATATCCAAATCATGTAAAATTTGCGCACCGATTCCAAAATCTTTAATATCGATTTTAATTTGCGGGGCTCTGTGAACACCTTTTTCCTGTAATTCTTTTAATTCCGATAAACGACTTAATAAATCAGAAGCTTGAGTTTGGTGATTTATAAAAAGAATAGCTCCTTTTCCTTCCTCGTTGATACGTTTGAACATATCATCCAATTTCTTGTCGGCATCGTCATTTGTAAGCGTACCTAAAATATCATTGTTAATGTGCGTAGAATTAATACGGGTTAATATTGGTTCTCCGGCACTCCAACTTCCTTTTGTTAACGCGATATGTACTTGTTTGTTAGTGATTTGTAAATAGGCACGTAATCGAAAATCGCCAAAACGTGTTTGGATTTCGAAATCTTCTTTTTTATGGATCAAACTGTCATGTTGCATTCTGTAAGCAACCAAATCTTCAATCGAAACCAATTTCAGGTCTAATTTCTTTGCTACTTCAACCAATTGAGGTAAACGTGCCATCGTACCGTCATCGTTCATGATTTCGCAGATAACACCGGCAGGTCGGAAGCCAGCCAAACGTGCAAAATCAATAGCGGCTTCAGTGTGGCCAGTTCGTCTTAAAACACCTCCTTCTTTTGCGATAAGCGGGAATATATGTCCCGGGCGACCTAATTCGAACGGCTTTGTGTCCGGATTAACCAATGCTTCAACCGTTTTGGATCGGTCAGATGCAGAAATACCAGTGGTTACTCCGTTTCCTCTTAAATCAACAGAAACTGTAAAGGCCGTTTGCATCGGATCGGTATTATTGCCTACCATGGCATGCAGATCAAGTTCTTTACATCTTTTTTCCGTTAGGGGAGTACAGATAAGTCCTTTCCCGTATGTAGCCATGAAGTTTATCATTTCAGGGGTAACTTTATCAGCAGCGGCTAAAAAATCACCTTCGTTTTCACGATCTTCATCATCTACTACAATGATTACTTTTCCCTGACGGATATCTTCAATTGCCTCTTCAATAGTGTTGAGTTGTATTTTTTCAGTAGTTGACATTTTAATTTTCGTTTTTCTGATCTCCGGTATTGTCTTCGAGACCTGTTTTTTCTGTGTTGTTTAATGCTTTATTTATCAATTTTTGAACTGGTTCAATAATCCAGTCAAAATTAACCATCACACCAATATCGTTTGTAGCTCTGTATGTTAATGAGATTGCCAGTGGTGATAAAACCATTGCAGACATCCAACAGCCCAAAAATGGAGGAATACCATTCTCTTGCGCTACTTTTCTTCCGAAAGTGTTGATAAAGTGGAAAATGATGAATATTAATACGGCAAAGACAATTGGCAATCCCAATCCTCCTTTTCGAATGATAGCTCCCAATGGGGCTCCTATGAAAAACATAAGCAAACAAGAGAAGGCAACTACGAATTTTTCATGCAGTGCAATCCAGTGTTTGTTTATATTTTTTTTCTTTTCAAATAAATCGTTTTTATTGTTTTGAATTGAAAAATCAGTACTGGTAACATTATTCAGGGCCGATTCTAAAATCTGATTTCTTTCGCTTAACGAAAAAGTAGCCAAAACATCGTCACTGTTTTTGAATTTCCCGGAAGAATTAAAAGGCTTGGGTTTCAGTGTGAATTCAATTCCTTGAGATATATTTTCAGTAAATGAAACCATATCTTTTTTATAGCTTTTCTGAAGTGAATCAATTGTAAAATTCAATTCACTTACATTAAGCATGGTATTTGTGTTTACGATTTCACCTTCTGCCTGGCTTTTATTTAGGTTTGTAAGGTCAATGTTTATTGTATATTTCTTAAAAGAAGCTTTAGCGAAAGGAAATTTTCGCTGATCTTCATATTTTTTAGGGTAAACGTCCTCGTAATAAAAGCCATCAATCAAATCCAGTTTAAGGATGTTTGATCCTTCTTCACTTTTAAGAATCCCTTTTTTTGCTTTTATGACGGTCTTGTTTCCGAAGCCTTGTGCTGATTTAACGTGCATGGTAACACCTTCCAGCAATTCGCCGTTTTCTCCGGTTTTTTTGTCTACTTTAATGTTGGAATTTCCGATGGTGTTGAACTGTCCTTCAGCAATAGCCATGGCCGGTTTTGTCTGCAGAATGTCTTTTCGTAGATTGAGGAATTTGTATTCGGCTTTCGGAATTATGGTATTGGCGAAAAAGAATGCGGCAAAACTCAATAAAAAGATAAAAACGGTCAATGCTTTCATGGCTCTGCCTAAAGAAATTCCGGCCGACTTCATTGCAGCAAATTCATAATTTTCGGCAAAACTTCCGAAAGTCATAATGGAGGCCAACAGTATCGACAGCGGTAAAACTAAAGGAACAATTTTTGGCGAATAAAAAACAAGGAATTTAACGACTACCATGTAATCGAGGTTTTTACCGGCCAATTCAGAAATGAAAAGCCAGATTCCCTGTAAAATGAATATGAAAAAAAGAATTACAAATACCGAGGCAAATGTAGTCAGGAAGGATGTAAGAATGTAACGATCTAAAATTTTCACCCGAAATCTAGTCTAAATTATTGATGTAGTAATTAGGATATTTACTCTGGGTAAAGGTAAAATGATTTTTCGAAATAGGTTGATTAGTTTTAAAAGAATTAACAACGATGGTGGTTTTGGACCCGTTTTTATTCATTTCAATCAAATTATAGATGTTCTTTGTCTGCGCATCGATACCTAATAAAATTTCTTTTCGGTTGTCTTTCGGGTTTGTCGGAACCAATTTCACATACTGAATCTGTCGTCCTTTGATGTTTTGTAAAATATCCCAGGAATACTTGAATCCGGAATTAAAGAAGGTAAGCATTTTTGCCGGGGTCAATGTATTCGGATCGTTATCGTCGTGTTTGGAAATAGTGATTTCTTGGTCTTCCGGCACAATGGTGTAATTTTTCTTTCCGTCAAAAATTTTAGTCACTCCCATGAAATTCAAAACATACTGATTTCCTTTCATGGTAACATTTCCTTTGCTTTCCTGATCTACGTTTTGCTTTAAATTCTGCACCGAATAGCTGAAGTTAATTACGATATTATCGTAACTTTTTACTTTAGCGGTAACATCGTCCAACAGATCCTTGGCTTTTTGCGAATTCTGGGCGGTTACCGGAAAACACATAAATAAAGCAAAAACAAGTGTAATAATGGTTTTGCCAATAAATAGGGGAGTATTGTTATATAGGTGTATTTTAGATTTCATTTACATATTGTTTTGTTCATTAGCGAAAAAATGTTCCAGAGCTACTAGATCGGGAATATTAACGCTTCGTGCCTTACTGCCTTCAAACGGACCAACAATTCCGGCAGCTTCCAACTGATCGATTAGTCGGCCGGCCCGGTTGTAACCCAATTTTAATTTACGTTGCAGTAATGATGCAGAACCCTGTTGTGCCGTGACAATAATTTCGGCAGCTTCCCTGAACATAGAATCTCTTTCGGAAATATCTATATCAAGACTTATGCCACTTTCTTCGCCAATGTATTCCGGTAGGAAATAAGCATTAGGGTAAGCTTTTTGCGAACCGATGAATTCTGTGATTTTTTCAACTTCAGGCGTGTCCACGAAAGCACATTGTACACGGACGATATCGTTCCCTTGCGTATACAATAAATCTCCACGACCAATCAGCTGATCGGCACCACCAGTATCCAAAATTGTTCTTGAATCAATTTTTGAGGTAACACGGAAAGCAATTCGGGCCGGGAAATTCGCTTTGATCATACCCGTAATTACGTTTACCGAAGGACGCTGCGTAGCAATGATCAAGTGAATTCCGATAGCACGTGCCAGCTGCGCCAGACGGGCGATAGGTGTTTCCACTTCTTTTCCCGCAGTCATAATCAAATCGGCGAACTCATCCACCACCAACACAATGTAAGGTAAGAATTTGTGTCCGTTTTCCGGGTTCAGTTTGCGTTGTTTGAATTTCTCATTGTATTCCTTGATGTTACGAACCATGGCATCTTTAAGCAAAGAATAACGGTTGTCCATTTCGATACAAAGCGAGTTCAACGTGTTGATTACTTTTGTGTTATCGGTAATAATAGCGTCACCATCATCCGGAAGTTTTGCCAAATAATGTCTTTCTATTTTATTGAATAGGGTCAACTCAACCTTTTTAGGGTCAACCAAAACAAATTTTACTTCGGCAGGATGTTTTTTGTATAGTAATGAGGTAAGTACGGCATTCAATCCGACCGATTTACCCTGACCGGTTGCACCAGCCATTAACAAGTGAGGCATTTTGGCTAAATCCACTACGAAGGTTTCATTCGAGATGGTTTTACCTAAAGCAATCGGCAATTCCATTTCGGCAGTCTGGAACTTCGGAGAAGCAATCACGCTCTTCATGGAAACCATGGTCGGATTGTTGTTCGGAACTTCAATACCGATTGTTCCTTTGCCCGGAATAGGAGCAATGATACGAATACCCAAAGCTGCTAACGAAAGTGCGATATCGTCTTCCAGGTTTTTGATTTTTGAAATTCGGATACCTGCTTCCGGTACGATTTCATATAAGGTAACTGTCGGACCAACAGTGGCTTTGATTTGAGAAATTCCGATGTTGTAGTTTTTCAGTGTGTCTACGATTCGGTTTTTGTTTTCTTCCAATTCGGCCTGATTGATGGTAATTCCGCCAGATGAATATTCCTTTAAAAGCTCAATTGACGGGAATTGGTAATTGGACAGCTCCAAAGTAGGATCAAATTCGCCAAAATCCTGAACCAAACGCGCCGCTAAATTCTCCTCAACCGTAGTTTCTTCTTCGATTTTTTCAATGGTGAAGCTATCGTCATCCGTTTGTATGATTTCGGATTTTGGAACTTCAGGCACAATCGGGGTTACAGGAGGGATAACATGAGGAACTGCAACCGGAGGAACCGTTTTTAAAGTTATTTCCGAAGGATGTTCGATGGTTGGTTTTAAGGCTTCTTTATTTATTTCAAAAGATGAAGGGACTGTTTTCAATTCGATATTCGAAAGAATTTCATCATCTTCAGCATCGTTAAAATCCAGACTCGGATTTGAAGTTGGAACTTCTTCTTCCTCTATAAAATCATCACTGTCATCAATGTCGTTAACCAGTGGAGTAGGTGTGCTTATATTGTTTTCGGTAACATCTTTTCCTTCGTTTAATTCTTCTTCAAATGATCGGCTTCTGCTTTCGAAGAAGTTTTTAATTCCTTCCGTAGAAACCTTGATTTTCAAAATAAGATAAACGATAACTCCAAAAAGAAGTACCAGGAATGTTCCGGTTTTTCCGATATAATCCTGTGCGAAAAGATTCATCTCATAACCGATAACGCCTCCCAATTGCGGAATATAATCCCAGAAAAATCCACAAAGAATCGAAATGATCACCATGGCGAACATGTCCCAGAAAACAGAACTTTTCAATTTTGCCAATGAAATGTCAACAAGCATATAAGCTCCGGCTAAAAAGAATAGACGGACAAACAAAAATGAAGCGGCTCCGAATCCTTTATATAAAAAGAAATCAGACAGATAGGCTCCGAATTTCCCTAACCAGTTATAGGTTTTTTCGCTTCTGTCCGCGAACGAGCTAAGCGAACTTTGGTCGTAATCACCATAAATATAATAGGAAACGAATGAAAGCAGTAATGCAACCGCAAATAAAACAAGCAAAGCCCCAATAAGGACTTTGTTTCTGCGATTTAACTGCAAACGAGATTTTGGAGTTCCGTCGTTAGATTTTGATTCAGATGTTTCTTTTTTTGTTGTCTTCGCCATTTAGAATACAAAATTTGGTAAAAAATAGATAATCGCTTCTGAATTATATTATTCTTGGTAAATATATGATTAATCCGATTGCGATTGCAGACATTGCAGCGAAAAAAACAGCTCCCGCAGCAATATCTTTGATGAAACCGATGCGTTCATGGTAATCGGGATGAATAAAATCGGCAATTTTTTCAACAGCCGTATTCAAACCTTCGATACTTAATACCAAACCGAAAATCAGGACCTGAAACATCCATTCGGTTTGAGAAATATTAAAATAAAAACCGGCAACAATCATTAGTACAGCAATTGAGGATTGTACCATGACGCTGTGTTCGGTAGTAATCAATTTAATAGCGCCTTTTACGGCAAAACCGACACTTTTTAACCTTCCGGTAACGAAGGAATTATCTTTGTTGATTTCCATTAAAGTGCAGCTAAAGCTTTTTCGTAATTAGGTTCGTCAACGATATCCTCAACCTGTTCTGCGTGTTTCACCACTCCATTTTCATCCAAAACGATTACCGCACGGGAATGTAATCCGGTTAAAGGTCCGTCAGTAATGGTTAATCCGTAAGTTTCTCCGAAAGATCCGTCTCTGAAATCCGATAAGTTTACCACATTTTCCAAACCTTCTGCGCCACAAAAACGGTTTTGAGCGAATGGTAAATCACGTGAAATACACAATACTTTTGTGTTACTTAAGTTGCTTGCTGTTTCATTGAATTTACGAACCGAAGTAGCACAAGTGCTTGTATCGATGCTTGGGAATATGTTTAAAACCAATTTACTTCCTTTGAAATCGGTTAATGAAACCGTTGATAAATCAGTTTTTACTAAAGTGAAGTCTGATGCCTGAGTACCTATTTGAGGTAATGTACCTGTTGTATTTACAGGGTTTCCTTTCAATTTTATCTGAGCCATTTTTTGTTTTTTTAGAGTTTCAAAAGTAATGAATTTATTTGAGAATTAGTTTTTTGCTGAATTGCTTTTTTAATCCATTTGTTTATTGTAATATTGCAATATAAAAATATATGAAATGGGAGCTTCAAAATCAGAATTCTTTTCAGCGCAGCAAAACGAAATGGCGTCGTTATTTAAAGCTATTTCGCATCCGGCAAGAGTGGCTATAATAGAGTATCTTTTAAAGGTGGATTCATGTATTTGCGGTGATATCGTAAATGAATTACCATTAGCCCAACCTACGGTTTCCCAGCATCTGAAGGAATTGAAAAGTGTAGGAATCATTAAGGGAAATATTGAAGGAACCGCGATTTGTTATTGCTTAAATCCGGATACTATGAAAAAACTGGAAAATTATTTTTCAGGAATATCAAATAATCTAATTATGAAATGTTGTTAATTATGAAATACTGTAATTATGAGACTAGCAGAAATTAAAGAAGTATTGAAAACAATGGAAGCGGTAAACTTTCAATTGCCTGACGGAACTTTTGTTCCGGAACATTTTCATGTGACTGAAATAGGGGAGATTACAAAGAATTTTATCGACTGCGGAGGAACGGTTCGAAAAGAAACTGTGGTGAATTTTCAGTTGTGGGATGCCAATGATTATGATCATCGTTTAAAACCGCAAAAGTTGTCACACATTATCGAATTATCTGAAAAAGTATTGAATATTGGTGATAATGAAATCGAAGTGGAATACCAATCTGATACCATAGGGAAGTATGATCTGGATTTTAACGGGAAAGATTTTGTTCTGGTTGTTAAGAAAACGGCTTGTTTAGCCCAGGATCAATGCGGAGTGCCGAACGAAAAGATGAAAGTTTCTTTAAAAGATTTGCAGGAACAGTCATCCTGTTGCGCGCCAAATTCATCCTGTTGCTAAAAAGCGGATTTTATGAACAAATTGTTTGCCGATTTAGAAAATCAGATCAAGAGTTTTTCAGAAAACACGATTTCATCCGAAAGGAAAGAAATGCTTCAGCCGCTGATTGATTATATCCAATCGAAAATTGAAGCAAATCAGGTTGTTAAGTTGAATTTTATATGTACGCACAATTCCAGAAGAAGCCATTTGTCGCAAATTTGGGCGCAAACAATGGCTTTTTATTTCGGAATTAACAATGTGCAATGTTTTTCGGGCGGAACCGAAGCTACGGCGCTATTTCCGAAAGTAGCCGAAACATTGTCGAAGCAAGGATTTTCAGTTGGAGCATTGAGTGCAGAAGCCAATCCGGTTTACAGTATTAAGTTTTCGGATAATGAGCATCCGGTGATTGGTTTTTCAAAGGTATTTGACGCCGAATTCAATCCGAAATCTGGTTTTGCCGCGATTATGACCTGTTCGCAAGCGGATGAAGGCTGTCCGTTTATTGCTGGAGCCGAAAAACGTTTCCCGATTCGTTATGATGATCCGAAAGTATACGACAACACCAATTTACAAACCGAAAAATATTCAGAACGAAGCATTGAAATCGCTACCGAAATGAAGTATGTGTTTTCACAAATAAAGAAATACTATGTCAGCTAATAATTGTACACCAGCACTGGAACGAAAGAGATTAAGTTTTCTTGATAACTATTTGACTTTGTGGATATTTTTAGCCATGATTGGCGGAGTCACAATCGGTTATTTTATACCGTCAAGCAGTGGTTTTATTAATTCGTTTTCAAACGGAACTACCAATATCCCGCTTGCCATTGGTTTAATCCTGATGATGTATCCACCATTAGCGAAAGTTAACTATTCTAAAATGGGGGAAGTTTTCAAAAACTTCAAAGTACTTGGAGCATCGCTGTTTCTTAACTGGATTGTTGGTCCCGTCCTAATGTTTTTTCTGGCTGTTTTGTTTTTGAACGGGTATCCCGAATACATGATAGGTGTCATTCTTATCGGATTGGCAAGATGTATTGCCATGGTGGTGGTCTGGAACGATTTAGCCGAGGGCAACAGAGAGTATGGAGCCGGCCTGATAGCTTTAAACAGTATTTTTCAGGTGTTTCTTTACAGTGTTTATGCTTATTTGTTCATAACGGTATTGCCACCTGTTTTCGGTTTCAGCGGATTTGAAGTTAACGTCAGCATTGCCCAAATTGCGGAAAGTGTTGGAATTTATCTCGGAATCCCCTTTGCGTTAGGTGTCATCAGTCGCTATGCATTAATTCATTTTAAAGGCGAAGAATGGTTTCAAACGAAATACGTCCCTGTCATTTCACCAATAACTTTAATTGCCCTATTGTTTACGATTGTTCTGATGTTCAGTTTGAAAGGTGAATTGATCGTTCAGATTCCGATGGATGTTGTGCGGATTGCAATTCCTCTTGTGATTTATTTTGCTGTTATGTTTGTAGCCAGTTTCTTTATCGGAAAGTATTTTGGTGCCGATTATTCGAAATCCACTGCAATCGCCTTTACGGCAACCGGTAACAATTTTGAATTGGCAATCGCTGTAGCCATTGGGGTTTTCGGAATTAACAGCGGACAGGCATTTGCAGGCGTAATCGGTCCGTTAGTGGAAGTTCCTGCTTTAATTGCTTTGGTAAACCTTGCCTTTTGGTTTAGAAAAAAATATTTCAAATAAAATAAGTGCCCGTCTCCAAATTTAAAATAAAGGCTTACTGCTTAGAACACAGATTTCACGAATTTTCACATATTAGGCTGTAAAAATTTGTGAAATCTGTGTTGAATATTTTTAGAGAATCGGTTTAAATCCGCATTCCTCTTGAACTTGTTTTGAGACAGTAGCTCTTTTTTTAGTTTATTAAAAAATTTACTCTTTAACCACTTTAATAGTCTGATGGTTATTTCCGTTCTCAAGAACAATTAGATAAATTCCTTTCGAATAGTCAGACATATCGAGTGTATTTGATGTTATTGAGCTTTCAAATGATTTGACACCTAATTGCTGCCCTATAATGGAATATATAGTTGCTTTAGAAATACTTACGTTATCCAAGTGTAGTACGTCTTTTACCGGATTCGGATAAAAAATCATAGTGGCAAAATTGTTTTCCGGCGTTGTCAGTGTACTTGTGATAACAAAATTGTAAGGCGTCTGGTAGTTTGTGTTGGTTGGATTGGTGCTTGTAATTTTCAGAAAATAAGATCCAGGACTTAAAGTTCTCGTAAAGTTTAAATTGGATCCCGAGTTATTTTGTGCCGCTCCGATTGCGGTTCCTATATTGTCTAAAATGGTTGCGTTCATGCTGCTTGTAACAATAGTACTTACAGATACATTTGCAGTGATATTATCGGTTACAGTAAACTTATAATAGTCGTTATCAGCTCCTGTTGCTGCCTGAATTGTGGAATAACCGAAGTAGTTTTTATTTGTTGTTACATCATAAGCCAATTCTTTGAAATTAGACTCATCAAGACCTTGCATTATCTGATAATAATATCCTGGTAACTCGGTGTGATTTTCAATAATGTCATACCCTGAATTGAAATAAAAGACTTTGGTGGGGTAGGTTAATCCGGTTATATAGGTATCCATTTTTGAAGAAGGTTCTTCAACAACGCCATCAGTTGTAATGTTGGAGCCAAAAGCATTTGTAATCCGACCGATAACACTGGAAAAATCAATGAGGTTGTCGATAGGTTTCTGATTTAAACCCTGAATGGTTTCACCGATAATTCCGTTGCAATTAATGTCAACATTGTAAAAATCAGGAGTATGTGAATTGTCATTCATGTTTGATGAATTCTGAATCTCAACACCTCCAAAAAGAAAACGGCTTGGTTCACCACTGTAATAATAAGTTGCCTTTAGGTCCCTTATGGCTTCCGACTGTAAATCTGTTCCTATTAGTGATGCAATAATAGTAGTGTCGCTTGCATTGCTTCCTCCGTGTGGTGTTCCGATGGTTAATAACTTTGCCACATGATGTCTGTTATCCGCTTGCCAGTTGGATGGATTTTGAATGTACTCTCTTGATGCCAATCCGCCCATGCTGTGTCCTACCAAAATGACTTTGTCTTTTCCGGTTAACTGTAAAACACGTTCAACGGCTTTTTTAACCGCAGCACCTTGTTTTGCTACTGCCGATTGGTTGCTCAACACATCAGTATCGAATGAGCCGTCCACTTTGACATTAAAGTTGACATAGTAATAATCACCGTTGATGACCGAAGATTCGAAAGCGGCAATGTCCGCGCCCGGGAGAGGGTAAAAATTTTTGTTTGTGGTGGCATTGTTTCCGTCTGCATTCAAGCAGAAATCAAAGCGGCCGCCATAAGTATAACTGTATTGGGAATCGAAATAGTCTGTAGTTGTGTTCCAGGTTTCGGAACTGGAATTTAATCCGTGGATGAACAGAATCGGGTAAGGTAATTTACTCTCGAATGTTTTTCCGGCAAAATTTTCGGTGGGAGTCTTTAATGTGAAAATACTGTCGCCTATTTTTCCGTACAATTCATATTCTTTCGGACGGGGTTTGTACCCTGATTGTACATCCTGTGCGAAGGAAATATTTACAATTAACAGCGATAAAATACAAATAAAATAAGTAGTTTCTTTCATATATGCGTTAATTTAGAATAACGAATATATGATTATTTTGTTAAATTAATAGGAATGCATACTAAAAATATTCACTTTATTTAACGATATAATAAAAAAAGCCTTTCTTTTTAACAGAAAAGCTTTGGTGTTGCTAATAAAAAGGCTATTTATCAATGGAGCCCAAAACACGTTGCATAAAGGCATTAAGCGCTTCTTTTTTATCGGTTCCGTTTTTTACCATTTTGTTTACTTCCAGTGCGCCGTACATGTTGGAAATCAACTCACCGATAACATCCAGTTCTTCATCTTTTAATGACGGAACTTCGGTTAGGGCTTCCAATACTTCGATGGTTTCAACAATATAATCCTGATCGTTTTCTTCAATAAACTGCGTCAGATGTTTTATTACCGGTAATTTCATAGTTATATGATTTCATTAACCAATTCGGTTAAAACTTCTGCCTTATTGGTTTGTGTTTCGTTTACCAGTTTTCCGTTTACGAATGTGGCAAATGTTGGTAAATTGGAAACATTAGCCAGTTTTCTTGATTCCGGAGAATTTTCAGCATCCACTAAAACAAAAGCGATGTTTTCATTTTCTGTAGAAAGTCTTTTGAACTTCGGTTTCATGATTCGGCAGTTCCCGCACCATGAGGCAGAAAATTGCACTACCACTTTTTCGTTGGTGCCAACTATATTTTGAAGGGTGTCTTCGTTTAATTCTATTAACATGGCGTTTCTGATTTTTTAATTAAACCCCAAATCCCAAGTTTTATTGGAATTTGGAGTTTTGTATAGGTTTTTCTGATTAGTTTTTGCTTAAGTAAGCAGCAGTACTTAATCGGTCAGCTGTCATAGCTTCTTTTCCGTTTTCCCAGTTAGCAGGACAAACTTCACCTTTAGTCTGAACGTGAGTGTAAGCGTCGATTAAACGTAAGTACTCACCAACATTTCTTCCTAATGGCATGTCGTTTACACTTTCGTGGAAAATTTTTCCAGTCTCATCAATAAGATAAGTAGCTCTGTAAGTAACATTTGAACCTTCGATTAAATAATCACCAGTTTCTTCGTTGAATACTTCTTCTGCATCTAAAATGCCTAAAGCAGTAGATAAGTTTCTTGTTGTATCAGCCAACAATGGGTAAGTTACACCTTCGATTCCACCATTGTCTTTTGCTGTGTTTAACCATGCAAAGTGAACTTCGTTAGTGTCACAAGAAGC
>NZ_DATIDM010000168.1:0-2398 GCF_035456225.1 Flavobacterium sp. | reverse complement strand
TACGAACTGTTCATTCTGGCAGAAAGCCTTTTAAATTCGGTAGTTTTTACAACACCTTCATTTCCATAATAGCCTGCTGAAAAAAGATAACTTCCTTTATCTGAAGCATTCGAAACCGATAAATCATAAGAACTGGCAACTCCGGTTTGCGAGATAGCATCGTACCAATCTGTATTGGATGATTTCATGGTTCGCTCCGCATCCAAATATTCCGGAACTAACACTTTGTTCAATTGTGGCTTATTATTATTCACCGACCAATCAAACTGATAACTCAAATGATTATTATTCGGGTCTAAACCATCATTAATATTGGCCTGCCAAAGCGCCTGTCCAAATTGGTTAGCATTCATCACACTCAATTTATTGGAGTAGCTGGAAAGTGAGGTATATGTGTTAAAATTGATTCTCATTTTACCTTCTTTTCCTTTTTTGGTAGTAATAATAATTACTCCATTTGAAGCTCTGGAACCATAAATACTGGCTGAAGCAGCATCCTTCAAAATCTGGATTGACTCAATGTCATTTGGATTTAACTCATGCATCCCTGATTTAGTTGGCATACCGTCAATTACGTAAAGTGGGTCAGTGTTGTTTAAGGTTCCCACACCTCGAATTACCACTTTTGTATTTCCACCGCTTGGCGAGCCGTCAGAAGATACTCTTACGCCAGCAACTCTTCCCTGCAAAGCCTTAATTGGATTAGGCTCAGGTTGTTTCATCATGTCTTTTACATTCACAATGGCAACCGATCCGGTAATATCAGCCTTCTTTTGTTTGGAATAACCCGTTACCACAATTTCATTCAATTGATTGTTACCAACTTTTAAAGCTATATTGATATTTTTTTGACCTTTAAGTGAAATCGTTTGCGAGCCATAGCCTACAAAAGTAACAACTAGTGTAGCATCAGGGGCAATTTCCTCGATAGAAAACTTTCCATCAAAATCTGTGGAAACGCTGTTCTTTGTTCCTGAAATTGTTATAGTAGCCCCAGGAAGAGGTAGTCCATCATCTGACGAAGTTACAGTTCCTTTAATTCCTTTTTCCTGCGCCGTCATTATCAGCACCGGAAAGAAGAAAAATAGAAAATAAATAAATTTACTTTTCATAAATTAGTGGTTTTTGGTTAGTATTTAATTGGTTAATTACGAGATTAGAAATTTCCATTCCTTCTTTTGAAGAAGCAGAAATTGAAGTAAATGGCTGATTTGAGAAAAAGATTTCGGTAATTACTCTTTCGCCATTATTATAAAAAATTTCAATTGATGTTTTGTCCAAAACAATTTTAAAAGCAGCAACTTTCTGCTCTCCTTCTAAAGCTGCTTTGGTAACTGTTGAAGCAAATTTTTCAGAGAAATCAATTTTACCAGCTTTTGAACGATCAATAAATAAATAATTTTCTGCAGTGTTTAAACCGAAAGTCAATGATTCGCCAAGAGCGTTTGAAAGTGTAAAACTATAAGTGTCTTTTTTTAAGTTTTTCAAATTAAAACTTAAAATCGCCTGAGTTAAATCTATTTTTTTGGATTCACTAATTACAACTTCTCCTTTAGCCTTTATATTTTTTCCTTTAATAGTCTTGGAAATATATTTATTGATTTCAATTACAGGATTACTGATTAGATTATAATCGTTTCCTTTTTTAACCAGTTTAAGTTCGCGCGGAATTGTTGTACTGCTTCTCCATGTAGTTGTCGGAACCTGCTGCGCGTAATCCCAATTTGACATCCATCCAATAAATAACCTTCTCCCATCGGTACTGGGAATATTATTCCATGTTACGCCTGCATAATTATCCTTTCCATAGTCTACCCAAACAGCTTTTTCTTCATTTACTCTTTTGGCAAAATTAGGATCGAGTGTAAACATTTTTCCATCAAAATCGCCCACAAAATATTGCACTCCTGAACCTCCATTTGGTCCGCCTGGATTTAAATTTTGAATTAAAACCCATTTGGTTTCCTTCGTACCTTCTACTTTTATCTGAAAGAAATCCGGACATTCCCAAACGCCTCCATGAGCACCAATTTCTTTTCCAAATTCAGATAAATACTCCCAATTTTTAAGATTTGTTGACTTATAGAATTGCGCTCGGTCCTGAGCAGCCAAAACCATAATCCATTGTTTGTGTGTTTCATCCCAAGATACTTTTGGGTCACGGAAATCACGTATTCCAGGGTTTTTCACGACAGGATTTCCTTCCTCAAATTTCTGCCATGTAAAACCATTGTCATTCGAATAAGCAATATCTTGCTGTTCAACATCAATTTTCCCTTCCTTTTCTTTGGTCATATCATGCAAGGTGTAAATGGCAACAATTGGAGCCGCTTTCCCTTTACCTAAACCTGATGTGTTATTTATATCGACAACAGCACTTCCCGAGAAAATATATTTG
>NZ_DATIDM010000167.1:0-6238 GCF_035456225.1 Flavobacterium sp. | reverse complement strand
CACCATCGATACTTACTCCAGTTCAAATATAGGACTAGGATTGGCAACAAATATAGGGATGTTTAACTTTTATGCTATGGCTGATAATCTCTTGTCATATAAGGATGTTTCGAAGGCAAATGCACTCACTTTTCAGATAGGTTTTAATATTATTTCGGGAGGAAGTACTAAATGAAAAGGTGGAAAACACAAATGTTTAATTGATAAAATTGGCTCGTCAATTGTTTGAATCTGAAAGCCACTTAAATTACTTTTTTAAAATAAAATAATAAGGAGTAAAGTTTTTTAGCTCAAGTTTGTGTATATTTGCACGCAATTCAACTAGAAATTGCAACATGAAAGCACATACCTCCAAGATTGTCGGAGAAGGTTTAACCTACGATGATGTATTATTAGTTCCCAATTACTCGAATGTTCTTCCGCGCGAAGTGAGTATCAAATCCAAATTTTCAAGAAATATAACGCTAAATGTTCCTATTGTATCTGCAGCTATGGATACAGTAACCGAAAGTTCTATGGCAATAGCTATGGCGCAAGAAGGAGGAATAGGTGTTTTGCATAAAAACATGACCATTGAGCAACAAGCAGCCAAAGTGCGTAAAGTAAAACGTGCGGAGTCTGGTATGATTATCGACCCTGTTACATTGTTACTGAATGCCACTGTTACAGATGCAAAAAATGCCATGAGAGAATATGGTATTGGTGGTATTCCTATTGTAGATGAAAATAAAATCTTGAAAGGAATTGTTACCAATAGAGATTTACGTTTCGAAAAAAATGGTGCAAGGCCTATCATTGAGGTTATGACATCCGAAAATCTGGTAACCGTTGCCGAAGGGACTTCATTGGAAGAAGCCGAGGTAGTATTACAAGGAAATAAAATCGAAAAATTACCTGTAGTAAATGATAAAAACGAGTTGGTTGGTTTAATCACTTTTAGAGATATTACCAAATTAGCTCAAAAACCAAATGCAAATAAAGATAAATTTGGTCGATTGAGAGTAGCTGCTGCTTTGGGAGTTACTGCTGACGCTGTGGATAGAGCAACTGCTTTGGTAAATGCTGGTGTGGACGCCGTAATTATTGATACTGCACATGGTCATACCAAAGGGGTGGTTGATGTATTGAAAGCTGTAAAGGCTAAATTTCCTGGATTAGATGTAATTGTTGGTAATATTGCTACTCCGGAAGCTGCACAATATTTAGTAGAAAGCGGTGCCGATGGGGTAAAGGTAGGAATCGGACCGGGTTCTATTTGTACTACCAGAATCGTTGCAGGTGTTGGTTTTCCTCAGTTTTCAGCTGTACTGGAAGTAGCTGCGGCTATAAAAGGGACGGGAGTTCCTGTAATTGCCGATGGTGGAATTCGTTACACAGGAGATATACCTAAAGCTATTGCTGCAGGAGCTGATTGTGTAATGCTTGGGTCATTACTAGCAGGAACAATGGAATCCCCAGGAGAAACTATTATTTTTGAAGGAAGAAAATTCAAATCCTACAGAGGAATGGGTTCTGTTGAAGCCATGCAGGAAGGTTCTAAAGACCGTTATTTTCAAGACGTAGAAGACGATGTTAAGAAATTGGTTCCGGAAGGAATCGTAGGACGTGTACCTTACAAAGGAGAATTGAACGAAAGTATGCAGCAATTCATTGGCGGACTTCGTGCCGGTATGGGTTATTGTGGAGCTAAAGACATTGCAACTCTACAAGATACAGGTCGTTTTGTTCGTATTACAGCGAGTGGTATCAACGAAAGTCACCCTCATAATGTGACCATCACAAAAGAAGCTCCAAATTATTCGAGATAATATAAGGCGAAAGTCTAAAAGTAAAAAAGGTGTAAGATTCAGTTCATGCACCTTTTTTGCTTCTTATAACGTTTAATATTTTTTTGGGCGTGACCCTTCGTGAAAAACTTCGGGTCGGGCTGTACGTTCCCGCTTCCCGATGAAAAATCGGGAGAGCTCCACTGCCATCCCTCACGCAGAGCAATTTAGAGGGAAATAAGTAATTTTTAAAGCACTTCTTTTGATGCTCCAATAAAATTTAGAAATTCAATTTTAGGTTCAGAAGCTAGGTTTTTATCCCGTTGTTCTTGGAAATGAAGAAAACTTGGCGTGTTTAGTAATACTTGCTGTATGTCTTTGTTCTTGTACTGTGAAAGATGAATAAAAGTTTTACTGTCTTCAGTTTGAAAAACGGAATACAAAAATTGGGTGCTGTCCAATTTGTTGAAATCGCTCATAAACTTTTGTATCATTTCTTTATTCGTATTTACATATTCATCATTTACTGTGTATGTTACTTTAACTACAATCATTTTTTCTAAGCTTTTGATGGTTGATGAATTATTTGAATTGGGATTAAGGATTGCATTGCTTGTTCAGCGCGTGTGGCGAAGTCGGGAGACTTCGGATAGCTAGGGAATTTCTTTGGAATTTTCCATATTTTTATAATACGGTGATGTTTTGTTGTTTTCAAATATATGAAAAGCATTACAAATGTTTAACAGTTTTACATTGAAATCATCCTTAGAATGATAAACATCTTCTCTAGCCCCGATTGCAGTGGAAATCCTTATAAGCCGGTGTTCGGCTTATAAGATTGAAACGAAAAGCGGGAGGAAAGCTGTTATGAAAAACTATTGTTCTGCTCCTAAAAAAAGAAACACCAGCCTTTCGACCAGTGTTCTTTATAAGACAAGGGAAAGTCTAATCATGCCCCAAATCGGACAATAGTTTTTTATCTCCAACTATCCATAAAATATCATCTTTTTCCAGAATGACGTTCGATTCGGGATTAAGGGTTCGGTTTCCTCTTTTTTCAATACCAACAATTAAGCCTTTAGTTTTTTCACGGAGTTTAGATTCTTTGATGCTCTTTCCTATGAAGGTGTGGTTTTTTAATTCTATTTGGCGCAAAACGATATCGGGTTCTTTGATTTCAGGAGAAATATCCATTTCGTGTTGATCGAGGTATTTTTTAAATTCCTGTACCTGAGCATCCGTTCCAATTACGCAAATTTCATCTCCCGGAAAAATACGTTCATTAGCATCGGGGATATGGATTGTAATTTCACCACGTTTTATCGAAACAAGGTTTATGCCTAAATTTTCTCTGATTTGCAGTTTTTTCAATGCTTCACCGGCTATGTTGGATTCAGCAGCGATGTCGAACATTGCCATGTGCCCGTCCCAAGGGGTTAAATCGCTTCGGCTTCTTTTGGCTCTGGAAATTTCTCTGTCGTTCAAATTGCTAAAAAAATGATTCTCAATTTTGTGGTATTGAAAGTGCAGTTTCTTTTGGAAAATCAAATATATTACAACGGCAATTACCAATGTGATCAGCGCAATTTTTGAAGAGAAGAAGGTGTTTAACAACAAACCGATAAAGAAAATGGTCAGTACTATTCGGATGAAGAACAACATTGTCAATGGGCCTCGTGATTTTCGGTCCAGCATTAATTGTTCCACTTCGCGGGTGGCCACTCTGCGAAAAGCGAGCGCCCATAAAAATGGGGATACCATAGCCAATGTTATCAGGGCAACCAATGGGTTTCCTAAATGATAGTCTTCGACCAAAGGCTGTATGAAGCGAGAAGAAAGCAAGATGATGGCGAGTATGATTACAACAAGCACAATCACTTGGATTAAAAAAGCATTAATTACGGTTTGCCAAAGATTCACTGTTTTTATCGCTTGAGTACTCGCCGAGTAGCGCTCAATTCGTTTGGTCCATTTACGTGGGAGATTTAGAGCCAGATATTCAGAGACCGGAAGCGAATATTTAATCATAAAAGGTGTCGTAAATACAGTAACAGCCGAAACAGCAACTACAATTGGATACAAAAAAGAATTGGTAGCTTTCAGCGTCACTCCCAAAGTCGCGATGATAAAGGAGAATTCCCCGATTTGCGATAAACTCATTCCGGTTCTGATGGAATCTTTTAGGGGTTGTCCTGATAATATGGCACCAAATGTAGCACTGATGGATTGACCAAAGACGGTAACAATAGAAAGAATGACAACAGGAATGGCGTGTTCATACAAGGTTTGCGGATTTATCAACATACCAACCGATACAAAAAATACGGCTCCAAATAAGTCTTTTACAGGTTTTACAAGGTGTTCTATGTGTTCCGCCTGTGTTGTTTCGGCAATGATGGATCCCATTATGAAAGCCCCAAGAGCGGGAGAAAAACCAACATTGGCAGCAAAAATAACCATTACCAGACACAACGCCAGTGAAATGATAAGCAGCATTTCGTCGGTGAGTAGGTGTTTGGTTTTTTTGAGTACAGTTGGTATGATAAAAATTCCTCCCAGGAACCAAATCACAAGAAAAAATACCAGTTTTAAAACCGACATCATCAGATCACCTCCAGAAAACTGATTGCTTACGGCAATCGTTGACAATAAAACCATCATCAAAATGGCAAGTATGTCCTGAACGATTAAAGAACCGATAACGATTCCGGCAAATTTTTGGGTCTTAACGCCCAATTCGTCATACGATTTTAAAATAATTGTCGTAGAGGATATGGAAAGAATCACTCCCAAAAAGATACTGTCCATTTGAGGCCAACCCAACCATTGACCAACGAAATAGCCCAGAATACACATACTCACAATTTGCACACCTGCAGTGATGGAGGCGGTTCCTCCCACTTTCATCAGTTTTTTGAAACTAAATTCGAGTCCGAGACTGAAAAGTAAAAAGATAACACCAATTTCCGCCCAGACTTCTACGCTCTTAATCTCTTTGACCGAAGGGAAAAAATCAAAATGATTCCCCGCCAAAAATCCCGCAATCAGATATCCCAATACCAATGGTTGTTTGAGCTTTCTAAATATTAGGACAGCAATGGTTGCAGTCATTAAAATTAGACCTAAATCGCTGATTAAAGGGTTTAAATGGCTTGTAGTTTCGGATGCAGTGGATAATAGACTCATAAATTAGGATGCTTGTTGGTCAAAACGGTTTGTTTTAAACAATCGTGGATGGCTAATTTACGAAAAAAGAAAATTTTTTGAGGTTTGGTTTTTTAGTTATTTAATTTAAAGAATAAAAAAAAAGCTACCCAAAAAGGATAGCTTTTGATGTAAAATGACTACAGGTTTTATTAAATTCCAATGAAATTGCTTGGCGTTATTTTAAGTAATTCTGCTTTTATTTCATCGGAAACATCTAAAGTTCCAATGAAATTATGAATCGCTTTTTTGTCAATGGTTTCGTTGGTTCTAGTCAATCCTTTCAAAGCTTCATAAGGATTTGGATAAGCTTCACGTCTTAAAATTGTTTGAATTGCTTCGGCAACAACAGCCCAGTTTTTCTCTAAATCTTCTTCAAATTTTGATTCGTTTAGAAGGAGTTTGTTCAAACCTTTTAAAGTGGCTTCAAAAGCAATTATTGTATGTCCGATAGGAACTCCAATATTTCTCAAAACGGTGCTGTCAGTCAAATCGCGTTGCAATCTGGAAACAGGTAATTTAGCAGCCAAATGTTCGAAAATGGCATTGGCAATTCCTAAGTTTCCTTCGGAGTTTTCAAAATCAATCGGGTTTACTTTATGAGGCATAGCCGATGAGCCAATTTCTCCGGCTTTGATTTTTTGTTTGAAATATTCCATCGAAACATAAGTCCAAATATCTCTGTCCAAATCTATGATGATGGTATTGATTCTTTTCAAAGCATCAAAAAATGCTGCAAAATGGTCGTAATGTTCGATTTGTGTTGTTGGAAAAGAATGGTGAAGTCCCAAGTTGTTTTCTACGAATTGGGTACCAAATTGTTTCCAGTCAATCTGTGGATATGCTACGTGATGTGCATTGTAATTTCCGGTTGCACCACCAAATTTAGCTGCAAACGGAATGTTGAATAACAAACGCATTTGTTCTTCCAATCGTTCTACAAAAACACCAATTTCTTTACCCAAACGAGTAGGAGAGGCTGGTTGTCCGTGGGTTTTGGCAAGCATTGGAATGTTTTTCCATTCTTGGCTTAGTTCTTTTAATTTTGAAATTACAGAAATCAAAGATGGCATATATACCTGCTCAAAAGCGTCTTTTGTCGAAAGAGGAATAGCGGTATTGTTGATGTCCTGTGAGGTCAATCCAAAGTGGATAAATTCTTTGTATTCGGATAAGCCAAGTTTTTCAAAAGCATCTTTGATAAAATACTCAACGGCTTTTACGTCGTGGTTGGTAACTTTTTCTGTTTCTTTTATCCAAAGAGCATC
>NZ_DATIDM010000166.1:0-6265 GCF_035456225.1 Flavobacterium sp. | reverse complement strand
AGAACGAGAAAAAAGAAGTTAATCCGAATGATACCGAAAACATAAAAGTTCCGGTTTTTAATGTGGACAAGTATGTGGTTTGGGGCGCTACTGCCATGATGATGAGTGAACTTAAAGAAACCATCAAGAAAGTATT
Organism: Flavobacterium sp.; assembly: GCF_035456225.1. Classification (GTDB taxonomy): domain Bacteria; phylum Bacteroidota; class Bacteroidia; order Flavobacteriales; family Flavobacteriaceae; genus Flavobacterium. The sequence continues at coordinate 6,129 of NZ_DATIDM010000166.1, read as the reverse complement.
GGATTAGTACAGTTTTTCATAAATTTGCTGACTTTTTAGAAAATTAATGTAAGGAATTATGGGATTGTTTAAAAGAAATCCTTTTGGTCATATACTTTTTATCAAGAAATGGTTGATTCGTGTTTTCGGTGCGTTAACCCACAGACGATATCGCGGTTTCAACGAATTGCATATTGAAGGTTCCGATATTATTAAGGACTTACCGCAGACCAATGTTCTTTTTATTTCGAATCACCAGACTTATTTCGCGGATGTTGTTGCGATGTTTCACGTTTTCAATGCCAGTTTAAAAGGCCGACATGACAACATAAAAAATATTGGCTATTTGTGGAATCCTAAACTCAACATTTATTATGTGGCAGCCAAGGAAACCATGCAGGCGGGATTACTTCCGAGGGTTTTGTCTTATGTCGGAGCCATAACGGTTGAAAGAACCTGGAGGGCAGGAGGCAAAGATGTTGCAGAGAACGAGAAAAAAGAAGTTAATCCGAATGATACCGAAAACATAAAAATCGCACTGGAAGACGGATGGGTAATCACTTTTCCGCAAGGGACAACAAAATCGTTTAAACCTGTCCGAAAAGGAACCGCCCACATCATAAAACAGCATAAGCCTATTGTGGTTCCGATTGTGATTGACGGTTTCCGCCGTTCATTTGACAAGAAAGGGTTGCGATTAAAGAAGAAAGGAATCCTGCAATCATTTATAATAAAAGAACCATTGCAGATTGATTACGACAATGAAACCATAGATGAAATTGTTGAAAAAATAGAATATGCCATTGAACAGCATCCTTCTTTCCTGAAAGTGATTCCGAGAGAAACAATTGAAGAAATGAAAGAACTGGACAGACAGCGCCAATGGAATTACTAATAAAAAAAACACCTGCTTTTTGCAGGTGTTTTTTTATCTCTTAATGTGTAAGATTATTGAATCTGTTTCTTGTATAAGGTTGCATTGTCGGCAAAATTGATCATGTTCACTTTAGGAACGCCATACAATTGGATTTCCGATTTTCCTGTTGCAGTAATGCTGATATTCTTAATAGCGTTTACGTTGGCAGTTGTGTATGATTCGGCAGTCAGTTCCATGTCTGATGCAGCCAGTTTTTTAGCCGAAAGTGTTGCGTTATTATCCAGACGTATTTTTGCTGTCGCGGCTTCGCCTTCCACATTGGCATTGGTTTTTTGATAGAGATCCAATTTTAAATTCGTAGTGTTTACCAACGCTTTCAGTTCTGCGTTTTTGCTCAATTCTAAAGTAGCCGATTCTGATTTTACGTTTAATTCAGCTTTGGACTTGTCATTCATCAGCAACGTAAAATGATTGGATTTTACATTTAAATACGATTTTGAATAATCGTAATTTTTTACTGTTATCTCTTTTAACTGCAAATCGGCAAGTGCATTTAACTGGGCGTCCTGTTTTACGGTAATTAATTTCAGATTGTCCGTATACGTTACGCGAACACTGAATTTTTTGGCTCCTATAACTTCTTTGGCAGAACTTAAACGAAGTGCGCTTCCAACCATTTCATATTTTAAAGCGTCATGAAGATTATCATCGGCTTCAATTTCAATGCCTTGTTTCTCACCTTTAATGATGAAAATTTCAAGATTGTCTTCAATCTCCAGGCTTTCAAAAGGTTCAACTTCTTTTTGGGTAACGGTTACTATTTTGGAACCTTTGATTTTTTCTTTTTTCTGAGCAAAACAAGCCGATGTAAATACTATTGCAATTAGTAGGAAGTATAATTTTTTCATAGGGTTAGCGTCTTTAGTTATCACAAATATAATATAAAAACAATGTCATTATTTATCAACAATTAAAATTTCGACTCTTCGGTTCATTAAAGCTTCATAGCCGTTTTTTTCCGGAATTCTGTATTTAGGTTTCGAAGCGCCATAGCCAATATACTGCAATCTTTCTTCTGAAATGCCCTGTTGAATTAAAAAGTTTTTAACCGCCTTTGCTCTTCTGGAAGACAATTTATAATCGTCTCTTGGAACACAGCATATATGTCCCATAATAATGATTTTTATGTTGGGTTTTTCATTTAATAAAGCAGCCCATTTTAATAAATTACGTTTGCTGTTACCTAATAAAATATCCGAATCAAATTCAAATTCAATTCCCTCTAAAGAAAACAATGTGGCATTTGGTGTCAATTCTGTAATTTCAGTCAGACTCAATTTTTTTGATAGTTTTAATTCATTTACATCGGTTATCTTTAAAGAATCTATCGTTTTCGAAACTATAAAATCATTGATAATAAATTCTTCCAGATCAAATTGGTTTTTTTTAAGATAATAGATAGTGACTTTTCTGTCTAATGCATTATCGAACAGTTTAGACTCTTTCTCACCTAAACCAATAGTTTTAAAATCTTCCCGGCATTTTATTTGATTGTCTAAAGCTTTTATCAAAAAATCAACTCTTCTCAAGGATAAGTTTTTATTTGATTCGGTAGTTCCTTTTTTATCTGTTGAACCAATAATAGAAAGTATTTTAGAATTTTTATTTGAATTTATCCATTCAGTCAAATTATTTATTTGCTCATTTCCTAATTCGGATTTGTTATTGTCAAAATAAAACGAAACGCTTTCCTGTGAAAATAGTAATTGTGAAAAGAAGACGAAAGTCAGAAAAAACAATATGTTTTTCATATAAGGATTGTTTTTGCAAACATAAATAAAAAAAGTGCCAGTATTTACTGGTTTTTTCATTTGAAATCAAAATGAATTCCGAATTATTTATCGAAGGTAAAATTATAATTCTGTTCTCCGATTTTTAAATCGTATGCGGAAACGGAAAAGTTTATTTCGTATAGAATTTCTTTCTTATATGTTGCAATTTAAGTGCGTTATTTTTCGCTAACAATTGATTAAGTATTAACTAAATACGCATCGGTATGATAAAATTGTTTTTTTCATTCGCATTGTTTTTTTCAAACGTTGTCTTTGCTCAAAGAACCAATTCTGAATTAATTGAAGAAAACTGGAGTTATTATTATACATTTTTAGATGACAAAAAAGCGCTAATAACTCTTAATCGTTCGGTTGAGATACTCTGGCCTATTTCGGAAATGAAGGAAGTTGCTATAATAAATGCATCATTAATCGAACCTGATGCTGAAGGATTGCCAAACAAAACGGAAAAAGAATCATTCCTTAAGTATGAAGCGAACGTGCTTGAAATTTTGAATGCTAAACGATTAAGGTATGTATTTGTTTCCAGTTACTTTTATGAGGGAAATTATCATATGGTAATTTATTCTGATACCAGTTCCATTATAAAAGATGCGTTTGATAATGTAAAAATAAATGATTTCACATACTCTCTCAGGGTGGACACCTATACTGATCCGGCATGGGATTATTTCGACGATTATATTAAACCCAATATTCCTGAAACGTTGATGCTCGATGTCCGGGATGAAATTAAAAGATTGGAAAGCCCCGAAACTGAAAAGAAGATCATTCACACAATTTTTTTTAAATCTGAACGAAATGCTTTGCAATTGAAAGAAATAGAAAAGAGAGGGCTCACTCTGAAGAGTTTTAATAAAATAGGAGATAATTATCCTAAATCGGAATATAAGTTTGTTTACCAATTTCGTTCGAAACAAATAATTAATAAAGACAAAATCGAATCAGAGGTTGTGGATTTATATAATTATTTTTCTGATGAAGGATTGTATATCAACTTTAATATTCTGGAATGATCTATACTGATTTTTAAGTTTAAAGTTTGCCCTATTCCAAATAAAAAAACATCAGCGATCACTGATGTTTTTTATAGTTTTATTTTTAAAAATAACTTACGGATTATTTATCGCGGGTAAATTCAAAACTCTGTTCACCGACTTTAAAATTGAAACCGGATTTTGTTTCGTTAAACTGAATTACAATCCCGGCCTGTTCAATAGCGAATTTGTCCTTTCCTTTATTTTCCATTGGGAACGGTGGCCTTCCTTCTGAATTAATAATCAAATCACCGTCTTCTTGCGTAAATTTGATTTTAATCGGCATTTGCTTACTGGAGAAATTTCCAGTGTAAGCGCTTAAATCAGCTGCTTTTTCAACACCGTTTTTGGCTAATGTCCAGGTGTTGTTTTCCTCATTAATGTCCGGCATATTATTTTCAGGGTCAATAGTGATGCTCTCCAATTCTTCTTTCGAATCGTGTTTGAAGGTCCATTCCATATTACGCTGCCAGATATCAACCGGAAGATTAACTCTTGTTACGGCACCGCTTTTCGTTTTGATATCCAAAGTCACCGGCATTGGCATTTTTTCCAGATTGGCAATGGTAATCAAAGCGCCTTGTTTAGCATCGTTTTTAATGTATTTTACTTTTGTAATAGCCTGATCCAACTGCCAGTTGTTGATGAACCAACTTCTCCAGAACCAACTTAAATCTTCTCCCGCCACATTTTCAATCGATCTGAAAAAGTCGTCCGGCATCGGGTGTTTGAAGGCCCAACGCTCAACATAAGTTCTGAAAGCATAATCAAATCGTTCTTTGCCTAACATTTCACGCAGCATGTGTAATCCTTCGCCCGGTTTCTGATAGGCCAATAATCCTAAATTAGCTTCCTTTAAATTGTCCGGAGCACTTATAATAGGCTCCAAAGACTGACTTGTGAGTACAGAAGCTTCGTGATGCCTGTTTATTTTTTCCTCTTTGTATTCGCCGTTGTTGAAATCTTCAGAGCTGATGCCGTTTATGAATGTGTTGAAACCTTCGTCCATCCAGGCAAATAATCGCTCATTAGAACCAACAATCATTGGGAACCAGTTGTGTCCGAATTCATGATCGGTTACTCCCCATAGACCTTCTCCTTTTGATCTGTAATGACAAAACACAATACCCGGATATTCCATTCCGCCTACATTTGCCGCTACATTTACTGCTGCCGGATAAGGATATTCATACCATCTTTTGGAATAATTTTCTATAGAGGTTTTAGTGTATTCTGTAGCTCTTCCCCAAGCTTGTTTTCCATTACTTTCTGCCGGGTAAGCACCGATAGCTAACGATTTTTTCCCGCTGGGCAGATTGATTCTTGCCGCGTCAATAACGAAAGCAGCCGAAGAAGCCCAGGATACATCACGGGAATTTTTCATTTTGAATTTCCAGGTCAAAGTGGTTTTTCCTGAAGGACGTGAAGACGGATTGGTAACTTCTTCTTCCGAACGGATGATAACCGTTTTCTCACTTTGTTTAGCTTGTTCCCAGCGTTTTTGTTGTTCAGCGGTGTATACTTCTTTAGGGTTTTGCAATTCACCCGATGAAACTACAATATGGTTAGCCGGAACTGTGATAGCAAGGTCAAAATCACCGTACTCCAAATAGAATTCACCGGCGCCTAAATACGGATGTGTATCCCATCCGCGAACATCGTCATAAACACACATTCTCGGATACCATTGTGCCATGGCAAATATTTTTCCGTTTTTAGTATCTAGAACGCCCATTCTGTCCGAACCTTCGATAGGGGAGATGAAAGAGAAATCAATTTTTATTTTTACAGTTCCTCCGTTGGCATTCAGTTCTTGGGGAAGGATGATTTGCATTCGGGTATCAACAATAGAGTACTTAACTTCTTTTTCAACCGTTTTTCCGTTTTGAATGCTGACAATCGAAACGGATTTGATTTTGTGGCCTCCATCGAAAACCTGGCCTCTGGCTCCGTTTCTGCTTCCTTTAACAGGAATGATAGCGTTCCCCCGGGAATCCTTTTTAAACAGATTTTGGTCTAAATGCATCCATAAAAAGCCCATTTTGTCCGGACTGTTGTTGGTGTAAGTCAGCGTTTCCGAACCGGTAATTTCGTTTGTCTGGTCGTTTAAGGTTGCCGTTAAGCTGTAGTCGGCTCTGTTTTGCCAGTATTTTGCTCCGGGCTGACCGCTGGCAGAGCGTGTTTCTGTTGCGTTTTTTGTATAAAAGTTATTGCCGAAAGCTTCATTGTAATTGTACTTTGAAGTTTGGGTATTCTGTGCCTTTACGACAAAACATCCTAAAAAAAGGAAGCTTAATGAAAGTGCGTTTACTGCAATTTTTTTCATAGTCAGAGTAGTGGTGATTGTTATAGAATTTGTTTTTAATTATGAATTCATAAAAAT
>NZ_DATIDM010000165.1:0-3164 GCF_035456225.1 Flavobacterium sp. | reverse complement strand
AATATCACACTCAAAATCCCGCATACAAAAGCAATGAATTCCAGTATAATTTTCGTTAGTGAAGCATCTTTATAAGCATCAAGAAAGAAATCAAGCATGGGTACTGAAATTAAAAAAATTAGGATCGTTTTCGAAAGCCGTTCCGATAACCACCAAATCGGCTCCCGAATCATAAGCGTCGTCAATCGCTTTTTTCGAACGGATTCCGCCACCTACGATGACAGGAACCTGAATGCTCTTCGAAACCTTTCTGATCATTTCCAGAGGAACCGCATTTTTGGCTCCGCTTCCCGCCTCAAGATAGATTAATTTATTTCCGATATATTCCCCGGCTTGAGCGGTTTGAACCACATAATCGGAATTCTCCCTATCCATTGGGTCTGTTTTACTGACGCGCTCCACAGCAGTTTGAGTACCGCTTTCGATTAAAATATAACCCGTTGAAATCACTTCCAGATTGGTTCGCTTCAGAATCGGAACCGCATTTACCTGATGTTCTATCAAATAATCCGGATTTCTTCCCGAGAGTAGCGTCAGAAACAAAATTGCATCCGCCTTGCTTGAAATCTGTGACGGATTACCGGGAAAAAGCAGAATCGGCAAACTTGTCTTTTGCTTTAAAAGCACAATCAGTTCATCAATGATGTCAGCCTCCACTATACTTCCGCCTACGAAAATATGAGTAGCCGGAGAACTGTTTATCTTATCTGCCAAAACCGCAACTTCGTCCAAAACAATCTTATCCGGATCGAGAAGGACCGCCAAAAGTTTTTGGTTTTTATTTTTAGCCGATAAAATAGCGTTGTACAGCATTTGCTTATTCTTCATTATGAGTCGGTAAATGTAGTTTATTTTTAAAATCCGTAAAATTTTAATAGTATTTTTGTGCTGAACTGATAGAATATCCTTATGATCCCTGAAGAATTATTGGAATCCCACAATGCTTTACGAAAAAAATACGCTAAAGGTGCTATTATTTTCCGCGAAGGCGACTTGCCGGTAAATTATTTTCAGATTATTGGCGGCGACGTAAAAATGTGCAATTTCAACGATGACGGCAGAGAGTTTATACAAGGCATTTTCAGTTCGAAACAAAGTTTTGGGGAACCGCCGCTGTTCCTCAACCGGGTTTATCCTGCCAATGCGATTGCAGTTACTGATTGTGAACTATTTGTGTTACCAAAATCTTCCTTTCTGAATCTCGTAAACGAAAACGCTTCGGTTTCTTTGATTATTATTGAAAATCTGGCGCAACGGCTACATTACAAATCGGTCATGGCAGCAGAAATTTCTTCACAGGAACCCGAACACCGTTTGCTGAAACTCATCGATTATTCTATTAAATTCTTTAAAATCGAAAAAGATCCCGCCGGTTACCGGATCGACTTAACAAGACAGCAAATGGCCGACTTAACCGGCCTTCGCGTTGAAACCGTTATTCGGGCCATTAAAGCATTGGAACGAAAAAATGAAATCAAAATCATTAAACGAAAAGTTTTCCGATAATTTTCAAAACATGATTTAAATCATGAAATGAACGATAAAAGGCATATTATTTTTGACTTACTAAAAACAAAAATTATGACTCTTTATCAAAAAACATTTCAGGAATTTCAAAAAGAATACTACGCCTATGCCACTTTAGCCATTATCGGACAAAGTTGTTTGGGCGGTGCCGCAGCGATGTATATTTTACAAAATGGCACTTCCTTTTCTCAAATGATTCAACTGGCTTTGGTCGTTTTAGTCTGCAGTTTTGTGAACGGCGCCATTTTAGCTCAACAAAAACACAAATTAGTGTTCAATTTGATTTTGAGCAGCGTAATCACGAGCGCTATCATGATTATCCTGAACACTTTAGTTATTTAACCGTGAAAAACGACATTCTGGGCAGAAACGATCTTTCGAAACTTATTCATGCCTTTTACGCTAAAATCAGGGCCAACGAAGAAATCGGACATTTTTTCAACGAAACCATTTCCGATTGGGACACACATTTGGAAAAACTGACTGATTTTTGGGAGAGCAATTTATTTGGCGCCAGAAAGTTCAGCGGAAATCCGGTACAGGCGCATGTGGAGGTGGACAAAAAATTCGATCACACCATCACACCGACTATTTTTGGGTTGTGGCTGAACCTTTGGATTGAAACACTGAATGAATTATTCGAAGGCGAAAATGCTGAAACCTTAAAATTCCGTGCCCGAAAAATGGGAACTGTCTTTATGATGTTTATTTATGAAAGCAGAAGAGTTCATCATTCAGATTCGACCGCACAAACCAGCATGTAATTGTGTCCGTCGGGCTGACTCCCTTCCAAATCAATTTCTTCAAAAATAATATTGTAGTGCTGAACTATATCTTTAAAATGTAGCTCGGCACTGCATTTTTTTTCAGACAACTGAAAAGGATTTTCAAAAATATGATCCTGAAAACTGATTCCGGATTCATTTTTCAGTTTATAAATGGCCTCTTTAATCCCCCAAACCACAGTTGCCTTTCTCATCGTATCGGTTTCCGACAAATTTTCCAAATGCGACACATCCATAAAACGGGGTGCCAACCGAATTATTTTTCCCTTTATCTGTTCCAAATCGATCCCGATATTACATTCACTCAAAACGATGGCTGCAAAATCAAACGAATGCGAGATCGAAATATGCGTACCATCATGTAAATGTGGTTTTCCGAAATCGTCATAATACAAATCGAAATCGTCATAACCGTTGTGCTGGAACAACATCCGCACCGCTAAAAAACCCTTCTGATGCCCCTCTGATTTCATCCCTTCCAATCGGGCCAAAGAAGTATCCTTCAGCGTAACGTTTCGGAAAAGTTCGTTGAAATCTTCGGTTATTTTCCAGAGAAAAACCTTTGATGTTGGACTAATATCGATTGTCTTAAAAAGCGGCATGAGATATTTTACTGTTTTTCAAAAGATTAGAAACCCAAACAAATCACAAAATAAGTGCAATGCTTTAGGAAATATAAAGGAAATGCTTAATTTTGCAGACTTGAATTAAGTTAAAACATAAAACAAATATACTAAATAGATGAGTACAACGACATTACCATTTGTTGCTTACAAAGTAAAAGATATCAATCTTGCTGCGTGGGGAAGAAAAGAAATCGAATTGGCAGAAGCTGAAATGCCTGGACTAATG
>NZ_DATIDM010000164.1:0-31405 GCF_035456225.1 Flavobacterium sp. | reverse complement strand
TTTTCTTCCTCGACTAAAATTAATTTTAGGATGAATCGTGTTACATCACTGCTGGCGTATTTCTGAATATTGATTTTAATTTTTGGGCTGACTTCAAACTTGTCGTTTTTCAGGGTAATTTTTTTCTGGGAACGTGGTGAATTTTGAACATTCTTAATTTGCTCCGATTTAGCTGTCCGGATATCCAGACTCAAATTGCTGATTTTATATTTCATAGCCGGGTTCTCATTTGAAATCTGTACCGTAATTACATCTGATATTTTTACCGACATATCATTCTGATTTATTGGAGCACCATTCTTCAGGATTACCAATTTTGCTTCTTGTGCCTGAAGCGTAATTGTCAGGAAGAACAGCGCGCAGAAAAAATATAGCCTTTTCATTTTTCTATTATTTTATTTAAAGAATTTCTTGAAGCGGAAATTAAATTCAAGAGACCATCTTCAAGATCCGAATTGGAAACAGGAGAACCTTGTTGTTTAAAATTATTGACAAGGTCATAATATTTTTGAGCCTGGTCACTTACGGTAGAATCCTGAACTAATAAAAATTTCCCGAAATAGATTTTTTCAAAATCCTTGTAATCCCTGTTAAACGATTCTGTAGCTACACTATCTTTTTCATAATGGGACAGGACAGCACATTTTTCTGTAAATTCCTGGTAAATATCAAAGGTGGTGTTATAAGTGTTTTTCCGAATTTCCTTCTCATAATTACTATTATACTGAATAGCACCTACCAATACTCCAACAGTTGTCAGTATTGTAGGAACTACTTTTAAATAACCACCAGATTGTTTTTCATCGTTTGGTTTTGCAGTACTCATCTCTTATGATTTAACTTCCACTAATGACTAAATTCAAAACATTGTGAATTCCATGCAGGAAAACTCCAATACCACTAAAGCAAAGCAGATATCATACTAATCTACAAAATGTAAGAAAAGGACACAAATTAAGCTGATTAAGGTCATTTTAATCCGTTGTATGGTGCTGTGGGGGAATTGAATAACTCTTTCTCAATTTGTGACTAAAAAATAATTTTAAAAAAATAGTCACAACATAAAAACAAACCCCAGATTCGCAGATTTTTATCTGAATTATATTTTTAATCAGTGAATCCTCGGTGCCATTTAAAAACAAAGGCTGTCCTTTCCGACAGCCTTTTCTATTATTTAAGAAGTTCTTTCAGTTCACCTAAACTCACTTTCTTCTGTTCACCCGAAACTAAATCTTTTAATGCGTATTGGTTATTTGCGATTTCATCACCGCCAACTATCACGGCGAACGGAATACCACGTTTATCGGCATGTTGGAATTGTTTTCCGATTTTGGCATTATCCGGATACATTTCCACTTTAATACCTTCTTTTCGCAGTTGAGAAATTGCTTTCATCGAATATAACGCTTCCTCATGTCCAAAGTTTAAGAACAAGGCTTTTGAAGTTGATGTTACTGTTTGCGGAAACAGATTCAGTTCTTCCAAAACCAGATAGATTCGGTCCAGACCAAATGAGATTCCGACACCACTCATATTTTTCAATCCGAAGATTCCGGTTAAGTCATCGTAACGGCCACCGCCACCTATGGATCCCATTGCAACTCCTTTTGGCGCGCTGACTTCAAAAATGGCTCCGGTGTAATAATTCAGTCCGCGTGCCAATGTTACATCCAAATCCAAATCAGATTTATCCAAACCTAAAGCCATAATGTTATCACAGATGAACTGTAACTCCTCCACTCCTTTCATTCCTTCTGCTGAAGACAAAAGCAATGCGGAAAGTTTTTCGATTTTCTCTTTAATAGTTCCGGTGAAGTTGAACAGTGGCTGCACTTTTTCAATAGCAGCTTCCGAAATTCCTTTTTCCAGCATTTCTTTTTTCACACCATCCTCACCGATTTTATCCAATTTATCTAATGCAACTGTGAAGTCGATTAATTTATCGGAAGCACCAATTACTTCAGCAATTCCGGAAAGGATTTTTCTGTTGTTGATTTTGATGGTTACGCCTTCCAGCCCTAAAGCCGAAAACACACTGTCGTACAACTGAACCAATTCCACTTCCTGCCATAATGAAGTGGAACCCACCACATCGGCATCACACTGATAAAATTCTCTGAAACGCCCTTTTTGCGGTCTGTCGGCTCTCCAAACCGGCTGGATTTGATAACGTTTGAAAGGAAACTCGATTTCGTTCTGGTGTTGCACCACGTAACGCGCAAAAGGAACAGTTAAATCGTAACGCAAAGCTTTTTCTGAGATTTGCGAGGTTAACTTCAAACTGTTTTTCTCCGCTAAAAAAGTCTCGTTTGCTTTCGCCAGATAATCGCCCGAATTCAAAATCTTAAAGATTAATCTATCACCTTCTTCTCCGTATTTCCCCATTAAGGTTTCGGAATTTTCGAAGGTCGGTGTTTCGATTGGCTGATAACCGAACTTTTCGAAATTCGATTTGATAATGGAAAAGATATAATTACGTTTCGCAACTTCTGCCGGCGAAAAATCGCGGGTTCCTTTTGGTATGCTTGGTTTTTGAGCCATTTTTAAATTTAGAATTTAGAAATTAGAATTCTGAAAGCAGAACTCTAAAATTCTTTCATTATTTATTTTTTGCAAATATCGAACATATTGCGCTTTATTAAAATCAATTTTTACACTTTCTGACTTCTAATTTCTAAATTCTTACTTCCTAAATGTAACAATAAGCCTATTTTTATGACAAATTATCACTATGAGAGGAATCGGTCTTTTTAAGGAAAATACGAGAATTGCGCTGGGCGCGATTAGAAGTCAGCTTTTGCGCACCATTTTAACAGTGATGATCATTGCTATCGGAATAACCGCTTTGGTGGGAATCCTGACGGTAGTTTCGGCATTGGAAAACACTATCATGAAGGATTTCGCTTCGATGGGTGCCAATACGTTTTCAATCAGTCAATACGATTTTTCGGAAAGAGTAAACCGAAACAATTCAGAACAAAAGATCAATCCGATTATCAGTTATCCGCAGGCAAAGGCGTTTCAGGACAAATACAGTTTCCCGTTCACTACCACTTCCTTATCGTTTACGGCTACTTCCAATGCTGAAGTAAAACACGAATCCGAAAAAACAGATCCGGAAATTACCATTGTCGGAGTCGATCAGAATTTCCTACCCAACAAAGGTTTGGAAACTACAAAAGGCCGAAATTTTACCGGTTTTGATATTTCTAATAATACTTATGTTTGCGTTTTAGGTTCCGATTTTGAAAAAGGACTTTTTAAAGATACCAATCCTATTGACAAAACGATTTCAGTTCGAGGTGCTAAATTTAAAGTGATTGGCGTACTGAAAGAAAAAGGTTCAACGTTTGGGAACAATCAGGATTTAAGGGTTTTGATTCCGATTCAGGTGGCACGTTCACTGTTTTCGGCTCCTAATATCAATTACGATATTAATGTAATGGTGAGTAAAAAGGAAAGTTTGGCCATGGCTTCGGACAATGCTACCATTTCCATGCGAAAAATCAGAAAATTGAGTCCGGTTCAGGAAAATAATTTCGGAGTGGAGCGCAGCGACGATTTGATTCAGCGATTGCTTTCCAATACCGAAGTACTGCGAATCAGCGCATGGGTTATCGGTATCATTACCGTTTTCGGTTCTTCGATAGCACTGATGAACATCATGTTGGTTTCGGTTACGGAAAGAACCCGGGAAATTGGCGTAAGAAAATCGCTTGGAGCCAAAAAAAGCACGATTGCCTGGCAGTTTTTTACCGAAACACTGGTTATTGGCCAGATGGGTGGAATCCTTGGGATTATTCTTGGAATAGCCATTGGATTTGGAATTTCGAAAGCTATTGATTTTAACTTCGTGATTCCGTGGATGGCAATTATGGCGGCTTTCATCACCACTTTTATTGTTGCTATTGTTTCCGGATTGTACCCTGCGATTAAAGCTTCTAAACTAGATCCTGTGGAGGCGCTGCGTTATGAGTAATTAAGAATAGTTTACAGTCGCAGTCACAGTTTGCAATTTAAAGATATTGGTCAGTTTACAGACTTGACCTGAATTCAACTGATTATTGATCACCGAACACTCCAAAAATCATCCTGTCATTCCCGTAAATATCTTTTCGCAATTCGATATTTTTAAAACTGTATTTTTCCAGCAGCCAGACCATTTCTTGTCCGAGATACTGGTTGATTTCGAAGTACAGCTGTCCGTTTTCGTATAAATGCTGCGTGGCCAGTTCGGTAATTTTTCGATAAAAAACGAACGCGTCATCATCTTCTACGAACAAAGCCAAATGCGGTTCGAAATCCAAAACGTTTTTCTTGATTTCTACTTTTTCCAGATTTCTCACGTAGGGCGGATTTGAAACAATGATGTCAAATATTTGCTGCAGATCCTCCGTTTCTAAAATACTCTGATGTATAAAAGTAATATCCACCTCGTTTCGTTCGGCGTTTCTTTGGGCTGTCGCCAATGCCTTTTCGGAGATGTCCATCGCAAAAACTTTAGCTCCCGGAATATTTTTAGCCAAGGAAATAGCAATACATCCGGTACCTGTGCCGATATCTAGCACCTTTATTTCTTTATCAGAATTATTATTTGTGTTCTCTTTAATTATCCAATCTACCAATTCCTCGGTTTCTTGTCTGGGAATAAGGGTGTTTTCATTGACATAAAACGGCAATCCGTAAAATTCGGTTTCTCCCAGAATATATTGTATCGGACGATGCTCTTTTAATTGCGCCAAAACATTTTCCCATTGCTGTAACATTTCGGGAGTCAATTCGAAAGTAGGATTCAAAGCCAAATCCACACGTTTCATCTTGTGAAAATCTTCCAATATAATATAGAAAAAGCTTTCGGTCTCATAGTCGTCATAGAGCGATGAAAGTTCTTCCATGAAAACGGTACGGTAATTTTTTAGAAGCATAAAGTTTTTACATCATTCTTTTCCGTTGTCAGATAATTTACAACAGCAACGGAAAATAAATTCTATTCAAAGATAACTTAAAAATTAAAGTATTAAAGCTTTTCGAAAAATCAAAAAAACAAGACCAACAATTCCTTTTTTCGGTATTTTTACCACACTTATACTTTTACAACCTACTGTATTTCAAACCATAAGACCCTAAATCCATTTTCAAATCCTTCCATTTTATTTTTCAAAAACATGACAAATATCACAATAAAAGACATTTTTGTCCTTTAATTTTACTCAATAAAATAAAACACAAATTAAAACCCACTATTATGAAAACCAGATTAAAAATTGCTGTCGGTGTTTTAGCGCTATCTGCAATAACAGTAGGCTTGTTTTCTTTTGGAAACGATTCCTCTATTGATCCTACCAAAATTAAAGTTGAAGGAGAAATGGTTGCCGAACTAACGCCTCCACCGTTTGTTCCAAAACCAATTGGAAACAGAGCTGCCACAAAACTAATCGTAAACATGGAAATCAAAGAACAGGAGGGCGAAATGGCCGACGGTGTAAAATACACGTATTGGACATTTGGCGGTTCGGTTCCGGGAAGTTTCATCAGAACACGAATTGGTGACGAAGTTCAGTTTCACTTAAAAAACCATCCGGACAACAAACTACCACACAATATCGATTTACACGCGGTAACAGGCCCCGGAGGTGGGGCAACCTCATCTTTAGTAGCACCAGGACATGAAAAAGTATTCAACTTCAAATGCTTAAATCCTGGTCTATATGTATACCACTGCGCCACAGCGCCTGTGGGAATGCACATTGCCAACGGTATGTACGGTTTGATTCTTGTTGAACCTGAAGGAGGCTTACCTCCGGTAGACAAAGAGTACTACATCATGCAAGGAGATTTCTATACCAAAGGGGCTTACGGCGAACAGGGCAATCAGCCTTTCGATATGGAGAAAGCTATTAAAGAACAACCAGATTATGTTGTATTCAACGGAAAAGTTGGTTCGTTAACAGGTGACAAGTCAATCACGGCTAAAAAAGGGGAAACAGTACGTATTTACATGGGTAACGGTGGACCAAACATTGTATCCTCATTCCATGTTATTGGGGAGATTTTTGACAAAGTTCACATTGAAGGCGGAAACCTTATCAACAAAGATGTTCAAACAACATTAGTTCCGGCCGGTGGTTCTGCTATCGTTGAATTTAAAGTTGATGTTCCGGGAACGTTTATCCTTGTAGACCACTCTATTTTCAGAGCGTTTAACAAAGGAGCAATCGGAATGCTTAAAGTTGAAGGAGATCAGGAAAAAACCATTTACTCTGGAACAGTTCAGGAAGGAATCTATTTACCTGAAGGCGGAACCATCCAAAATATGCCAAAAGCAAAAGGAGAGGCTAAAGCGTACACACCGAAATCCATTCCGGAACAAGTTAAAGCGGGTAAAGAAATTTACGGAAGAACCTGCTTCGCCTGTCACCAATCAGAAGGACAAGGAATACCGAATGCTTTCCCTCCTCTAGCAAAATCAGATTTCTTAAATGCAAATCCAAAAAGAGCAATCGATGCAGTCTTACATGGTTTGACCGGAGAGATTACCGTAAACGGCAAAAAATACAACAGTGTAATGACAAGCCAGAACCTTACGGATGAAGAGATTGCCAATGTTCTAACTTATGTATATGACAGTTGGGGCAATAACAAAACAAACGTAACTGCTCCAATGGTAAAAGCTCAAAGAGCAAAAGTAGTTGCAAAAGCAAAAGACATACACGAATAAATAACTAATAATTTATAAATACTTTTTATCATGAAAAAGATAATTTTTGGAGTTGCCACAATCGCTTTAGCGATCGGTTTATACAGTTTTACAACTCCTGCGAAAACGGAAAAAGTAACTAAAGTTGCCCTTAACAACCCGGTTAAAGGAAAAGAAGTGTTCTCAAAAACCTGCATCGCCTGCCATCAGGCAAACGGACAGGGAGTTCCAAATGCATTCCCTCCATTGGCTAAATCGGATTACCTGAATAAAGATGTTAATCGCGCCATCAAAACGGTAATCAACGGATTAAGCGGCCCGATAACGGTAAACGGCAAGAAATTCAATGCCATGATGACTCCGCAATCATTATCCGATGAACAGATTGCAGATGTTTTAACTTACGTTTACAGCAGTTGGGGAAATAACGGTACAAAAGTTACCACTGCAATGGTGAAAGCACAAAGAGGAAAAAAATAAATAATTTTCAAAAACACGTTGACCATGAAACTTAAATATAAAATAGTTTTGATTATCCATACTGTTTTATTTATGGCAACAGCTCTTACTGCTCAGGAAAAAAGCATGGTTACCATAAAAAGGGGGACATATGTTCCCCTTTATGGAACCTCTGATAAGAAACCTGTTGAAGTCAAAACTTTCAAAATGGATATTTATCCGGTAACCAACGAAGAATATCTGAACTTCCTGAAAAAAAACCCACAGTACAGCCGTTCAAAAATCAAAGGCCTTTTTGCTGATAAAAGCTATTTATCACACTGGAAAAGCGACTTTGATTTCGGAACAGAAAAACCCAATTCACCTGTAACCAATATTTCCTGGTTTGCCGCAAAAAAATACTGCGAATGTCAGGGAAAAAGAATGCCTACTATAGACGAATGGGAATATGTGGCCATGGCGGATGAAAAACGAATTGATGCCAGAACCAAAGAAGAATACAATAAATATATTCTTACCTGGTACGAAAAGTCAAAAACGTATAACAATCCGATTGGTAAAACATTCAGAAATTATTGGGGAGTTTATGACATGCATGGTTTAGTATGGGAATGGACTTCCGATTTTAACAGCATTTTCCTTTCCGGAGAATCCCGAAAAGATAAGGATTCAGACAAAAACTTATTTTGCGGCAACGGATCTGTAAATGCATCTGATTTGATGAACTACGCCGCCTTCATGCGTTATGCCTTCCGAGGCAGCTTAAAGGCAAGTTATACTACCCGAAATTTAGGTTTCAGATGTGCAAAAGATTTGCCTAAATAAAGAACCTAACTCATAAGGTATGACACTTTTTCTGAAGAAAAAATCAAATTTAAAAAAATGAAAAGTATATTAATGGGATTATTAGTAATCCTAATCGGCTTGCAAAGCTGTAATTCGCAGCACAAAAAAGAGACCTCAACAAAAAAAAGTTCTACTGCCATATCTGAATTATCCATCTACAATCTTCCATCTCAATGGACCACTCAAGACAATAAAAACATTGAGATGAAAGATTTAAAAGGAAAAGTCCTGGTTATGGTGATGATTTACACATCCTGCAAATCGGCATGTCCAAGATTAGTAGCAGATATGCGCCATATTGAAGAACGAATCCCGGAAAACCTGAAGGATAAAGTTCAGTTGGTATTGGTAAGCATTGACCCAACAGTAGATACTCCGAAACGTCTTAAAGAATTCTCGATAGAAAACAAAATGGATAACCACCAATGGCTGTTTCTACGTTCTACCGAGGAAAACACCCGCGAATTTGCTGCTGTTTTAGCTGTAAACTACAAAAAAATTTCGCCCATGGATTTCTCCCATTCTAACATTATCAGTGTTTTTAATGCCGGCGGCGAATTGGCCTACCAACAAGAAGGTTTGGGGGTAAGCTACGATGAAACCGTAAAAAAAATTACCGAAGAAGCTGAAAAGCTAAACTAACCCAACTATGAAATCGCCACTAACAACTAGTTTTTTGTAAAAAAACACCAAAATAAAAGGCGATACATATTTGACCACTGACAAATAAATTTTTCAAATATGAAATCAATACAAAAAATTGGCTTATCATTGTTTCTGATGATGGGCACGGGAGCTCTCGCTCAGGAATTAGATGCAAATCTGCAACTAAGACCCCGTTACGAATACCGAAACGGATTTAAAGAACTCATGAAAGATGGTTCATTGCCTACTTCATTTGTATCCCAACGATCCCGACTTAACTTTAACTTCAAACAGGAAAAACTAAAAGCAAAACTGACTTTTCAGAACATCAGGGTTTGGGGAGATGTTCCCACAACAACAACATCCGACAAAAACGGAATAGCTCTTTTCGAGGCCTGGGCACAATATGACATCACTCCAAAATGGAGCGCGAGACTCGGAAGACAGGTTATTTCGTATGACAATCAAAGAATCATGGGTGAAATTGATTGGGCACAACAAGGACAAAGCCACGATGCGGCACTTATCTCCTTCAAACAGCCGAACCATCAACTTGATTTGGGATTTGCATTGAATTCGGATGCTGAAAAACTTTACCGTGATTTATACACCATCAGCTACAAACACATGCAACATGCCTGGTATCACACCAATTTCGACAAATTAGGAATGAGTTTATTGGCCTTAAACGTGGGCATCCAATACAGAGATGCAATAACAGATGAACTCCAAGTGGACGACATGCAGACATTTGGAACGTATCTGACCTATGCAAAAAACAAATTCGACGGTAATTTAGGTCTGTACGGACAAACCGGAAAAGCGAAACTTGTTACCGAAAACACATCTGTTAGTGCTTATTATGCAGGTCTGAATGCGAACTATGCGTTCAATACTAAAATTAAAGCAGGTCTTGGATACGAATATCTTTCAGGAAAGGATCAGGATGATACCGATAGTAAAATAAAATCATTCTGGCCTATTTTCGGAACCAATCACGCCTTCAATGGTTATATGGATTATTTCTACGTGGGCAATTACAGAAATACGGTAGGACTACAGGATTTGTTCGCTAAATTCACATACAATAATAACAAATGGCAGTTCAACGCCATCCCACATTTCTTCATGACTGCAGCTGATGTGATCGACCCTGTAAATCCTTCTCAAAAAATGGATAGTTACCTTGGTACAGAGATGGATTTAACAGCGAGTTATACACTTCAGAAAGACGTTATGATTTCCGGCGGGTATTCCCAAATGTTCGGAACTGACACCTTGGAAATCCTAAAAGCAGGTAACAAAGGATATGATAATAACTGGGCTTGGGTAATGATTACCATCAACCCGAGAATTTTTACAACTGCAAAATAAATCAGGTTAATTAGGTTAATTAGTAAAAAAGCCTGAATTACGTAATTGTAATTCAGGCTTTTTTTATTGATCTTGTTTTAGAAAATTCAATCCATAACAGATTGCCGTTGTATGTTCTTTTCGGATGGGATTTATTTCCAAAAAACATCTTTCATGTTTTCGACAAAAAGATCTTCTTTATGGATTTCATGGATTCTTTCCAATTGTTCAGAAGTGGCCACACTTTGTATTTCCGGAAACAAAATCCGTTCTTCAAACCGTATATGTGCTTCTAATTCTTCCTCGATTAACCCCAAATTCAGTTCAATGTTTATGCTCTGGTTAAAAAGCCTTCTTAATCGTCTGTGATCGACAAGTGCTTTTCTGACCAATTCATGATCGTTTTTCAAAATAGGAAAAATATGTTCTTCTTCCAATTCGAAATGAGGCAAAAGGTATTTCATGTAAAACCAATCGGTGTAGTTTTTAATTCGTAACGGCGAAACGTTTTTCGCGAAACCGGTTCTTATTTTCCAGCACAACAATAAACCGTGATGATGTTCGCGGCTTAAAGATTGTAGTTCTTTTACTCGTTTTAAAGGTTCTGTAGCTATCATTGTAATTTTAATTTAAATTCCTCCAAATCGCACAAATGATCCCATAATAAGCATGATAACGCCTATTAAGGTCACAGAGACGATATGAAGACACATTTCTGGTAATTTGTTGTTATTGTTTTTTAATTTTGGGATTACCCTAAACTGGGCGCTTAAGGCAAAAAGTACCGTAACGAACAGCAAGGCTAATTTTATTGAAATCACTTTTTCTATAGGTGTAGAAAAATGAAACCAGCTTTCAATACCCACACCGTATTTATAAGCCATCATTATTCCTGTAATGACTAATAAAGCCAAAGCCGGCATACCAACAGGCTCGTACTTCTTTTCATAGTCGAGGATAATCTGCTGATTTTTTTCTTTTAAGGCTTTCGGCAGATATGCGAATACAAGTAACACATGCCCACCTACCCAGATAGCGGCACAGATTAAATGTATGATTAATAAAAAGTGATGATTCATTTCAAATTGTTTTTCAGATTGGCATTACTAAAAATAATCATAATAATCCCAATGACTAACCAAATACTGGATATAAATAAATTCTGATGGTACATTGGTATTTCAGACCAATGAAGGAAGTAGTTAAATCCTTGTGCAAACAGAAGGAATTCGGTAAGAACAAATCCCATCAGAAAGATTTTAATACCGTGTTCCGAAAACCTGTTTTTTCGTTGTATGACTTTCGCGTTCAGTAAAAATCCAAGCAAAAATCCTGAAATAATCCCCAGCATAATCATATGGATGAATCCGATTACGAAGTTTCGGATTTGGTGTGAAACCGATGCCAGTTCCGGAAAAATAACCAAGAGCTGTATAAGGACTTTCAGCGTTAATGAAAACAATGCAAAACTGAACACGATTTTTTCGATATTTTTCAGTTTCGCATAAAATTCAGTGAATTTCGGTCTTAACAACAGGGCTAATTTCACAAAAGCAACCAACTGGATTACAACTCCTACTCCATTTATCCATGGCAATATCGGATGGGAAACATACCAGCTTACCGGTAAGGCAAACGTTGTTAAGGTACCGGCAACAAGCCATTTATAAAAGGAAAAGAAAGCCTGATTATCAACTTTTATTTGCATCTGATGGAACAGCAAAGCCAAAACGGCAATTATAAACCATCCGTTAAACTGAAAATGAAGGAAAAACTGAATGGCAATCTGATAAAAGGCGCTTGTTTTTCCCATTAAACCTACAGCTGGGCCTAAACACCAGATACCGCAAGTGGATAAAACCATAAAAACCAAGGCTGTTTTAAGCAGGTATCTTTCGGGTAAAGAATCAATTTTCTGGTATTTCCAGACCAGTCGTGCAAAATAATAACTACTAAAAATATGCAATGTCGAAAATGTAATGGAAAAAACAGCATATCCCTGCAACGGAAAAGCAACCATCATTCCGACAACCGCCAATTGTGTAACCCAAAAAAGGCGATTAAATTTTCTCTCAATTTCTTTATTTTTTGGAATTAAGAAATGATAAATCAAAGCAAAAAGCGCCAGATAAACCCAGCCCAACATGGCAATATGAGAATGCCCGTGTAACAAAAACAGGTAATTTACACCGGTAACCGGCGAAAGAGACTGGAAGCGTAAAAGCAGCCCCATTAGTGCGGCCACTAAAAAATTTCCGAAACATATCAGTATCCATTTCTTAACCATACTCATCCTCTAAAGTTTACTTTTATCATTTCTGTGCTGAAAAAGCCATTTTCAATTTCGCGTGAAGACCGGGGCAAATCCCCAATCGTTTCCACATTATTCACAAAGTGCTGAACGTAGTAGTTGCCGCTGTATTTTTTGTTTTCCAGGTAACATACCATGGCATGAAGTTCCAACTCATCTATTAAATCCGAATGAAAAGTGGTGCGCACTTCGAAATGAATTTTATTCTGAAGTAATAAATGCAGCGACGTTTCAAATGCCAAAAACAAATTGGCTTGGGTAACCTCGCGGAATTTCATTTCAGTCGCTTTAAAATCTAAAGCAACATAATCAACCAAATTATTAACAATCAACTCTTCTAAAACCGAAGGATTGGATCCGTTAGTATCTATTTTCACATCAAATCCCATGGCTTTAATCTCCCTGGCAAACCGAATCAGGTTTTTGTGCATTGTACATTCACCTCCACTTAATACAACAGCATCCAATAATTTTTTCCGTGTCGCTAAAAAAGTAAGCGCCTCATCAAATGAAATTTTGCCTTTCCCAAGTACAATTTCCGGATTATAACAGTATAAACACCGCATATTACAGCCTGTAAACCATAAAATACAGGCTGATTTATGCGGATAATCCAACAAACTAAACGGAGTTATGCTGAAAATTGCTTTAGCAGCATTTTCTTTCCATAAAATGGGTGCGTTGACTGTGTTCACCTTTTTTACCGATATTAAAACTTTCCACAGGCCTGTGATAACCCATTACTCGTGTATAAACCAGACATTTTGTTCTTAAATGCTGATTCTGCTCCAGGATTTCATTACTGTTCTTCATATAATTCATTTTTGTGGTTTTGAAGTAAGACATCATCGCATTTCGGACAATATTCATGTTCCCCAGTTAAGTATCCGTGAACCGGACAAACACTGAACACCGGAGTCACGGTGATATAAGGCAATTTGAAATTTGTCAGCACTTTTTTCACAAACTGCTTACAAGCTTCGGGCGAACTTATTTTTTCGCTCATATAAAGGTGCAATACCGTTCCGCCTGTATACTGACACTGCAACTTGTCCTGCATCAGTAAGGCTTCAAAAGGATCTTCGGTATAATTTACCGGAATTTGTGAACTGTTGGTGTAATAAATATTGGCACCGTTCCCAGCCTGAAGAATATCCGAAAAACGTTTTTTATCCTCCTTTGCAAAGCGGTAAGTAGTTCCCTCCGCCGGAGTAGCTTCCAAATTATATAAATTTCCCGTTTCCTCCTGAAATTCTTTCATTCGGTTACGGATATGATCTAAAATTTCCATGCAGAAATCGGTTCCGAAATCCGAAGTGATGTCTACTTTGTCAAACGTAAAATTCCGAATCATCTCGTTCATTCCGTTAACGCCAATAGTAGAAAAATGGTTTCGGAAATGCGGAAGATATCGTTTCGTGTACGGATACAGTCCGCGGTCATACATTTCCTGAATGAACTTTCTTTTCTTCTCTAAAGTCGACTTGGATAATTCCATCAATTTATCCAATTGACGGTACAAGCCTTCTTTATCCCCTTTAAACATATATCCCAAGCGGGCCATATTTATGGTAACCACACCAATGCTTCCGGTCATTTCGGCACTACCGAAAAGTCCGTTACCCCGTTTAAGTAATTCCCTCAAATCGAGTTGCAAGCGACAGCACATGCTGCGCACCGCATTGGGTTTGTAGGCATTCGGGTTTTCAACACGGTTTCCGTTTTCATCCAACACATACTGGCTTCCGATAAAATTCTGGAAATAAGATGACCCGATTTTTGCGGTATTTTCAAAAAGCAATTCGGTATTTTCGCCGTTCCAATCGAAATCCTCTGTGATATTTACGGTTGGAATCGGGAACGTAAACGGCTGCCCGTTAGCATCGCCTTCTGTCATAACCGTATAATACGCTTTATTGATCAGGTTCATTTCCGGCTGAAAATGTTCATAGCGCATTTCAGTCAGATCAGAGACTCCTCTTCCCTTTGCACGATTCAACAGGTTTTCATCTTTATTTTTATCGAATAAATGCAAATCGTTTTTTGTTGGAATCTGTTCTTTCAGATCAGAAGGCACTACCCAATCCAACGTAATATTGGTAAAAGGTGATTGCCCCCAACGCGCCGGAACGTTCAGATTGTAAACAAAACTTCGTATCGCTTTCAGTACATCTTCAAAAGACAGGTTGTCCTTGAAAACATAAGGCGCCAGATAGGTATCAAACGAACTGAATGCTTGAGCACCAGCCCATTCGCTTTGCAGAATTCCGAGGAAATTGGCCATTTGCCCCAAAGCTTCCCTGAAATGAGATGGTGCTTTACTTTCCACTCGGCCTCGAACACCGTTAAAACCATCGTTCAAAAGAACCCGAAGGCTCCAACCGGCACAATAACCGGTTAAGCAATCCAAATCGTGAATATGTACATCTCCATTACGATGAGCATATCCTTCTTCTTTAGTGTAGACCTTGTCTAACCAGTAGTTCGCAATAATTTTTCCGGCCACATTGTTTACCAATCCGGCATTGGAATAAGAAGTATTGGCATTGGCATTAATACGCCAATCCGTTTGTCCGATGTATTCCTCTATCGTTTGTGTGCTGTCCACATAAGTAGTGTCATCGTTCAGTCCGTCAACATGTTCGCGTTGTAACTTTCTCGTATGACGAAAAAGCATAAACGAGCGCATTACTGAAAAATACTCTTTCTGAAAGAGCGTTTTTTCAATCATGTCCTGAATTTCTTCAACCGCCCATACTTCTTTAATTTCTATGCCCGTCATCACACTATCGAAAACACTTACATCGAACGGTACGGCAACACTGTTGAAACTTTTTATTATAGCATCCTTAATTTTAAAACCTTCAAATGGTTTGTAATCTCCGTTTCTCTTTATCACAAATTTCTGCATAACGCTCGATGTTATAGTGTTTTACCTTTGAAGTATAAATAATTAAATAGAAAGTTCCTTCTCCAATTCCTGTGCTTTAGGAAAAAGAATATTATTTTCCAGGTGGATGTGTTTGTGCAGATCCTGCTCAAACTCCTGCAACATAGCGAATGTTACTTTGTAAGTGTTACAGGCATCGGCTGGTGGTGTATAGTTATTTGTCAATTCTACAATTGTTCTGAAACGTTCACCTTCTGCATCATGTTCATGTTTCATCATCGCAATCGGATTATCAACAGTTCCGAAAGGTGGCACAGCGACAGATTCGTTGCTCAATTTAGCTTTCACCAATCTTTTTATGAACGGAAATAAAATAAGTTCTTCCTTTTTCATATGTTGGGCCAATTCCCCGGCGCATCCTTTAAACAACTCGTTGATTTCAAAAAGTTCCGGATGGGCATTCCCGTGGACTTTACATAGTTTATCTAAAAACATAAGCAATGTTGGCGTTTTCTCTTCCACATAACGATGATGTGTTTTTTCGATGTAATCAATCAGCAAATCTGTCGGCCACGATTTAAAATCGATTCCCATATCTCCTTTTGTGCTCATCACTGCCGAAATCTCATTTTGAATGATGGAAATATCCAGTCCTTTCGTATTACAAACCTCCTCTAAAGTCTTATGACCTTTGCAGCAAAAATCAATTCCGTATTTTGAAAAAATTGCTGCCGTTCTGAAATCTTCAGCTACAAACCCTCCAATGGTTTCTTGTTCAATCACATTCATAATCAATCATTTTAAATTATTTCACATACAAATTTACATTTTATTTTTAATAAAGGACAAAAATATCTTTTATTATTTTTCAACAGTACTTTTGGAAAAATAAATTCCCTTTCAGCACCTTGAAACATGTCAATTTTTATATTATAAAAGAAAGACAAATAAATAAATTGAAAAATGACATTTATCATATTGTTATAACAAATCAAAACCGAGATTTGCACAATAAAGGACAAAAAAGTCTTCTATTAAAAAACCATTAAATAACAAATAAACACTAATCATTATGCTTTCAAAATCACAGGCCAGAGCATTCTTTTTAGGCGGAACGGTAGTCACCTTTCTCATATTCATCGGACTGACCATCTACTCGTTTATGCCTTCTAATGATCAGTCCAATTATTCCAAAATTGACAAAAAGGTTGTTAGAGGAAAAGAAATTTGGGAATCAAACAATTGTATGGGTTGCCATACACTATTAGGGGAAGGAGGCTATTATGCTCCGGAACTTACAAAAGTAATCGACCGACGCGGAGAAGGTTACGTAAAAGCGGTTCTAATGTCCCCTGTACCTTGGGCTCCGAAAGGAAGAAAAATGGTAAAATATAACATGAATGAAGCGGATGCCGAAGCTGTTATTGCCTTTTTGAAATGGAACGGACAAATCGACCTCAACGGATTTGACCGAGTTGTATCACCTTTATCAAAGGATAATAATTAAAATATTGCGTTATGAAATACAAATCACAAAAAGTAGCCTATTGGTTTTTCGGATTATGCATGTTGCTTTTATCATTGCAGATAATCTATGGTTTCATCATGGGCTTTGCCAGAATAGGGTTTGACGGACTACACGATTTTATTCCGTTTAATACTGCCCGCGCGGTTCACACAAATCTTTTGGTAGTGTGGCTATTAACCGGCTTCATGGGTGCCGCATACTATATTATTCCCGAAGAAGCGCAACGCGAATTGGTTAATGTCAAATTAGCTTATGTTCAGCTAATCTCATTGGCCATCGTCGGAGTGGTCGCGGTTGTCGGTTATCACTTCAATCATTGGGAAGGCCGAAAATTCCTTGAAATCCCGAGAGAACTTGACTTCCTTGTAGTTGTGAACGTTCTTTTATTCCTCGGATTGATTCTCGCCACCTTATTCAAAGGAAAACAAAAAACGACTACATCCCTGGTTTTGACAATGGGACTCCTTTTTGCCGCATTGCTTTATTTACCGGGTATGATCTGGTTTGACAGTCAGGTAATGGATTCATTCTTCAGATGGTGGGTAGTTCACCTTTGGGTTGAAGGTGTTTGGGAGCTGATTATGGGAGGTATTTTATCTTTCTTACTGATCAAATTAACCGGTATTGACCGTGAAGTTATCGAAAAATGGCTGTATGTGATTGTAGGTTTGACTTTCCTTTCCGGATTGTTGGGAACTGGTCACCACTATTACTTCATCGGTGTAAACAAAATCTGGTTGGTTGTTGGCGGAATTTTCTCGGCACTTGAACCTTTAGCTTTCCTTGCAATGGCATTATTCGCCGTAAACATGTACAGAAAAGGTGAAAAAAGCCATCCAAACAAAATTGCGCTATACTGGACAATCGGAGCTTCCATTGTTTCATTCATCGGAGCGGGATTATTAGGTTTTGCGCACACTTTACCACAAACAAATCTGTACACACACGGAACTTTGGTAACAGCGATGCACGGCCACTTGGCTTTCTGGGGAGCTTACGCCATGATTGTTTTAGCAATTATCAGCTATGCTTTGCCAAATTTAACCGGACGTAAACGTTATGACAGCTCACAGGGAAGAATGGCGTTCTGGTTATCCAACATCGGAATGCTTGGAATGACAGTAGCTTTTGGTGTGGCAGGTGTGGCTCAAGTGTATATGGAACGAAAAATGAAAATGGATTTCATGGATGTACAAAACGAAATCAGCATTCACTTTGTGGTTCTTGTCATTTGCGCAACTATGTTCACCGTTGGTATCTCCTTATTCATTTATGACTTCTTTAAACACGGAAAACCGACTGATGAGGCTCTTGAAAAAAAACCAAACAACGGGAATTCTTCAAAAGAAATAAACAACATCCCCAATGTTAAAGTAGTGTATTCAGAAGAAACAAACTAGATTATATACACGTTCTTTTTTTACGAAACTCGTTCTGAACAACTACAGCAAGTGTCACTGCCTGTATGTATAAGAATGGGTTTCGTTTTTTAAAATCTGACTAATTATGTTACAAACCATCCCCTATTATCAAGCTACGGGCAGAGAGGAAGATGTTTTCTCACATGCCTTTAAAAATAAAATTCCTTTGTTGCTGAAAGGACCGACAGGAACCGGAAAATCCCGTTTTATCGAATATATGTCGCATCAGCTGGAACAACAAATCATCACCATCAGTTGCCATGAAGAAACTTCAGCGACAGATTTAATCGGACGTTTTATCATCAAAGGGGCGGAAACCGTTTGGATTGATGGTCCTTTGACCACTGCAGTTAAGGAAGGTGCCATCATCTATCTGGACGAAGTTGCCGAAGCCCGACCGGATGTAATTGTCGCCATTCACTCGCTTACCGATCACCGTCGTGAACTTTTCATCGATAAATTAGGAAAAACCGTTAAAGCGCACGACAATTTCATGTTGGTTGCTTCTTTCAATCCGGGTTACCAACGCGGATTCAAAGAACTAAAACCATCAACGCGTCAACGTTTTATTGCGCTATCCTTCGAATATCCTGAAGCAAAAACAGAAGTGGAAATCCTGGTTAATGAAACTCAGATTGATAGCGATATCGCTAAAAAACTTGTGAACATCGGAAATAAAATCAGAAATCTGACCGAATTAGGCTTAACCGAAACTGTCTCTACCCGACTATTGGTGGATGCTGCAAAATTAATCCACAGCGGATTACCAAAACGATTATCCGTTCATGTTGGTGTTGTGGAACCTTTAACAGATGACCTTCAGACACTGCAAGCTTTAAAAGATTTGTGTGATCTGATGATTTAGAAAACAGAAAGTAGAAGTCAATATTAATTGCTGTAATCATATGAAAACTGAATACTGCGACTGATTACTGCGACTGTAAACTGTGACTGATTACTGCGACTGATTACTGAATACTAATCACTAATTACTTAAGAAAATGGGATTAGAATTAGACGAATTCCTCTACGGAAAAATCGTAAAATACTTCAAAAACAACAAAAAAACAGATGCCGAAACACTCAGCAAAACTGTTTTTCTCAACGATATCAAACCTCGGTTAACACTTTTGGCAAGCGCATTAACCGGTAAACCCATTGAAATTTATCCTGCCGAACGAGAAGGCGGTTATAAAAACAATAACTTTTTCCTTCCCATCTCGTTTTCGGCTTTGCGAACCTTTGAAGAAAATCTTTCTTTTTATCTCTTCAGGACACTCTACCTCAGCGAACAGAAAGCACTCGATCTAAATTGGACTTGCGAAGAAAAATCGTTAGAAGTTTCACAACAGAAAGCATTAGAGACCGCTCCTCTGATTTTGGAAAAAATCTTCAGTGATTATCCGGTAACAAGAAAAATACACGAAACGATTGCCTCTTATTTTCAGGAAAAAGCCACCGATAAAACTCCAGCGGATTTCTCATGGCTTTACGGAAAGTGGATGAAAAATGATCCGGAAATACAATCAGACAAGCAACTGGAGAATTTTTCGGATAAGTTAAAAAATGCGCTGGAAAAACAACAGAAAACCGTTATTCAGGCAACGGCTGTGGAAGAGGTAATCACATTGGAAGTCGACAAAAAACAACAGGAAGATTATGTGATGACGCATAATTTCGAAAAAGTGGAAACAGCTGATGAATTCAATGGATCATGGCGTGATTTTGACGGTTCCGACGAATTGGAAGACCATCAGGATGCTTTGGAAGAACTCAGCATGAAATTTACCGTTCGCGTGGACGATACCGCACATTCGGTTTACCAATCTGAATTCATTGAAAACACCACCATTTCAGAAAGTGCCGAAACCGATGAAAAGGGCTTCCATTTAAAATATGACGAATGGGATTACACCAAGCGTGCTTACAGACAAAATTTCTGCAAAGTGTATCCTAAAACGCAATTGAAAACCGATCCCGAATATTACAAAAACGCCATAACCAAAAACGCGTCCACCTTAATGGGATTGCGAAAAATGCTGACCAACGTCAACAATAAAATGCAACAGCAACGCCGGCAAAACCATGGCAACGAATTCGACATTGATGCCATTACCGATTTGTATGCTGACATACATTCAAGAAAAACACCATCAGAAAACATTTATATCTCCAACCGGAAAAAAGAAAAAGATTTATCCATTTTATTGCTTTTGGACATCAGTCTTTCCAGTGACAGTTATGCTGCCGGGAGCCGTGTTCTGGATGTGGAAAAAGAAGTTTCGATTCTCTTCGGGGAAATCCTGAATGAATTTAACATCGACTTCTCCATCGACAGTTTTTATTCCAAAACCAGAAACTATGCTTCTTATCTCACACTGAAAGATTTTGACGAAAACTGGAATTCGGCCAAACACAAAATTGGCGCGGTTACACCAAGCGGATATACAAGGATAGGTGCCGCTTTACGTCATGCCGGAGCACGAATGGACACAAGAAAAACCAAAAACAAATGGATTATTCTTATTTCGGACGGAAAACCAAACGACTTCGACAAATACGAAGGAAAACACGGCATCAATGATGTAAAACAAGCTTTGCGGGAACTCAACGAGCGGAACATCAACTCGTATGCTTTGGCAATTGAGGCGCAGGCGAAATATTATTTACCGCAGATGTTCGGGCAAAATCATTACCAGATTCTGACCACGCCGGTGGAACTTTTACAGTCCCTGGTGAAATTATACGAAAAGATCAAACATCAAAAATAACTTATCATGAATGACACTCAAAATAAATTGCCTTTCCCTGAAGGACATCCGGTTCACACTTATTTTAAGGAAACCGACATCATCCACAAATTATTGGAAGAACTGTCCATCACAAATCCAATGACTGAAGCACAGAAGTTCTTCAATGTTTTCAACGAACTTCACACCATCGAAAAACGATTTCAGCGCAAAGAAAACCAATTGTTCCCTTTTCTCGAAAAACGCGGCTGGAACGGACCTTCACAAGGCATGTGGTCGTTTCACGACAACCTTCGGGAGCAATTCAGGATGATGCGTAAAGACATCGACAATAGGGAGTATGAAATCATAAAAACCAATCGGGCTTATTTAATCAATGGAATTTATCGCCTGATGCAGATAGAAGAAACCGTACTTTTCCCCAATGCATTGGAAATTTTAACCGATACCGATTGGATTGAAATGCGTTCCGGAGAAGAAGAAATCGGATGGATGTTACCTAAAACTCCGCCAGCTTATCCACAAGAACAATACATTCATCCAAGTGAAGATTTTACGAAACGCGAAATGACTTTTTCACTGGAAAACACAACGCATTATGATGAAGGTTATATGACGGTGGAACAGGTAAATCTGCTTCTGAAAACCATGCCTTTAGACATCACTTATGTGGATGAAAACGATAAAGTAATTTTCTACAACCGCGGGGAAGAACGTGTTTTTCCGAGAAGTGCCGGTATTATTGGCCGTGAAGTCCGTTTTTGCCATCCGCCGAAAAGCGTTGGAACCGTATTGGAGATTCTGGATAAATTCCGAAAAGGAGAACAAAACGAGTCTTCCTTTTGGATTAACTATAAAGAACGCCTGATTTACATCCGATATTTTGCAGTTCGTGACGCCGATAAAAATTACAAAGGTGTCATTGAAATGTCACAGGACATCACCGACATTAAGAATATCGAAGGTGAAAAACGCTTGTTGGATTGGAAATAAACAAAACCTACTATGATAAATAATCCTAAAAAATCAACGTCTTTCACTTTCCGATGGCTGACAAAAATTGCACTGATCTTCCTTGCGGTTTTCTTTATGGAATTCAGCGAACGGAAAGAAACATTCCCGGAAGTTCTTTCTCCCGAGGATGCACATGCCGAACTCATTTACGGAAACAATCGCTTTTTGGATGGTGAGATGATTTACACCAACTATCATGAACAGATTCAAAAAACAAAAAATGGGCAACATCCGCACAGTTTTGTTTTGAGTTGCATTGATTCAAGGGTTCCTCCCGAAATTATCTTCGATCAGGGTATTGGAAATTTATTTGTCGCAAGGGTGGCCGGAAATGTGGAAGATGACAATATTTTGGGAAGCATGGAATATGCAGTGGAAGTTAAACACACCAAACTGATTTTGGTTTTGGGACACAGTCACTGCGGAGCTGTTCAGGGGGCTATCGACAATGTTAAGCTCGAACATTTAACCCAGCTTACCGATCAGATCAAACCCGCTTTCAGCAAACACAACACCTACCCTATTCCGGAACACATCGCCGAGGAAACCTCAAAACGGAATGTCAAATTAACCATGAAGCACATTTATGAAAACAGCGCCACCATTAAACATCTTGTCGATGAAGGCAAAGTAAAAATTGTAGGCGCCTATTATGACATCCATACCGGAGAAGTCCATTTTCTAAAAGATTAAATAAAAATGAAAACTGCTAAAATCGATTATAAGAACATCTATTATCCTCCGGGAGGCATTCTGATCTGGATAATTATTTTTTTGGAACTGCTGACTTTCGGTATGGCATTAATTGCTTTTGTTTATGACGGAACAAAAAACCATGAGATCTTCCATCAATCACGAATGCATCTAAATACAACTTTAGGATTAATCAACACTATATTCCTGCTCACAAGTGGCTTTTTCATGGCTAAAGCGGTTCATGAATTTGAGTGCGGGAATATTTCGAAAGCATCTTTATATATGAAACTTACTGCTTTGGGCGGATTGCTTTTTATTGTTTTGAAATCCTTTGAATATTCGACTAAAATTGATGCAGGATTAACACCGGAAACCAACACTTTTTATATGTATTACTGGCTATTGACGGTATTCCATCTTATACATGTGATTGTAGGCATCGTGATTATTCTCTGGACGAATCGCAGTATGAAAAAAGCAAATACCACTGTTGAGACTGAAGATGTGAAAACCTGTGCGGCTTTTTGGCATATGTGTGATTTGATTTGGCTGTTATTATTTCCAATCTTATATCTAATCTTCTAAAAAATGAAACTATCAAAAGAATATACGCTCATCGCTTTATTGACGATCACTTTATTCTCAAGCATACTGTCTATGAAAAGTACAACAAACCAAACCTCTGCAATTTTGTTGCTTTTAATCCTTTGGGCTGCCAAGTTTTTATTGGTCGCTTTTGATTTTATGGAGGTGAGAAAAGCCAATATTTTCTGGAAATTAAGTCTTGGGATTGTCTTAACCATCATTCTGACAACAATTTTGCTTCTTTTATAATTTTTTTTTGACAAACCTGATAAATGTCATGTCAATAAAGGACAATATTGTCTTATTTAGTACTGTTAATTGAAATCTATATACAAACCGATTTAACAAGCTTTAGGGATGCCTAAATCTGGATTTGGCGTAAAAAAATCAGAGAAATGTTTTTAGTTAAGAAGTAAGTATTTCAAATTTTTCTCTCTGATTATTAAGATAGCATATGATGTTTAGTCAGGCAACATATGAGGTACTTCCAAATTCAAACACCAACACTACTGCAGTTGGGAAATGAGTTAGATTGGTTAAAAAAGTCCTGTTTTTACAGAGACAGGGCTTTTTTTTTTAATATATGAAATTTAAAATTAACCTGATCTTATAACCATAAAAACGAGGTTTTTTATGATTATAATCATAAAAAATTAATACTATATATATTACATTTGGTTAAACCTTAAATAATCAGAATATGAACAAGTTTTCAATTTTAGCCATCGTTTTCAGTGTTTTTTTTGCCTCATGTGGCGGAGATAAATCCAAAAAAGAGCAAGACACTCCTGCTCCTGCTGCAGAAGAAACCAGTACAGCTACAGCTTCGGATCCTTCAACTTACGATCCTAAAAGAGGAGAAGGAAAGTATTCAACTGTAGAATTTGGGCCTTCATTAGATCAGGCAATGGCAACCAAAGGAGAAGGTGTAGCCGCTGTAAAATGTACATCTTGTCACAAAACAACCGATGAAAAATTAGTTGGACCAGGATGGAAAGGCGTAACAGAAAGAAGAAAACCGGAGTGGATTATGAACTTTATCACCAATCCTGATCCGATGATTGACAAAGACCCTGCAGTACAGGCACAACTAGAAATCTGTTTGGTAAGAATGCCAAACCAAGGTCTTGCTGATGATGAAGCTAGAAGTATATTAGAATATATGCGCAAAAATGATGGCGTAAAATAAGCCAGACACAATCCAGTCAAGGAAAATGGATGGTATAATCTTAATTTAAACTTGCAAAAATGAAAAATATCTTTGTAAAAGCAGTTGTACTAATTGCTATTGGGGGCGCTCTTGTGACTTCCTGTAAACCAAAAAGTTCAGGTGATGCCGTAAGTGGCGACGCAGCTGAAAAAGCATACGTCGCACCGGGAAAATATGACGAATTTTACAATTTCGTTTCCGGAGGCTTCAGCGGACAGTTAAGTGTATATGGTCTTCCCAGCGGAAGGTTGTTCCGTGTAATCCCGGTCTTCTCGGTTGATCCCGAAAAAGGTTGGGGATACAGCGAGGAAACCAAACCAATGCTTAATACCTCACAAGGTTTTGTACCTTGGGACGATTTGCACCATACGGAAATGTCTCAAACAAACGGAGAAGTTGACGGCCGTTGGGTTTTTGGAAATGCAAACAATACTCCACGTATTGCACGCGTTGATTTAAAAACTTTCAGAACAGCCGAGATTATTGAATTACCGAACAGTGGTGGTAATCACTCTTCTCCTTTTATCACAGAAAATACCGAATATGTAGTAGCAGGAACACGTTTCAGCGTACCGGCAGACTATTCAAATGGTGACGTGGCTATCAACACTTACAAAGAAAACTTTAAAGGGCACATCAGTTTTGTAAAAGTTGGAAAAGAAGGTGAAATGGATTTGGCATTCCAAATCGTAACTCCGGGTGTTAACTTTGACCTTTCTCATGCCGGAAAAGGAAAATCACACGGATGGTTCTTCTTCTCCTGCTATAACACTGAACAGGCGAATACTCTGTTAGAAGTTAATGCTTCTCAAAAAGACAAAGACTTTATCATGGCGGTGAACTGGAAAAAAGCAGAAGAGTACATTAAAGCCGGTAAAGGAAAAAAACAGTCTGTAAAATATGCCCACAATACTTGGGATGAAAAAACACATACTGCAAAATCAGAAATCAAAACAGAAGTATTGGTTTTAGACTCTGCCGAGTTAAAAGACATTTGTTATATGATTCCGTGTCCGAAATCACCACATGGTTGTGACGTTGACCCTTCAGGAGAATACATTGTTGGTTCCGGTAAATTAGCTGCATTAATCCCAGTGTTCAGTTTTGACAAAATGCAATCAGCTATCGCTAAAAAACAATTTGAAGGCGATTACGGAGGAATTCCTGTAATAAAATATGAAGCTGCTCTTCACGGAGAAGTACAAAAACCAGGATTAGGTCCACTGCATACAGAGTTTGACGGAAAAGGAAATGCCTATACTACATTCTTCGTTTCTTCGGAAGTGGTTAAATGGGATATCAAATCTTTGAAAGTGTTAGACAGAGTTCCAACTTACTATTCTGTAGGACACCTTTGTATTCCTGGAGGAGACAGTAAAAAACCTTTCGGAAAATACCTGATTGCTTACAACAAAATCACTAAAGACCGCTATTTGCCAACAGGTCCTGAACTAGCACAAAGTGCGCAGATTTTTGACATCAGCGGTGATAAAATGAAAATGATATTGGATTTCCCAACTATTGGTGAACCGCATTATGCTCAAGCTGCACCAGCAGATCTTATTAAAAACAACGGACAGCTGAAGTTCTTTAAAATAGGTGAAAACAATCACCCTTATGTAACCAAAGGAGAGAAAGAATCCAAGGTGGTTAGAGAAGGAAACAAAGTACATGTTTATATGACTTCAATCCGTTCACACTTTGCACCAGACAACATTGAGGGAATTAAACTGGGAGATGAAGTATACTTCCACGTGACAAACCTTGAACAAGATTGGGACGTACCTCACGGATTTGCAATTAAAGGCGCTGATAACGGAGAATTGCTTATCATGCCGGGCGAAACCACCACTTTAAAATGGATTCCGAAGAAAGTTGGAATGTACCCGATGTACTGTACCGATTTCTGTAGTGCTTTACACCAGGAGATGTCAGGTTACGTACGCGTATCACCCGCAGGAAGCAATGTGCCGATTACGTATAGCGTAGGTACAAATGTCCCTACCGCAAAATAAATTCAAAATTTAAAAAAGGGACAATATGATATTGTCCCTTTTTTTTAAATCATTCCCAAGATGTCAGCAAAAATTTCATTATTGTCAAAAGTCATGCTTTTGATTACAGCAGCTCTGCTAATTGGTTCCTTATTTGTTCCAATGTGGCAAATCGAACTGAATGCTCCCCAGTATCCTGAAGGCTTGGTTTTAAAATTGCATGCAAATAAAATTGGCGGCGATGTTGACATTATCAACGGGCTTAACCACTACATCGGTATGGCTACTTTGCATACCGAGAATTTCATTGAATTCAAAATACTACCTTACATAGTGGGAGGATTAGGATTAATTTCGTTTCTCCTTATTTTCATTGCAAAACGAAAAGCGGTATTACTTTTTTTAATATCTTACATCTTATTTGTAGCTTTAGCCGGAGTTGATTTTTACCGATGGAATTACGAATACGGTCACAACCTTGACCCGAACGCAGCGATAAGAGTTCCTGGTATGGCTTATCAGCCTCCTCTTTTAGGTTACAAACAATTATTGAATTTCGGAGCCTATTCCATCCCCGACACTGGAGGCTGGATGCTTACCGGCGCTGGTCTTTTACTCTTGATAATTGTTGTTAAGGAGTATGAATTATTAAAAAAGAAGAAATAACACCCATTTATGAAAAGAGTCATATTTATCCTTTTTACGCTATTTGTTTTGAGTTCGTGCAGTTCAAACGAACCCAAACCGCTAAAATTGAATTCAGACAGTTGCGATAATTGCAAAATGACCATTTCCAATGGAAAATTCGGTGCCGAATTAATTACCGAAAAAGGGCGAATCTACAAATTTGACGATATCCACTGCATGGTGAAATTTGCCAAATCAGAGGCTACTGTCCCTGCCAAATTATTCTATATTAATGATTATACGCAGGACAACACATTGATTCCCGCAGAAAAAGCGTTCTATTTAAAAGGCGGAACAATCAGCAGTCCCATGAGAGGTAATACTGCCGCATTTTCTACGCAAAAGGAAGCAGAACAATACAAAACAAAACTGAATGCGACTTCATCAACATGGGATGAAATTTATAATTCTTTTGAATGAAAATCCTCTTTTTAGCATATTTCTTTTCCCTTTCACTTTTGTGTCAGGCCAAAACTCTATCGGTTGGAAGAAATCAACCTTTAAAGAGTATCAAAGCCGCTTTAGAGCAATCTGCTGATGGAGATACAATCATCGTAACCGGCGGAATTTACAGGGAAGGACGAATTCTCATAAACAAACAAATTACGCTTATCGGGAAAAACTTTCCGACACTGGACGGACAGCATAAATCTGAAGTCATATCCATTAACGCTGACAATGTCGTTCTTCAGGGTTTTAAAATTGTCAATTCCGGCCATGCAGCTTTAGAAGATCCATGCGGAGTAAGAGTTTACGACAAAAATTATGTTGTGATTAAGGATAACATTCTTGACAACAATTTCTTCGGCATTTATATTCAGAACGGAAAAAACTGCATTATAAAAAACAACACCATCAGAGCGTATGGCAAACAAGAACAACTGATTGGAAACGGAATACACTGCTGGAAAAGTGAAAATCTCCAAATTATTGCCAACAAAATATCAGGCCATCGGGACGGAATCTATTTTGAATTTGTGACCAATTCAGTCATTTGGCGCAACATTTCATTCAAAAACATTCGATACGGGTTGCACTTTATGTTCTCCAACGATGATGCTTACATTACCAATGTTTTTAAGAATAATGGTGCCGGTGTAGCAGTGATGTTCACCAAAAACGTAAAAATGTTTAACAATTATTTTGAGGAAAACTGGGGTGATTCTGCCTACGGGTTACTGCTCAAAGAAATTGCGGACAGTTATATTTTCAACAATCGCTTTTCAAAAAACACTTCGGGAATTTACATGGAAGGCACTTCACGTATAAAAGTGGAAAAGAATGTTTTCAGCTCCAACGGTTGGGGCATGAAAATCCAGGCGAGTTGCATGGACAATGAGATCGTCAATAACAACTACCTGAAAAACACTTTTGATATCAGCACAAATGGAAGCTTGGTTTTAAACACATTCAACAGCAATTATTGGGATAAATACGAAGGATACGATTTAGACAAAAACGGTGTGGGTGATGTCCCCTACCATCCGCTGAGTTTATTTGCGGTTTTAACCGAATCCAGTCCGCCTACCATGTTGCTGTACCGGAGTTTCATGATAACGCTTTTGGACAAATCCGAAAAAGTTTTACCAAGCATTACCCCTGATAATTTTATAGACAATACGCCATTAATGAAGTCCTTGCCCCTATGATAAGCATCAAAGATTTAAATAAAAAATTCGGAAAATTAGACGTACTGAAAAGTGTGGATCTCACTTGTAACAAAGGAGAATGCATTGCGCTAATCGGTCCGAACGGCTGTGGAAAAACAACTCTCATAAAATCTGTTTTAGGAATGGTTGTTCCGGATAAAGGAATGATCTCATTTGACGGAAAATCGATTCAAAACGAATACCAGTACAGGGAAAGAATTGGCTATATGCCGCAAATAGGACGCTATCCCGATAATATGACTATCGGTCAGGTTATAACGATGATAAAGCAAATCCGAAACACCAATCAGGAATTAGATGAAGATCTGCTGAAAGCATTTCAATTGGAAAAAATGTTCAACAAGCAGATGCGTACCCTATCAGGAGGAACCACGCAAAAAGTGAGCGCCACTTTAGCATTTTTATTCAATCCCGATGTTTTGATTTTGGATGAACCAACTGCCGGTTTAGACCCATTAGCTTCTGAAATCCTGAAAGAAAAAATCATACAGGAAAAGAAAAAAGGAAAGCTCATCTTAATCACATCCCACCTACTCAGCGAACTTGACGATTTAATTACAGAACTAATTTTCATGCAGGACGGAAAAGTATTTTTCCATAAAAAAGTTGACGATCTGAAACTGGAGACCAACGAACATAAAATATCAAAAGCGGTTGCTAAAATTTTAAAGAGCGCAAAAAATGAACAGGATAATTAAAATCATTTTACTGGATATTGTCAAAAACAAAATTGTGTTGGGATACACACTTATTTTGGCTATTCTGTCGTGGAGTTCGTTTGCTTTGGAAGACAATTCCGCAAAGGGTTTACTTACCATTCTGAATGTAATATTATTTACCGTACCATTAGTTTCCATTCTTTTTTCAACCATTTATCTTTACAATAGCGCTGAATTTATAGAACTTCTGCTCAGCCAGCCCGTTAAACGCCAGAAAATATGGTTTAGTTTATTCATCGGCCTGGCATCCTCAATGGTATATTCTTTTTTCATTGGAGCCGGAATTCCATTGTTGGTAAATTCACCGGACATCGTGGGTATTATGATGATAATAGTGGGTTGTCTGATTTCAGTCATCTT
The DNA here is from genome assembly GCF_035456225.1 of Flavobacterium sp. Taxonomy (GTDB): domain Bacteria; phylum Bacteroidota; class Bacteroidia; order Flavobacteriales; family Flavobacteriaceae; genus Flavobacterium. The sequence continues at coordinate 1,570 of NZ_DATIDM010000164.1, read as the reverse complement.
TGTAGCATTGGCTTTTTTGAGTTCGATCCTGACGAGAGACAAAGCCAAAGGCATTGGAATCGCCATCATGCTCTGGTTGTATTTTGCCTTGTTGTTTGATGGTATTGTTCTGTTTTTATTATTTCAGCTGGAAGACTATCCCATCGAAAATGCAATGGTGGCACTAACTGCTTTGAGCCCGATAGATTTAGCCCGGATTCAAATATTACTCCATCTCGACGTTTCTGCAATGATGGGATATACCGGAGCCATATTTAAAGATTTTTTCGGTAATACGGCGGGGCTTATCGTTTCGTTTCTTTTATTGACCTTATGGGCAATTATTCCGTTTTTCATTTCGCTGAAAAAATTCAACCGGAAAGATTTATAACAATGTCAGAACCAATTTCCTGTTTACTAACTCCAACCACTCAAACTGTTGAAAATGAAAAAAGATATCAGGAATAAAAAAGACATAGAAAAATTGGTGGATACTTTTTTTGAAAAAGTAAAAACGGATGTCGTAATAGGATATTTGTTTAATGATGTAGCTCAAGTGAATTGGGACAATCTCCTTCCTAAAATGTATGACTTTTGGGAAAACATACTATTTCACAACGGGAATTATGATGGGAACCCCATGTACATTCATCAGGAATTACACCGAAAAAGCGCTTTGAAACAACAACATTTCAACCATTGGCTAGTATTGTTTACAACAACGATTGATGACTTATTTTCCGGCACAAAGGCAGAGGAAATCAAAGAACGGGCAGCAAACATTGCGAATGCCCTTATGATTAAAACACTTACTTAACAATAGATTTTAAAAACAAAAAAGCACTAACTTTTAATTAGCGCTTTTTTCTCTGACAAATTCAGAATAGGAAATTTGAATTAATAATTCCTGTTTTTATTTTGGTAAAAGGACGTCTCCAATCACATGAATGATTCCGTTTGAAGTTTCGATGGAAGCTACAATTTCAGAACCGTTAACATAGGTTTTTCCGTCTTTTTTCGTGATTTTTATTTTTTTAGGATTTACCATCTCAAATTCCTGTCCGTCCTGCATATAATCCGTTTTCAGAACGCCCACGTAAGTATGATATTCCAGAATCGATTTTAAATCCTCTTTCTTTTCCGGTTTCAACAAGCCCTCAACGGTTCCCGCAGGTAATTTTTCAAAGGCTGCATTGGTTGGAGCAAAAACTGTAAACGGACCGGCATTACTTAAAGCATCTACTAATCCGGCCGCTTTAACGGCTGTTACCAAAGTAGTATGGTCTTTACTTGCAACGGCTGTTTGAACTATATTCGGACTTGACGTTTCATCAACAACCCCAGATTGTCCCACCGCTTCGGTTGGAGCTGCATCTCCTGTTGCTTCTGCCGGAGCTTCATTGCTTTTTTTACACCCAAAAACGGCAAACAAGCCGACTAACAACAATATTTTAATCGATTTTTTCATAATGTTTTTTTTAAATGTTATTCAAATTAACAACTGCAATTTACAAGCTATTCCACAACTATTATATGAGCAAAGTCATAAAAAATCATTTTTTTAACTTTTTTTAAAGGAATTTAGCAGCAT
>NZ_DATIDM010000163.1:0-3459 GCF_035456225.1 Flavobacterium sp. | reverse complement strand
GAAGTGCCTTGTCTGAAGAGTGGCCGACCACTGCCTAAAATAACCGGCGCTATTCCGATGCGGTACTCATCATACAGATTATCCTCTGTGAAAGTTTCTGAAAGATTTGCGCTACCGAATACATATAGGTCTTTGTCACCCTGTTCTTTTAATTTTCTAATTTCAGCTGAAGCATTTTCCCTGATTAATGTTGTATTGTTCCAGTCGGCCGATTGCAGTGTTTTTGAAAAAACAATTTTGGGTATATTGTTCATCAGATCGGCAATTTCTCCCTCTGCTTTAGTCCAGTAATCTGCCATGCCTTCATACGTTACCCGTCCAAATACAAGATAGTCTGCAGCATGTAATTGTTCAATGCTTAATTTTTCGAGTTCATCTCCCCATATAACTTCATGAAAAGACAAGTCCCAATTTTGATTTCCTTCAAAATAGCCGTCAAGAGTTATAACGTTCCACATTATCAATTTTCTCATGCTTGTTTATTTATTAAGTCAACCCGTTGGGTGTAATTCAATTTATATTTTTTAAAACCTCATAGAAACATAGTTTTTGTTGATTTTATTAAGACGTCTTACTTAATTTCAGAAAAGCATAGCTGTGTAAAACCCCAAAAAAAAATGGGATATAAAACTCATTGTGAGGGTTTAGTAATTTTTTTAAAAATAGATCTTTCCGGTCACCGTTTCCACTTTGTCTGTATTTGTCAATAATTTAAGCCTATTTAAGTTCTGAAAGTATTAGTTTCTTTTGCTTAAATGTGTTCATCAGTGCTTTTTCCCTTACTGATGAATCGCTACTGTGTATTAGTTCAAAATATTCGACCGGGACAACTTGCCATGACAAACCATACTTGTCTTTACACCATCCGCAAACCCCTTCTTCTCCACCATTGGAAGTGAGTGCTTCCCAATAGTAGTCAACCTCGTCTTGGTCTTTACAATTTATAACGAGTGATATAGCTTCGTTGAATTTAAACATGGGTCCTGCGGCAAGAATGGAAAATTCTACACCTGCAAGTTCCATTACAGCCGTTTCAAAACTGCCATCATTGCCATTGCCGTTTTCATCCGGCATATTTTCAAATAGCCGATAGTCTTTCAGTTTGCCGTCTTTAAATATGGACAGATAATATTCAGTAACCGCTTTAGCATCTTTTTCAACCCAAAGACAGGGTGTGATTTTTTGATTATTCATTATATCTTATTTTTTTGGTTGTTTTTAATAAACATCGATTGTCTGGTTGTGTTGTCTCAAAATTGAGTATGACTATGAAATACGTATTTCAATAGAATATTTCTTTACACCCTCGCGTGGGAAATAATTCTTTTGAAACTATAGCTTTAGATGTAGATGGGGAGTGTCGGTTTTTGTGTAACTGACTCACTATCAAATATAAGAATAAACTGAGACATGTGCAATTGGTAATTTTTAATCATTACCGGCAAGTAGTTGGTTGAAATAAAAAACTACAACTTTTTTAGGGTTGTAGTTTGTTGGTTTTCTTTGTAGTACGAGCGGGACGCTCGCGCTAGCAGGGGCTTTAAAATTTTGAAAAACACAAAAATTATCGAATAGTCTTTTTTCTCCTCCACTACCGGGGGAAGTGCTTTTGCTGCAAAACCTGACATCCTTCTCTTATGTATCAATAATTTCAAAAAACATTTAAAATTATAACAATTGGGAACTAATTACTTATATTTGGGACAAAAATGACAAATAAAACAGTTTTTATGTTAATTTTTTACTTAAACATATTGATCAATCGCGCCGATTCAGAACAGAAATTCATGAAAAATCAAACATTTCGACTTTAAAAACAGTCATAACTAATTATAAAAACCAAAAACCCAACCCACTATGAAACTAAAATTACCCCTTTTCTTTTGCTTGTTTCTTCTGATGCAAAATGCGAAGTCGCAAACACATCCCATTGAGCTTCACCCAAACAATCGAGTTGCATCGTTACAGATGACACCTACCGAATACAGCAATTGGAAAGCAAATGATCAATTCAATAACGCCGCGGTTAGACAGGCGCTTTTTCAGGACATCTACGTCAAATTTCAGGATCATTTCGATTTCATTTTTTTAATCTTAAATGAAGACACGCGACCTTCAAACCTGGCATCGGGCCAATTGATGAAAGTGTCCAATAACGTTACGGGAATAGGGATGTCTACTTACAACGACTGTGCCAGTTACGGATCGGCCGGAAAACTGAAAGCCGTTATGCATTTAGCCAGAAGAGATTATTTGAGAGCAGGCCCTTCTTTACACGAATTGATGCACAATTGGGGGAATTTTTGCCTGCAAACAGAATCCGTATCAAGTTACGGAACCGGTTTGACATCGTTTGCCTACCAGCCGCATTGGGGATTTACCGGAGGAAGCAATAAAGGACAACTTGGAGGATTTCAGCAAAGCACGCTTGTAGCTAATGGAGGCGGTTCCTACAGCGTTGGTACTTTCGGACTGAATGCCAACGGAGGAAATTCTGTTCCGTACACCCAGTTCGAATTGTATCTGATGGGAATGATACCGCTTTCGGGTGTAAACAATTTCGATGTGTTCAGGGGAATTACTTCATATAGTTCCGACGGCACTACAGATACCTTCCAGGCTACAACCCGAACTACCTATACATCGGCATCGCTACAAACGCTATTAGGAACCAGAAATCCTTCCTCTACCACTTCACAGAAGAATTTCAAATTATTGGTGATTTGTTTAACCGATACACCACTTACAGCCGCGCAATGGAGTTTGTTGGATGACTATTCGGAAAAATTCGGACGTACAGCTTCTGACGGGTCATCGACGTACAATTTTTGGGAAGCCACCAATGGTTTAGGTACCATGGAAACCGGTAATTTACAAAACAGCCTTAATGCGCTGGGTGTGGCTACAAATGAATTTACCGAGGATATCCGCGTCTATCCGATTCCGGCTAAAAACTACATTACTATCGAAACCAAAAACAATATTGATATTCACGAATTAGCGGTGTATAATCTTCTAGGGCAGAAAATCAATAATTTTACCGTGCAACAAAATGACAATAAGATTGAAATCAATATGGGGGACTGTCCGAAGGGAATTTATCATCTTAATATCAAAAAAGAAGACGGTCAGTTATTCGTAAAGAAAATCATTATTGAATAAGAAGTAACGCAATACAGGTGTGAATCCATTGGTGTAATAGTGCAATCTTTTTACGATGGATTGTGCAAAAATAAAAAGGGACTGTCTCAAACGAGCAGTCCCTTTTTGCGAATATATAATTAACTGAATTTTCTATTTTTAATTTTGCTGACTGCTTCTGAAAATTTCGTCCACAGATTATACAGATTAAACCGATTTTCACAGATGGGAGAAATTACAAACAATTTATTTTAAAAAACCTGAGTACGAAAAAGAGAAAACCCTTCATTCGTGAAAGGGGTGATTTTATTTTTGCTG
>NZ_DATIDM010000162.1:0-11116 GCF_035456225.1 Flavobacterium sp. | reverse complement strand
GAATTCGGCCATCGGACCCTATAAAGGGGGATTGCGTTTTCACCCTTCGGTTAATTTAAGCATTTTGAAATTCCTGGCATTTGAACAGGTTTTCAAAAACAGTTTAACCACGTTGCCGATGGGTGGTGGTAAAGGAGGTTCTGATTTCGATCCAAAAGGAAAATCAGACATTGAAATCATGCGTTTCTGCCAGGCTTTCATGACCGAGTTAGCGCGTCATATCGGCGCCGATACGGATGTGCCTGCCGGTGATATCGGTGTAGGAGCAAGAGAAGTGGGGTACATGTACGGGCAGTACAAAAAGCTGCGTAACGAATTCACAGGTGTACTTACCGGAAAAGGAATGACCTTTGGGGGTTCGTTAATCCGTCCTGAAGCCACCGGTTACGGATGTGTGTATTTTGCACAAAGCATGCTGGCTGTCCGCGGCGAAAGTTTTACTGGTAAGACCGTTTTGGTTTCTGGTTCCGGAAATGTGGCGCAGTATGCTATTGAGAAGGCGACCCAATTGGGAGGGAAAGTGGTTACGGCTTCGGATTCTTCCGGATATATTTATGATGCTGACGGGATCGATGCCGAGAAACTGGCTTACATCATGGAAATCAAAAATGTACGCTACGGTCGCATCAATGAATACCTCGAGAAATATCCGAATGCTGAATTTGTCGCCGGAAAACACCCTTGGGAGGTGAAATGCGATATTGCTTTGCCTTGCGCGACACAAAACGAATTGAATGGGGAAGAGGCTAAAACTTTAATCGCCAACGGCTGTTTTTGCGTAGCCGAAGGAGCCAACATGCCGTGTACTCCTGAAGCGGTTGAAGCTTTCCACAAGGCTAAAATATTGTTTGCGCCCGGGAAAGCATCCAATGCCGGTGGGGTTGCTACATCCGGTTTGGAAATGTCGCAAAACTCCTTGCGTCTGACCTGGACAAGAGAGGAAGTAGACGAAAGACTTAAAGCTATTATGGAAGACATCCACGAAGCTTGTGTGCTTTATGGAACCAATCCGGACGGTTACATTGACTATGTGAAAGGGGCCAATATTGCCGGATTTGTAAAAGTAGCCGATGCGATGTTGGCACAGGGTGTGGTATAATAGTACTGTTTTAAGTTATGACAAGCTATAATCTGACAGTTCTCGGTTTTCGGAGTGGGAACTATTATTGCATTAAGCCTGTAGCGTTTTTTTGTTGCTGTTACTGCTAAATTAAAAAACATATAGAGATGAAAAACATTGTATTGTTCCTTTTGTTTTTAAACAGTTCTTTCCTTCTCGGTCAGCATACGGTATCGGTGAGAGATAAAAATACAAATAAAGCAATAGCGTATGCAAGCGTACTGAAAGACGAAAAAGTCTATACGACCGCTGATTCTCTGGGGATATTTCAAGTCGATGCAAAAAGCCTTAAGGGCATTTTTACCATTTCGAGTGTTGGATATGCTTCTAAAACCGTTTCAATAAGTGCTTCGGATTCTGTAATTTATTTGGAAAAAGAAGTGGTACAGTTGCCGGAAATGGAAATTCATGCCCGGAAAAATAAAAAGAAGTTTGTCATAGGTAAAGCCAAACGCGGCGATATCGTTGTAGTTTGCGGACAAAGTGATAATCAGACAGAAGAGATGGGTAAATTTTTTAAGAATCCCACAGGGGGAGTGCTGTTCCTTAAGAAGTTTAAATTCAATACGTTTGCATCTACTAAAAACCGGATTGTAAATATTCTGTTTTATTCCGTTAAGGAAACAGGGGAACCAGATAAGGTTATCAATACCGAGAACATCATCTGTAAATTGAGAAAGGGAAATCACACCACGGAAGTAGACGTAAGTAAAATGGATATAGAAATGCCGAAAGAAGGTATTTTTATTGTTGTCCAATATCTTTTATTAGAAGAGAACAGGCAGTATTCGGAAAAAAATAAAGACTCCTATTTTTACGAACCCTCAATAGAAGCAAATTATACGGAGGGTTATACGGACTCATGGTACAGACAGGATACGGTCTGGAAAAAAAACAATGGGATATCACTCAATTTTCAGTTGGTGCTAACCGATTGATTGTTCTCAAAGCCGTGGAGTTTCACCTTTTACTTTTATTTCAATTGTAACAGGAAAGAAGTTTTTTGTTGTTAATCCCGTTTCAACGAATGCAGTTGTCAGAATTGAATTTCATTTTTAATATTTTAGCCCAAATCAAATAGGAATTTCTGCAAAATGGAAAATGAGTTTCCGCTTTGTCAGTATTTCAACATTTAGCTATGGTTAAAAAAATCATTTTACTTTTATCGTTAGTATATTCTGCAATTAATTTTGCACAAGTTTCGGTAAAAATCACTAATTCGGCTGATAAAAATCCGGTAGCCTATGCCAGCATCTGGAAAGATAAAAACATGTATAAAAATGCCGATTCCATAGGTCGTTTTGTTGTAGAGAAAAGCGATCTTGAAGCTGAATTTAAAATTTCGGCCATCGGTTTTCAGCAAAAGATTTTCAAAATCAATAAAAATGAAAGTGAGATTTTTTTAGAGCCGAAAGCTGTCCAACTTGAGGAGGTTAAAATCGTAAAAAGAAAACATGAAAAAAAACTGAAACTCGGAAAAGCAAGTGGAGGTGATTCTGCTTACGCCGGTCAATACGATTCTAAAAGTTGTAAATCAGCGAAGTTTTTTCCAAATAATGGTAATATAAATGGTTTTCTAAAGTCGATTAAATTTAAAGCTGGCTCTAGTGAAGGTACCCGTCTTTTGAATGTGCACTTCTATTCTGTTGATGAAAACGGCGCTCCCGGGGAACCGCTTTATAATGAAAATTTGATCTGTAAAGTTAAAAAAGGAACGAGAAAGATCAATTTTGAAGTAGATGATTTAAATATTAAATTTCCTGAAAATGGATTATTTGTGGTTCTTGAAACACTATTGCTGGAACAAAACAAGCAGTATTCTCACTTTCCCGGCGCACTTCCGACTTCCTTTGTATATGAGCCTTTTGTTTATATAAATTTCGTTGATAAAGACTTTGATACCTGGTCTTTCAGTGATAATAAATGGAATCGAAACAATAAGTACTCGGTAAATATGGAAATCGTTGTTTCGGATTAATCATATTTTCAAATTTAATTATGTATAAGACAATAGCTCTCTTCCTTTTTTTTTGTAATCTGACAAATGCGCAAGTGCCTGTCAGTATTTTTAATTCTACGGATAAAAAACCTGTTCTTTATGCGAGTATTTGGAAGGATAGTAAAATGTATACAGCTTCAGATTCCTTGGGTTTGTTTTATGTTAGGAACAGTGATTTGGATTCTGAATTCAAAATTTCATGTGTAGGTTATAAAACGTTACACATTAAAATAGCTGCCGATGTAAGTTCTATATTTTTAGAGAATGATGTCAAGCAATTAAATGAGGTGACGATTGTTGTGCCGAAGAGGAATAAAACTTTCAAATTGGGGAAAAGCAAAAATGGAGATATTACCGTAGTTTGTACAAACAGAGAAAATCAGGCTGTTTTAACTGGAAAATACTTTGCCACCGTCAATCAGGAAAATTTGTTTTTGAGTAAATTAAAATTTAGAACTTTCTCTTCAAAAGAAAATAGAAAAGTTGAGATGTTTATATATGCTGTAGATGAAAATGGAGCACCAGGCAAAATTATTAATGCAGAGCCAATTATTTGTCAAATCAAAAAAGGGCATCATGTCAATGAAATTGATTTAAAAAAACTAAATATTGAAATGCCTAAAGAAGGTGTTTTTGTTGCGATTCAATATCTTTTTTTAGAAGAGAACAGGCAGTATGGGACACATAATAAAGAGTGGTTTTTTTATGAACCTGCCATTGATGCAAATGAAACGGAAACCTATACGGATTCTTGGCATTTTAACGATGGATCATGGAAAAAAAGCGACAAATATTCCCTCAATTTTCAGTTGGTGCTAACCGATTGATTGCTTCCCGCGCTGCGCATTCTATGACAAAAATTAATTCAACAAATAAGCAATTTCCATTTTTAAGTTACCCAATACTACAATACTTACCAGGCAACTAAAAAAACGATTATAAATGTAATTTTTTTCGTAAATTTAACATAGGGATAAAACCTGATCATTGCCACAAAATCCCCATCAGCCCCAGATTGACGAAATGTTGGATTCTAATACATAAAAAGGCAGATGGTACAATATTTTAAATGGCTGCATTTAGCAATTGTTTTAGTAACTGCCTCACAATTCAGTTTCGGGCAAGCTACATCCGATTCCACCAAAACAAAAAAAGCTGTAAGATTTGCAGCTATTCCCCTGATTAACTACAACAGAACGCAGGGCATTATTCTTGGTGCTTCGACATCGGCTTTTTATCAGGCCAATAAAAAGGACACTATATCGCCGGCTTCCACCACAGGGCTGATGGGGATTTATACCGCCGAAGATACCTGGTTCATTGGCCTCAGCCAGCAATTTTACTTAAAACGGGATTTATGGCGCTTACGTGGATTCCTTGGTGTGGGAAATGTGAATTATCAATATTTCGATGGTGATGTGGAAAATGATATAGGACAATATGAAGATTATTCCAATGAAAGCGTAATTGTTGTGGGACAGGTTCAACGCAATATTTGGAGAAGAATTTACGGAGGGTTGTATGTTCAATTCAACAATACTAAAACTACTTTTGAATCTGAAGGCACAGTTGACGAGCGAAACATGAACAATATCGGGTATATATTTACTAATGACAGCCGAAACGATGTCTACTTCCCAACAAAGGGTATATTTATGAATTTCAAAAATCAGTTTTATCGTGAGTGGATTGGCACCGACAATGATTTTGTACGCTATCAATTAAATTATACACAGTTTTTTGACCTGAAAAAAGACAGCCGGCATATTTTATTGGGCCGTATAAATTTAAATGTCGCTACTGGAGATGTACCATTTCAAGGGCAGGCCGTTGTAGGCCGTGACGATATCCGAGGGTATTCGCAGGGTAAATACAGGGGGGATCAGGTATATGCAGTCCAATCAGAATACCGTTGGCGATTTGACCAGTCAAAATTTGGTATGGTTGGTTTTTTGGGAGTGGCTTCGGCGGTTGAATCGTTTTCAGATGTTTTTGATTCACAAATATTACCGGGTGGCGGTGCCGGATTGCGTTATAGGCTTATTCCATCTATGAATGTCAATATAGGTGTGGATGTAGGATTTGGAAAAGATGACTATAGCCTTACTTTTAGAATTGGCGAGACTTTTGGAAGATAGAGTATCGGTTTATCTCAAAATTGAAATTAATGTAATTAAAGGAGAAATTTTTTCCTCTGAAGCACTAAACTTCCTGAATTAGGGACTGCCACTGAATACTGAACACTGCGACTGCTCACTACCCACTATTTCTCCCCATCCCATTCCGCATAGAACTGCGACAGAAAGCCTTGCATGTAGGCGTGACGTTGCTCCGCGAGTTTCTTTCCGGTTTCAGTGTTCATTTTCTCTTTCAATAACAGCAGTTTTTCGTAGAAATGGTTTAGTGTCGGTGCTTCACTTTTTTTGTATTCCTCCTTGCTCATGCCGAGTTTAGGCTGAATGTTTGGGTTATACAAAGGTCGGTTTTTGAATCCGCCATAGTTAAATGCACGTGCTATACCAATAGCGCCCAACGCATCCAAACGATCCGCATCCTGAACGATTTCCAGTTCTTTGGAATGGAATTCCTTTTCGAAATTGCCTCCTTTAAACGAAATGTTTTCAATGATGGCAATCACATGCTGAATGATTTCTTCAGAAACATTTTGACTTTCCAAAAAGTTACGGGCCGTTTTCGGGCCAATATTTTCGTCTCCGTCGTGGAATTTACTGTCGGCAATGTCGTGAAGCAAAGCCGCTAATTTCACCACAGTCAAATCGCAGGTTTCCTCTTGGGCTATCAGAAGCGCATTTTTATAAACGCGTTCGATGTGAAACCAGTCGTGGCCTCCTTCTGCATTTTCGAGTTGCTGTTTTACGAATCGGATAGTATTGTCAATTATGGTCATGGTGTAAGGTTTAAAAAAAATCCTTTCGGTAAGGAAAGGATTTATCTTGGTTCTTATCTCTTGATTCTATTTTCTAAAAAAATTATTTCACCAAAGCAGGCGTAACCCATTTAAAGATTTTTTCTTCAGAAGGGACTGCCATGCGTTCTGCGATTCGGGTCATTCTTGCCGGTAATTTCAACAGATAATCACGGGCTTTTTCGGCTTCATCCGTTAGGTTGGTGATTTTGTCGATTTCCCATTTTTGGTTTAGTTTTTCAAGAATGTCCACATAATCCATCGCGGTATAAACTCCGATACGTTGCGCGGATTCGGAGAATTTTTCGAACGCTGTTCCAATGCTTTCCCCGGATTCACGGATTAGGTTGGCCGGCATGGTGATTTTTTTTCTCATCATGTATTCGAAGGCAAGCATCATCTGACTTGGGTCCACTTTAAAAATGCGATCCACGAATTCGCTGTAAGCTAAATGGTGGCGCATTTCGTCCCCTGCAATAATTTTACAGATTTTAGACAATTTTTTGTCGCCGTATTTTTTAGCCAATTGCGCTACGCGGTTATGGGAAATGTATGTTGCCAATTCCTGAAAACTGGTAAATACAAAGTTTTTATACGGATCACGGTCGGTTCCCGGATCGAAACCATCGTTGATCAAATGGTGGGTTGTCATTTCCACTTCGCGCATGTTTACGCGGCCTGATAAGTACAGGTATTTGTTCAGTAAGTCACCGTGTCGGTTTTCTTCACCCGTCCATTGGCGTAACCATTTTGCCCAGCCGTTATCTCCGTGAGTTGTTTTCTGGTCTACCCCTTCAACATCCATTAACCAGGATTCATAGGTAGGCAGGGCTTCTTCCGTGATAGTATCGCCCACAAGAACTACCCAGAAATCATAGGGTAAATCTTTAGCTAATTCACGTAATTCGGTAACTTCTTCCAGGAAGGTTTCTTTTTCTGAATTCGGTAACAAATCGGTTGGCTGCCAAATTTGTTCAACCGGGATAAGATAGTTTTCTACGAAAGTATCTATATTCTTTTCCAGAAACTGCATCACTTCCAGACGCACATTTTGTTGTGACATAACTTTAATTTTTTATTCCTTGAACCACTGCATTTTCTGTCTTCTCCATTAGTTCTGCAAAAGGATAGTCTTTAACAGCCATAGGCTCATGAATGGTGAATTGTAATTGGTTGCCCAATCCCATTGGGAAATGTCCGTAACGGAGCATTTTCCAGGAATTGCTTATTGATATAGGTACAATATACGCTGATGGCGCATAGCGACACAAAATTTTTACTCCATTTTCCGAAAAACGTTTCGGAACCCCGTTTCTGCTTCGAGTTCCTTCCGGAAAAATCACTGCAGAACGTCTGTGTTTTTCAATATATTCGCCCAAACCTTTAATTACAGGCAAAGCTTGTTTCGGATCCTTTCTGTCGATTAAAACAGAACCTCCGTGACGCAGATTAAACGATACGCTTGGTATTCCTCTGCCCAGTTCTTTTTTGCTGACAAATTTCGGGTGTGAACTTCGTAAATACCAAATTATCCCAACAATGTCAAACAAACTCTGATGGTTGGCCACAAAAATTACCGGAACGTTTTTTGGGATCAGATGCCTGTTTTGAACATGATAAGTGGTTCCCAAAAGATTGGTACACTTTACAAGCAAAAAGTTCAGATAATCGACACTTTTCTTGTGTGACTGATACCCAAATAAATTTAAACATATCCATTGTATCGGATGAAATACCACTAGGCATAACACAAAAGCCGCATAGAAAACAACAGATACTGGATACGATATAATTTTTTGCATTTATGGTGGTATTTGCTACAAAGATAAGGCATTAAATAAAAAAACCACGTAAAACGTGGTTTCAATTGTGTTTTTTTTATCTATTAGCAGAATTCGTTGAATGCGTCTTTTAGATTTTCTGCGATTAATTCTGCAGGACGGCCTTCGATATGGTGGCGTTCCAACATGTGAACCAACTCTCCATTTTTAAATAAAGCCATACTTGGCGATGAAGGAGGGAACGGGAACATGTGCTGACGGGCTGCATCAACCGCTTCTTTGTCAACACCTGCAAAAACCGTAATCAGATTGTCCGGTTTTTTACTGTTGTCCAAACTCATTTTTGCTCCCGGACGTGCATTTCTTGCCGCACAACCGCAAACCGAGTTTACCACTACCAATGTGGTTCCTTCTTTTGCTAAAGCGTTTTCTACTTCTTCAGCGCTATATAAATCCTGAAAACCGGCTTCTGTCAATTCAGCGCGCATCGGTTTTACCATTTCTTCTGGATACATAATTTAAATTTCTAGGTTAATGTGTGGCAAAGTTACAAAGTAAAATTGTAATTTTTGTTAGAATGTTGTTAATGAAATTCGGCAGCTTCTTTCAATAAACCAATCATGGTTTTGGCATCAGTAAAATCACTGATTTGTAACAGAATAGTGTTGTTTTTGTCCAAAATCGAAAAGGTCGGATAAGCGATTTGGTCGTCTATGGTAGCCAGTTCTTCCGCGAGTTCATGAACGCCTGTGTTGTTTCCTTTCGGTTTAAAGGTAAAAGTTCGGTTTTTAAATACAATAGGCGATTTGTCTTCTGCATTCAAAGAAACAAAATAGAAATTATCGTTGAGTAGCTGAACTACCTCCGGATTTTTAAAGGTGGAATTTTCCATCATTTTACAGTATTTGCACCATGAAGTGTGTACAAATACAAAAATGGTTTTTGGCTGCTGCTGCTCTAATTTTTGGGCTTCTTCAAACGAATACGTTTTCAGTTGTGCAAAACCGTTCAGCGATGCCATAAAGAAAAGGAGAAGTATGAGATTTCGTTGTTTCATCTATTTTAATGTATACCGTAAGCCGAAAAAACCTCTTATGCCCTGATTAGGACCGTATACGTAACTCGTGTCAAAAGTTAAAGCATAGGGGTTATCAGGTGTAACCATAACGCTGCCGTCAGGATTATATTGCACATTCTCGTTGAACGGATCATTTGCTCGGGCAATGATAAACGGATTGCCTTTATTCGGGGTCCAATTTAGTAAATTTTTGATTCCGCCATACAATTCAAAGTTTTTTAACTTATTGAAAGTGAACTGGATATTTTGGATGCTCCACGTTGGTGAGTATTCCTGCCTCGGATCTAACTCGCCGGCCAATGGCAGGTGTATCGGTCCGTAAAGGTTGCCGGTATAGTCGATATCCAAGTACATTTTTTTAAGGCGATAAGAAACAGCCCAGGTTCCCGAAAATTTTTCCGTGAGTTTTTGTCGGGTTGTCACGTCTTTTTCCGTTTTGGTCACGTCCATGAAAGTGGCTCCTAAAATGATTTTCAGTCCGTTCAGGAAAACAGCATCGACATTTAAACTAGCTCCTTTGGTAACGGCGTATCCATCAAGGTTTCTGTAAATGATTTGAGTCGGATTAGTAATATAATCCGGTATGATCTGGTTGGTGAAATGCGTATACCAGACAGAGGTTTCCAAAGCAATGTAATCCCCGTCTTTGGAATAAAATTTCTTCAAATAGTTGATATTCGCGTTGTATGATTGTTCCGGTTCTAAATTTTCCTGAACGATAACGTCACGGGCTCCTGTCAGTGCGGCGTGTTCTTCGGTAAAAAGGTTTACGATTCGGAATCCTGTTCCGGCATTGAAACGCAAAATGGAACTGTCGTCCGGAGCCCATTTGTAAGCCAGGCGCGGTGTGAAAATACTGCCGTGATTGTCATTGTAATCATAACGTAACCCCACCATAGCAGTGTGTTTTTCTGCCAAACGCATTTCGTCCTGCACAAATAAACTCGGAATCCAGTTTTCATCGACTACGTCAGTTGCTGTGGTATTGTCGTTATAATATTGGTAACGCAACGCAGTTCCGAAAAGTAAATCATGACGGTTGATTTTCTTGTCCCATGTGAGCTGGCTGAAACCGATTTTCTGTTGGGCCAAATAGGGGATGTTTCCATAAACTGAATTCTGGTCGTGATCTGTATAAGAGAAGGTTAAAAGCATTTTTTCGGCAACCGGAAGTTCGTAAGCTCCTAACAATTCCCAGCGCTTTGTGTAGATGCTTTCACCATATATTTCACTTCCGCCACGGTATTTTTTCTCCCACTGCATTTCGCCGCCCCAACGGTCTTCATAAAAGTAACGCCCTGCCATAGACAAGATTTTGTTGCTTTTGCGTTTGAAATTCCACTTTTGGAAAACGGAAATACGATCCTGCAAGGTGACATCGGTAAAATTGTCGTGATTGTTGTCTATCGGATTACTGTAGTTGAAATAGTTTATCCCGGTTAAAATTGAAGCAGCGTTGTCAATATTGGACTTGAAACCTATATCGGCATTAACTTCTCCCCAGGTTGTTGCAAATGCGTCGGCAAAAACAAGCGGTGCGTTTTTAGGATTTTTTGTGATGATGTTGATCAGTCCTCCGACGGCCTCGCTTCCGTAGAGCGATGAGGCAGGTCCTTTTACGATTTCCACGCGCTCCAAAAGCGAATTCGGAATTCCTGAAAGTCCGTATACTGTTGATAGTCCGCTCACAATTGGCATTCCGTCGATAAGTACCAAAGTGTAAGGTCCTTCCAAACCATTGATGTGAATATCTCCGGTATTACAGACATTACAGTTCAATTGCGGACGAACACCATTTACATTTTGTAAGGCTTCAAAAATGGAAGCGGTCGGATTTTTTTTGAAGAAAGTCGGTTTGTAAACCTCCACCGGTACCGGGCTTTCCAAACGGTTTACTGCTTTTAAGGTTCCGGTTACCACGATTTCATCGAGTGAATTAGTTTCTTTCAGGTCAAAATCCACGATAATTTCGGTCGTGTCAGAAAGCGTTATTTTTTGTCTAATCGGCCGAAATCCGGAATGCGATACCACAATTTCATGCTTGCCTTTCGGGATATCGTTTATTTGATAGTTTCCTAAACTGTCTGTGGCTGCTTTTAGATTGGTTTTGATTATTGTAATGTTGGCCAGTTCTAACGGAGTTCCTAAAGACGTTACGTTTCCCTTAAGGGTTGTTTGTCCGAAGGTTATCAGAGTGAATAAGAAGGTGAAA
>NZ_DATIDM010000161.1:0-73263 GCF_035456225.1 Flavobacterium sp. | reverse complement strand
CAATATCGTAGCCATTGTAGGAAGACCAAATGTGGGAAAATCTACTTTTTTCAATAGGTTAATTCAAAGAAGAGAAGCTATCGTGGATTCGGTGAGCGGTGTGACCCGTGACCGTAATTACGGAAAGAGCGAATGGAACGGAAAAGAGTTTTCGGTTATTGATACAGGTGGATACGTTAAGGGTTCGGATGATATTTTTGAAGGGGAAATCCGCCGTCAGGTAGAATTGGCCATTGATGAAGCCGATGCTATCATTTTTATGGTGGATGTGGAAGAAGGAATCACACCAATGGATGCTGAAGTGGCAAAATTGCTTCGTAAAGTTACCAAGCCAATCCTTATCGCGGTTAATAAAGTGGATAATGCGATGCGTGAAAAAGACGCCATCGAATTTTATAATTTAGGGTTAGGTGAATATTTCACTATTGCCGGAATGAACGGAAGCGGAACTGGAGAGCTTTTGGATAAACTGGTGGAAGTGTTGCCGGAATTACCGGAAGCTACGGAAGAAGAAAATCCATTGCCTCGTTTTTGTGTGGTAGGTCGTCCTAATGCCGGAAAATCATCGTTCATCAATGCATTGATTGGAGAAGACCGATTCGTGGTTACTGATATCGCTGGGACTACACGTGATGCCATCGATACAAAATACAACCGTTTCGGATTTGAATTCAATTTGGTGGATACTGCAGGAATCCGAAGAAAAGCGAAAGTAAAAGAGGATTTGGAATTTTACTCCGTAATGCGTTCGGTTCGTGCCATTGAACATTCGGATGTTTGTATTCTTATGATTGACGCTACCCGTGGTTTCGAAGGTCAGGATCAGAATATTTTCTGGCTGGCGGAGAAGAACCGTAAAGGAATCGTGATTTTGGTGAACAAATGGGATTTGGTGGAAAAAGATACTATGTCAGCCCGTGATTATGAGGCGAGAATCCGAAAAGAACTGGAGCCGTTTACTGATGTGCCTATTTTATTCGTTTCAGCACTGACAAAACAACGTTTGCTGAAAGCTCTGGAAACAGCCGTTGAAGTTTTTGAGAACAGAAAACAGCGTATTTCTACATCCAAATTCAATGAAACGATGCTACCGATTATCGAGCGTACACCGCCACCGGCATTGAAAGGAAAATACGTGAAAATCAAATATTGTATGCAGTTACCGACACCGACGCCTCAGTTCGTGTTTTTCTGTAATCTTCCGCAATATGTGAAAGACCCGTACAAACGTTTTATCGAAAATCAGTTGCGTCAAATTTATAATTTTGAGGGCGTGCCGATCGATATTTACTTCAGACAGAAATAGTCTGTTAAAATTTACACAATAAATAAAATTCCTACATAATAAAAACTTTAATTTGCGGTTTTAATGAGAAATCATTTTAACCGCAATTTTTTTATCGATGCCTAAACATTTTTTCACGTTCGTTATTGCACTGTTTTCAATGTGTGCTTTTTCTCAAAAATCCTTTACTATTAAAGGGAAAATTATTGAAGAAGCTACCAAACTTCCAATGGAATCCGTAACGGTTTATCTTTCGATGGCCAAAGATTCTTCACTTGTAGATTATACCATTACCGATAAAAACGGGAATTTTTCGCTACCCTTTAAAAAGATTACCCAACCCGTTTTCCTGAAAGTGTCTATGGTAGGATTTGAAGATCACAAGCAAAGTTTCAACGAACTTTTAAAAACTATCGACTTTGGGGTTATTGCTCTGAAAGAACAATCCAAAATGTTAAATGAGGTTGTTGTTAAAGCAGATGCGCCTCCCATCCGTATTAAAAAAGATACTTTAGAGTTTAATGCGGCTTCATTTAAAGTCAGACCCGACGCGAATGTTGAAACCCTCCTGAAACAACTGCCAGGCGTAGAGATTGATGCCGAAGGTAAAATTACCGTGAACGGAAAAGAAGTAACCCAAATTATGGTGAACGGAAAGCCTTTTTTTGATAAAGAAGGAAAAGTTGCCCTGCAGAATCTGCCTTCAGATATCATCAATAAAATACAGGTGTCGGATCTCAAAACCAAACAGGAAGAACTTTCAGGTAAGTCGGCCAGTTCGAATAATGCCAGTATCAATTTAACTATTGATGAGGATAAAAATAAAGGGATGTTCGGCAAATTTATGGGTGGATACGGAACCGATGATCGTTATGAAGCCAGTGGGCTGATAAATTATTTTAAGAATAAAACGAAATTCAGTGTTTTAGCGTCTTCCAACAATATCAATTCTGTCGGGTTTTCTATGGATGAAATATTCGATAATATGGGGGGAGGCCGTAGCCGTTCGGCATACTATAACGATAACGGATCATTCGGGGTTAACGGGATGCGTTTTGGAGGCAATACCGGAATTACACAGTCGGATATTGTGGGTGTTAATTACACCGACGAATGGGTTAAAGATTTGGAGTCTTCAGGAAGTTACTTTTTTTCGGATCAGCATACCAAAAATAACAATAGGGTAAAACAGGCTAGCCTTTTGACATCAGATGAAGGAGGTCTTCTTATGGAAAGCAATTCGCAGACAACTTCCGATCGTTTCGGACATAATATGAATTTTGAATTTGAATATAAAATTGATTCCACAACTTCTGTGGTTTTGGTTCCCAGATTTTCAAAATCTCACGGAAAAGACAGGGATAAATCGTATCAGTTTACAACAGATGAAAGTAACGTCCTTTTAAACGAAAGCACTTCGAATACTTTTGATGAGAGTGACGGGAACAGCTTTAAAAACTCACTTTATTTCAATAAAGGTTTCAAGAGAAAAGGACGTTATATAGGAGTGTCCTTTGATAAGGAAAATAATAAAGACGAAATAAATGCCACCAATACATCGGCTACTATTTTTTATGAAGGGGCAGAGCCTGACGATTTCAGGGATCAGTTAAAAAAGAATAGAAATCTGAAGGATAAGTATAATCTGAATCTGAATTATGTGGAACCGGTGGTCGATTCGTTAAGTGTAAACGTAGGAGTTACGAACGAATGGAACAGAACATCGGAAGACCGTGAGGCCTTTGATTTTGACTCGGCTTCGCAATCGTATTCCAATCCGAACGCAGGTTTGACAAATTTCATGTCTTCGTTTGTGAAAACAGTTCGTCCCAATGCCGGATTTAGTTGGGAAAAGAAAAAATTTACGCTCTCCATGTCGGGAGGAACGGCCATTTCGCACTTTGACAATCATTCCGAATATCTTGGAATCACGACGGATCTGAATAAGAATTATATGATTCCTTTTGGGAATATGTTCTTTAATTATAAGCTGAATAAATCTAAAGAAATCTGGATAAGTTATGATTTTTCATTTGATTTTCCAACGGCCAGTCAGATATTGCCGGTTTTGGATTCGTCCAATCCGTTGAATACATTTACAGGGAATCCTGATTTGAATCTGGAAAAGAGCCACAACTTATATCTAAACTTCAATAACTATGATTACGCCAGCCGATCAGGGGTGTATGTTTACGCCGGAGGGAACTTCTATGAGAGTCAGATAGTGTCTTCAACCACATACGGTGATGGAGGTCAGCGCCTGACTACCTATGAGAATGTATCCGATACGTATTCTTCTTACGGTGGGGGAAGTTGGAGCAAGAGCATCAAACAGGAAGCGAGTAAATACCGTTTCGGTTTTGGAATTAATGCTAATTACGCACTGTCTAAAGGATTTACAGACGGGGAAATATATGAAGCAAGAGCCTTGCGTCTGACGCCAAGAGTGTTTTTTAATTATGATTATGGCGAATTGTTGACGATAGCTCCATCGTATAATTTTTCGTACAACGAAACGAATTATACAAATTATGCGATTAGTTCGTCACTTAACAGAATACATAGGTTTAATATTCAGACCACAAATTACTGGCCAAAGAATTGGGTTTTCGGAAATGATTTCGGATACACCTACAATTCAAATATTTCGGATGGGTTTAAAAAGGATTTCTATCTGTGGAATACCAGTCTGTCTTACAGTTTCTACAATAAGAAATTTATAGCGAAAGTTAAGGTTTATGATATGCTGAATCAGAATCAAAGCGCTACAAGAACAATATCCGCAACGACCATAAGAGACGAAGAAAACACGGTATTGAAACGATATGCGATGTTTTCGTTAACGTATAAAATTGAAAAATTCGCAGGTAAAGAAAAGCCTTCCCGAAATTGGATGTACTAAAAAAGAGGCCGCTTAAGCAGCCTCTTAAAAAAGATTGTGGAATTTTAGTTTTTTATCTTATGTAAATGCTTTTTTCGCAATTGATGCTTTTCAGGATTGTCGGCATACCAGTCTTTAAATTTCTTATCGGTCTCATAATCATCGTTAAGTACAGTGTAAACCATATAAGGTACAAGAAAACTGCCCAAAATAAACAAACTGCTTATCAATGGGAGCAAGGCGTTTGTCTGGCAAAGCCCGGTAAAAATAAAGACAAAAAGTGTGGTAAACCATACCAGCCTAATTGCATAATTTTTCATGACCTTATAATTTTACTTAAAGGTACGCTGATTAGTTGTTGTGCAGTGTTAACGATTGTACAATGAGTTCTTAAAAGTATTTAGTACGTTAAGTAGGATGAAATAAAAAAGAGATTGCTTTCGCAATCTCTTTTTTTATCTATAATCTGTATACTGCAATCTGCTGTCTGAAGTTACCAGCTTCCACCGGCGCCTCCACCGGAAAAACCTCCGCCGCCGAAGCCGCCACCGAAGCCGCCGCCTCCAAATCCTCCTCCGGAAGAACCTCCTCCTCCGAAGCCGCCAAAACCACCACGGCCAAGACTGCTCAAGATGATAATGTCGCCTAAATCCGGTCCGGAAAAACGGCCGCTGTTTCCACCGCCACCACGCTTGTTTCTGGAAAGAATCGCAATGATGATTATGAAGATGATAATGAAGAAAATAATTTTTCCGCCACCCGTTGATTTGTCACTTTTTCGTTCGCCTTTGTATTTGCCTTTTAAAACATCAAAAATAGCATCCGCACCTTTGTCTAAACCGTTGTAATAGCTTCCGGCTTTAAACTCCGGAATGATGATGTTGCGGACCAATTCTCCATTGATACCAGCTGTTAATCGATCTTCGACTCCATAACCGGGTGCAATCCAAATTTTACGATCGTTCTTGGAAAGTAAAACCAAAACACCATTGTCTTCCTTGGCCTGTCCGATGCCCCATTCGTGCGCCCATTTTGGGGTCAAAATACCAATGTCTTCGCCTTTTAAATCCTCAATGGTAATGACAACGATTTGTGTGGTAGTAGAATCAGAATAACGAACCAGTTTGTCTTCAAGTTGTTGTTTCTCGGCTGAATTCAGCAAATTCGCATAGTCGTAAACACTGGTCTGAAAACTTGGTTTTTTAGGAATATCGAATTGGGCAAATCCTAATTGATGCAATAATAAAAATGCAATTGCAATCGAGAATTTGATCATTTTTAAAATGAAATTTGTCATTTATCCTTTGGATATTTCGTTAGATAATTCGTTAGCATCATCGTCCTTATATGGAAAATATTTTTTCAAGCGTTCGCCCGCACGCAGGATGCCTTCGACAAGCCCTGTTTTGAACTGTTGGTTTTTAAAATGATCGATGATGAGATCTTTGGTACAGTCCCAAAAATCGTTTTCTACCAAATCGTCGATTCCCTTGTCGCCAATTATGGCAAAAGAATGATCCTGTACGCCAACATAAAATAAAACGCCATTTTTGGCCTCGGTTTTGTCCATGCCCAATTGATGAAAAACCTCCTTCGCTCTTTCGATAGGAGGTTTTTCTGCATGTGCTTCTATATGGACTCTAATTTCGCCGGAAGTGTTTTTTTCGGCTAAAGAAATCGCGTGTACAACTTCTTTCTCTTCTTCCGGGGTTAGAAAATCTTCAGTTAAAGACATCGCTTGGTTTATTTGTCAAAGTTAAATTCAACATCCACTGGTTTTTCTGCTCCTGCAACTGCGTCAAAGAATGGTTTTTCCTTGTATTCACCCAAGAACCAGTTGTTCGGGATTTTTAAGATATAGTTGTTGTAACTCTGAACCGATTCGTTAAAACGGGTTCTGGCTGTCAAAATCTGATTTTCCGTACTGGCCAATTCGTCCTGTAATTTTAAGAAATTGGCGTTTGCTTTCAAGTCAGGATATTGCTCAACGGTTACCAATAATCTTGATAAAGCTGATGAAACTCCGCCTTGTGCCTGTTGGAATTGCGCCAATTGCTCCGGAGTAACATTAGATGGGTCGATGCTTACTTGAGTAGCTTTCGCTCTCGCTTCAATAACTGCAGTCAAAGTTCCTTTCTCGAAATCGGCAGCGCCTTTTACGGTTTTAACCAAATTTCCGATAAGGTCATTTCTTCTTTGATACGCCGTTTCCACATTACCCCATTCTTTTCCTACCGCCTGATTTTCGCGGATGGCTCCGTTTTTGATCCCGATATACCAAAACCCGATAACGGCCAGAATGGCTACAATGATTAATATTGGTGCAAATTTTCTCATTTTTTTAAAATTTAAGTTGATTTTTGTATTAGTCGATTATTTTGTGAATTGTTACTTATAATTCGTTTTTGATGTTGGTCAACTGTACTTTAAGAGCTTCCAATTTACTGATGATTTCAAATTTGTCCAGCGTTTTTTTCTGGCCTTCTTTTAAATGTACTTTTGCACCGTCTAAAGTGAAACCGCGTTCCTTTACCAAATGATAAATCAGTTGAAGGTTTTTTACGTCTTCGGGTGTAAACATACGATTGCCTTTCGCATTTTTTTTTGGTTTCAATATATCGAATTCCTTATCCCAAAAACGGATTAAGGAAGCGTTTACGTCAAAAGCCTTGGCCAGTTCGCCAATGCTGTAATATCTTTTTTCTGGTAAGTCTAAATGCATTTTTTAGTTATAAGTTATGAGTTAAGAGTTATAAGTGAAAAGCAAATGTCTTTCCTCTTGTCTCTTGTCTCTTGCTTCTTTTTTCTCTAATCTAACGACTGATTTTCCTGGTTGGCAATTTGTGAAATTAACACATATTCCTTAGCCGAAATCGAACCGTAATAAAAATTCAGTGGATTCACCACTTTTCCGTTCTGGTATACTTCATAATGTAAATGGGGAGCTTCACTTCGTCCCGTGCTTCCCACATAACCAATCACATCGCCTCGTTTTACTCTTTGTCCCGGTCTGGTTTTGTATTTGCTTAAATGCGCATACAATGTTTTATAACCGAAACCGTGGCGGATTTCAATATGGTTTCCGTATCCCGAAAGTGAGGCATCCGCTTTTTCCACAACACCATCACCCGTAGCGTAAATCGGTGTTCCGGTTCTTGCCGTAAAATCCATCCCTTTATGGAACTTCCGTATCTTGGTAAACGGATCGCTTCGGTATCCGAAACCTGAAGCCATCTGTCTTAATTCCTCATTTTTTACCGGTTGAATCGCTGGAATTGCAGCCAGTAATTTTTCTTTCCCTTTGGCTAATTTATGAATTTCATCAAGCGATTTCGACTGAAAAGCCATCTGGTTCGAAATGATGTCTAAACGTTTAGTCGTAGATATTACCAAATCCGAATTATTATAGCCTTCCAGTTGTTTGTATCGGTTTGCACCCGGTTCTTCTCCTTTCCTTTTTTCCGCATCAATCGGTGAACTGTTGAAATAAGCACGGTATACATTGTTGTCACGCGCTTCCAAATCGCTCATGGTTTCGTCTAGTTGCTCCACACGTTTGTCAAGCAGCGCATAATTGATTCGCATGTTTTCAATTTCACGGGCCAAAATTTTGTCTTTAGGGGTTTCGAAATACGAGGTGTTCAAAAGTATCACAAAACACAAAAAGCCAAACAAGGCCGAAGCCACCAAAAACAAGGCAAAATAGCCCAACTTTCGCCCTTTCTTCGGCTTGATTTTGAGAAAGGCCAATTTTTCGGAATCATAAATATATTTTACCTTCGACATGTTCTAAAATATACTATTTTTGCTGCTTGTAAAATGGTGTTGGTTAATCGGTTGTAGGGGTTATACGAACAAATTTAAAAAATGTTTCAAAGCAATTGATTTTTTGAAGCGAAACATTTGGCTTATTTGTAATCCATATTCCTGCTTTCCGTTGTAATCTGTCATTGCGAGCTTGCCGGACAATCTCCCAATGCCAGGATTTCCTCTCCAATCAGGGCTAGGAGAACAGCCATTTTACCTTTTTGAATCGAAATAAAATTAGTGCGAATCACATCGCCGAAATAAATAAAAAAATGAAATCACAAGACATTCGTAAGGCTTACCTTGATTTTTTTGAAAGCAAAGGACACTTAATTGTGCCCTCTGCACCGATTGTTTTAAAAGACGATCCGACTTTGATGTTTAACAATTCCGGGATGGCGCAGTTTAAAGAGTTCTTCCTTGGGAACGGAACACCAAAATCACCAAGAATAGCCGATACGCAAAAATGTCTTCGTGTATCCGGAAAGCACAACGACTTGGAAGACGTAGGTTTTGATACCTACCATCACACCATGTTCGAAATGTTAGGGAACTGGTCGTTTGGCGATTACTTCAAAAAAGAGGCGTTGGCTTGGGCTTGGGAATTCTTGACAGAAGTGTTGAAACTGGAAAAAGACCGTTTGTATGTTTCCGTGTTTGAAGGGAATCCTTCAGAAAATGTGCCGTTCGACCAAGACGCTTTCGATATCTGGAAGCAATATGTTTCAGAAGATCGTATCATTTTAGGAAACAAAAAAGACAACTTCTGGGAAATGGGTGACCAAGGGCCGTGCGGACCATGTTCTGAAATCCACATCGACTTACGCACCGATGCCGAAAGAGCAGCTGTTTCAGGTCGTGACTTGGTAAACGCCGATCATCCGCAGGTAGTGGAAATCTGGAACAACGTATTCATGGAATTCAACCGTAAAGCGGATGGTTCATTGGAAAAACTTCCGGCACAACACGTAGATACCGGAATGGGCTTCGAGCGTTTGTGTATGGCGATGCAAAGCGTAACCTCGAATTACGATACCGATGTGTTTACGCCGCTAATCGAAAAAGTAGAACAAATCACAGGTAAAAAATATACCAGTAACGAAATAAAAGACATCAGCGAAGAGCAAAACAAAACCAATATTGCCATTCGTGTAATTGTAGACCACGTTCGTGCGGTAGCGTTTGCTATTGCCGATGGTCAGTTGCCTTCAAACGGTGGTGCCGGCTATGTAATCCGTCGTATTTTACGTCGTGCTATCCGCTACGGATTTACGTTCCTAAATACGAAAGAACCTTTCATCTATCAGTTAGTTGAGGTGTTGAGTAACCAAATGGGGGCTTTCTTTCCGGAGATTGTGGCTCAGAAAAATTTGGTATCCAACGTAATCAAAGAAGAAGAAGCGTCTTTCTTAAGAACTTTGGATCAAGGGTTGCAGTTATTGGAAAAGGTTGTTGCTGAAACGCAAGGCAAAGAAGTTAAAGGTGAAAAAGTATTCGAATTGTACGATACATTCGGATTCCCGAAAGACTTAACGGCCCTTATCTTAAAAGAAAAAGGGTATTCCTATAATGAAGCGGAATTTGAAGCCGAGTTAAAAAAACAAAAAGACCGTTCGCGTGCGGCTTCGGAAGTTTCAACTGAAGACTGGAACATCTTGGTTCCCGGAAATGTAGAAACTTTTGTAGGTTACGATCAAACGGAGAACGAGGTGAAAATTACACGATTCCGTAAAGTAGATTCCAAAAAAGACGGAAAATTATATCAAATCGTATTAAACAACACGCCGTTCTATCCGGAAGGAGGAGGTCAGGTTGGTGATAAAGGTACTTTGGTATCGGCAAATGAAACTATCGAAATCATTGACACTAAAAAAGAGAATAACTTAATTCTGCATTTTGCTAAAAGCTTACCGGAAAATGTAAACGGTACTTTAGTGGCAAAAGTAAATACAGATTTAAGAAATCATACAGCGAGTAACCACTCGGCTACACACTTGTTGCACCAGGCATTGCGTTCGGTTTTAGGAACACACGTGGAGCAGAAAGGATCGTTGGTAGCACCTAATTACCTGCGTTTCGACTTCTCGCATTTCGCAAAAGTGACCGATGAAGAATTACAAAAGGTGGAAGATTTCGTGAACGCGAGAATTCAGGAGCAATTGCCGCTGATCGAAAGAAGAAGTATTCCGTTCGAGCAGGCAATTGAAGAAGGTGCAATGGCATTATTCGGAGAAAAATATGGCGATAATGTTCGTGCGATCAAATTCGGAGAAAGCATGGAGTTGTGTGGAGGAATTCATGTGAAGAATACAGCTGAAATCTGGCATTTCAAAATTACAAGCGAAGGAGCAGTAGCGGCTGGAATCCGTCGTGTTGAAGCGATTACGAATGATGCGGTGAAACAGTTCTTTGCGGCTCAGGAGTTGGCTTTAAAAGAAATTAAAGAGACATTGAAAAATCCACAGGACGTAATCAAGTCGGTAGTTTCTTTACAGGACGAAAATACGAAACTGAAAAAACAGATTGAGCAATTGCTGAAAGAGAAAGCGAAAAACCTGAAAGGGGAATTGGTTGCTCAATTGCAAAATATCAACGGAATTGATTTCTTAGCGATACAAGTTGATTTGGATGCCAACGGCGCTAAAGATCTGGCATACGAGTTAGGACAAAACAAAGATAATTTGTTCCTGGTTTTAGCAACAGCCGCAGATGATAAACCGATGCTGACGTCTTACATCTCAAAAGAATTAGTGGAAAGCAAAGGCTTAAATGCAGGACAAGTGGTTCGTGAACTTGGGAAATACATCCAGGGTGGCGGAGGAGGACAACCGTTCTTCGCAACAGCCGGAGGTAAAAATGTAGGAGGAATTAAAGAAGCCTTGGAAAAAGCGGTTGAATTTGTGAAGTAAGATTTTGATTATATTTAATTGAAGCCCAAATTGTTATCGATTTGGGCTTTTTTTATAACAAATTCGCTGTGGATTGGCTTTTTTATTATTCATTTTAAGTTTTATTTTGTAAGAATAACTAAAAAAAAACAAATGAAAAAATTCCTTTATGTTTTCAGTGCATTAGCACTTTTATTCGCTTCATGTTCAAGTGACAGCGACAGCGACAATACTGCTGACAATTCCTCAAGTGCAACTTTGATAAAAAAAATAATTTATAGTTCAGAGAATGCAGATCCAGGGGATTATTATAATTCAACAATTTTGTACTCTTATAATGGGACAAAATTAACCAGAGCTGATTATTCAGTTGGTGGTTATGCTATGTATTATTATACTGGAGATTTAATTACCAAAATTGAATATTATACTGATTTAAATACTTTGATTTATCAGGATCTTTTTGAATATAACGAAACAGATGCTTTAGTTGTATACAAGAAGCGTGATGATGAAACTGAAAGAACGACAACTTATACTTATAATGCTGATAATACGGTTTCTTTTACAAGAGAGACGGAAGATTTAATAGGTAATGCTAATTATGCAACTTATACAGGAACTTTACAATTGCAAGATGGTGAAGTTGTAGAAAAGTCAATGTCAGGTGGAGTTATAAATTATACCCGTGTTAGTTCTTTTGATGGCAAGAACAGTCCTTTTAAAAATGTGACAGGATTTAGCAAAATAGCTTTTGAAGTTGCCGGCGAATATGAGTCTTTTGGACGCAGTCAGAACCGAATTTCATATGCGTTGTCATCAAATGAAGCTGTTACAGACAACACTACGTATGTATATAACGCAACGAATTATCCAATAAGTTCCGTCCTAAATTCAGATTCAGATGGAATGGGATCACAAGATGTTATAAATGCTCAATACTTCTACGAATAATTTTATCTATATGAAATAATAAAAACCCAAATCAATTTGATTTGGGTTTTTTATTTAACAAAAGCTGGCTTTTTTATAACAGTAATACTTCTTTTATTTGTAAAAAAATATTTATCAAAATTTTTATGAAAAAACTTATTTACGCTTTTAGTGCGTTGGCACTTTTATTCGCGTCATGTTCAAGTGACAGCGACAGTTCTTCGAATGATTCTTCAGCTACTGTTTTATTGAAAAAAATTATAGAAACAGATTGGGATGGAGCTGTTACTACAAGTATTTTAACCTACAACGGCGACAAGTTGCAAAGAATAACGAATGATGACGGAACATATGAAGTTTATACTTATTCAGGGGATTTGATTACTAAATCTGAATCTTTTGATGAAAATGATGCTAGGTATGAAGCTTTTGTCTATACCTATAATAGTGAAAGTAAATTAATCGAGGCCAAATGGCTTGATTATTTAGGCGAA
This sequence comes from Flavobacterium sp., assembly GCF_035456225.1. Classification (GTDB taxonomy): domain Bacteria; phylum Bacteroidota; class Bacteroidia; order Flavobacteriales; family Flavobacteriaceae; genus Flavobacterium. The sequence continues at coordinate 60,975 of NZ_DATIDM010000161.1, read as the reverse complement.
GGCGGTGGAAGTTCCAAGGTGTTATATACCCACAATTCTGATGGAACTGTTTCTTATGAAGAATTTACAGGAGATGTTTCTTCACAAACTGAATTTTACAGAGAAGGGAAAATTTACTCTGATAAGATTGAGGAATATGCACCGGAATTTGATGGTACACCTGCTCATACAATAACACATACTTATACTTATGACGATAAAAATCAACCGATGAAAAATGTTAAGGGGTATGATAAAATTTGGTTTGCATTTACAGATTATGGAACAAATTATTTAAATAATATGACAAGTAATCTACACACTACTACTTTAGGTGTAAATCAGCCAATTTCAAGTACAGTGTATACTTATAACTCTCAAAATTATCCGATAACAGAAACAGAGACACAGCAAGGTTCCGAACATGTAATTGCTGTTCAATATTTCTATGAATAACTTTATCTATATGAAATAATAAAAGACCCAAATCAATTTGATTTGGGTTTTCTTTTTTTATAAAACCATTTGTCTAGAGGTGTTTTTTTTCTTTTTTTTGTTAAAATTTAAAAAAATAAAATGAAAAAGCTTTTTAGTCTATTCAGCGTTTTAGTATTGTTAATTTCTTCTTGTTCAGATGATGGTGGAGCTTCTTCCGATTCAGGCTTTAATATAAATGGGACTAAATTAAAGAGAGCGACGGCAAATTTTGGAGCCACTGGTAATACTACCCAAGATTATTACTATGATGGTAATAAGTTAACCAGAATGGTTTCGTCTGATGGGAGCTATTTTAAATATACTTATACCGGTGAATTAATAACTAAGATTGAATTTTTTCAGAATAATGTTTTGGAAGAGGTTAATTTTCTCGAGTATAATAATGACAATGAGTTAATTGCCCGTAAACAAATAAGGGGTAATACAGGATATAAAGTCGTGTATACTTATAATAATGACGGAACAATTTCAATTTCTGCTTATACCGGCGATTCGGTTAATCAAGATACGCCTACCGATCTTAATAAAAAGGTTTTTTTTGAAAACGGATTGGTGAGTAAAATTGAAAGTTATATGTTTATTGACGGGAATTTGGAAACGTTGTCTACAAATTATACTTATGATTCGGCAAATGCACCTACGAGTCTAATCTTGGGGTATGATAAATTAGCTTTTTATGATCAGGGAAATTTTCAAAATATTCATAATGTAACGACAATCACATATGCTAGTTCTGTTAATGATGTTGTAGATGTAGACGAAATGGTAAATGTTTATAATACAGATAATTTTTTGTCAAAAGCGACAGCTGTAGATCCTAGGGATAATAATGGTCCTTCTTTGATTTTTGAATATTTCTACGAATAGTTTACTTTAATATAATAAAAAACCCAAATCAATTCGATTTGGGTTTTTTATTTTGTTGTAAATCAGTATTTTGTATAAATATTATGATTTTTTTTCCTTTATAACGTTATTTTAGCGGCCTTTAGATGCACTTCGGAAAGTAATACAATTGTTTTTTAACAGGATTTTTACATAACCAACTGATAATTAATCGATTAAAGTCAAAAAAAATCGTTAAAATGCATATTCGTTGTCAATTTTTTTATTTCTTTGCTAAAGTTTAATCAAAAACTTAAAAAATTATGAAAAGACTTAGTAGTGTTTTAGGGATGATTGCGATAGCGCTCCTGGCTTCGTGTTCTAATGATGAATTTGTTGATACTATTTCTGATTCAGAAACCGATGCTAAATTAAATCCAAATTTGCCTCTGGTAAAAAGAATTGTGGCAACTACCAATTCCGGAACCAGTGTTTCTACAGATAATTATACCTACAGTGGTAGTAAGCTTGTCAGAGTGACTTCTTCGGATGGAAGACATGTCGATTATGTATATACCGGGAACCTTATTACGGAACGAGATTATTTTACCGATAATGTTTTGAACTCTAAAGAGTTGTATGAGTATAATGTAGACAATCGGTTGATTAATTACCGAAGAGTGAATGCTGTCAATACGGTTACGTACCGAGCTACATTTAGTTACAATAGTGACGGGACTGTTTCTGTGGCAGGTTATCGTGGTGATGTCGTTTCAACAAGCGCACAGATTGTAAACAGAAAAGTGTTCTTTACAAACGGAAGAATTTCCAGCATGGAAACCTACAGAACCGTTAACGGAAGCCCTGTTACGGAAGTTAATAATTACACCTACGACACCAAAAATTCCCCTTATAAAGGTATACTTGGATTCGATAAGTTAACGTATCATGATACCGCTTTAAACGGAAATATGAATAATATCACTTCGATTTCCACCACTGGGGTTTCGGCCGCAAATTCAGTAAATGATCAGATTCAGTATACGTACAATAACACCAATTATCCGGTTACTGCCAGCAGAGGATCTATAGTATTCCAATACTACTATTAATAAAAATTACTAAGTTTGCATTAAACTAAACTTAGTATGCATTTCAGAACCCAAATACCTATTCCTAAAAGTAGCAATCCCATTGACTACGCTTCAAGAATAGTGTCTTTGGGTTCTTGTTTTGCTGAAAACATCGGCGAAAAATTCGATTACTTCAAATTTCAGCATACGGTCAATCCCTTCGGAATCATTTTTAATCCGGTTTCCATCGAGAAAATAATTCGGAAAACAGCTTCAGGGACAAATTTTTCGCAAGACGATATTTTCTTTCACAATGACTTATGGCATTCTTTTGATGTGCATTCCGAATTAGATTCACAAGAGAAGGAAGCCTTGCTCCACAGGCTCAATACCATAGTGGAAAACTTTCGAAATGATTTAATCCATGCTACTCACATTACGATTACTCTGGGAACAGCATGGGTGTATCGCAATAATACTACTGGTGAAATCGTTGCCAATTGTCATAAAGTGCCACAAAGAGCTTTTACCAAGGAATTACTTTCGGTAGTTACGATTGAAGAGAGTCTGCAAAAGATAATCGCATCGATAACGGAAATTAATCCCGATTGTAAATTCATTTTTACCGTTTCACCGGTGAGGCACATCAAAGATGGTTTTGTTGAAAATCAGTTGAGCAAATCCCATCTGATAACCGCTTTGCATTCAGTACTGCTAACGGAACACGGCTCGCCGAACACTATTTATTTTCCGAGTTACGAAATCCTGATGGATGAACTCCGGGATTATCGTTTTTATGCCGAAGACATGCTGCATCCCAACCAAACGGGAATCGATTATATCTGGGAACGTTTTTTTCAGACGATGATCGCCGAACAATGTCACCCTGTAATGGAAACCGTGGCATCAATCCAGAAAGCATTGCAGCACAGGTCTTTTAATCCGGATTCGGAACAACATAAGAAGTTTTTGGAAAATCTGAATCAGAAAATAAAGGCTCTTCAATTTCAATTGCCTCATATTTCATTTTAAAACGAGGCTTTATTTGCATTTATGTAGTTTTTGTTATTGTACAAGCTTTGATGTTAACTTCAGACAGATAAAATAGTATTATCGATGGGATTTCATTTGCTACCGAGAAAAAAATATTTGATGTACATTTCTTTAAACAACGAGAAATGTCATTATGAAGTTATATGCTCAATTATGTCTTTCAAGAAGACAAACAGATTTTTTTTCGGTAAAATCATTATTTATACGGATGACATTATTTTCTTTAAGGAAAACATGCCTTGCTTTGATAATGTTGTATTTGAATTTGTTGACTCAACTTTAGTAAACGAAGTTCTTATTAAATATCAAAATATCTTCAGGTTGAAAATAATTTTGATAATTGAATTTTTAAAGAAATATAAAACAATTGTGTTGTTTCTGGATTCGGATACTTTTTTTATTAAGAATTCAAATGAATTATTTAGGTCTGTCAAAAAAGGAAATTGCGTTTTACATTGTCAGGAATACAATTTGAACAGTGGAGTTAATTCTAATTTTGAGAACTTATTGATAAACGAAAATCTTTTGAAATTTTTTAGGGATAATGGCACTCCTATATCTGGAGATACAGTTGTATGGAATTCAGGTGTTATTGGAGTTTGTTTCAAAAATATTGATTTGCTGACCAATGCTTTAAAGATATTTGACATGCTCGATGAAAATGCTGTTAAAGACAAAACAGTAGAGCAATTATCTTTGTCTGTTTCTTTTTCAAGAACAGTTATTGTTCCTGCATATGATTTTATTTTTCATTATTGGTTTATAAGGGTTTTTAGATGTTTATTGTGGAAATATTTTTTTAAAGATCATGATTTTTTAGTCTTAAACAATGAAGAAAAGATCTTCGTGAATACTCAATTTGTAAAGGGGTTGATAAAGGCTGAAAAATTAACTTTCAACAATTTAATCAATATTATATTCACAGTTGTCAATAATTACTATTCTAAAGAAACAAGGGGGAATGTGAAAAAAAATTTTTACAAAAATACTTACATATACAAGAAGATTTTTTTATAATTTGTCGGCTAATTCTAAATTTAAAAAAATATGTTTACTTATTTAGTTACATTGGTGTCTTGTCTTTTTGGTGTTCAAAGTAATGATGTTTCTACTGAAGACCAATCGAATGGAGTAGAAGTTAATTACAATGTTGAGCAAACAGAGGTGGATGCTTTCTATCATTCTTAAAATAGTATAAATTGTTTTTATCAGTTTGTATTATTACAAAAAACGAAGAGTCAAGTATTGAGAAATGTCTCAAGTCTGTAAGTGAAATTGCAGATGAGATTGTCATACTTGATTCTTTTTCCACTGACAGAACTACGGTATTAGCCCAAAAGTACACGGATAAAATTTATTACAGTGATTGGATTGATGATTTTTCATATGCCAGAAATTTATGCATTTCCAAAGCTAAAGGTAAGTGGATACTTATAATTGACGCAGATGAAGTTTTTCATTACGATAGGACATTTCTTGATTTTTTAAAAAAAGCCAAGGAAGAAGCTTATTTGGTTTTCCGAAATGAGATATACAGAAATAAATCGGATAATAAATTGGTAAGTTATCCGGTTGGAATATTGAGGCTTTTTGTTAATTCGGGACATGTCAAATTTCAATATCCTATTCATGAACGTCTTGACAATTATTTTATTGAAAATAATATTAAAATTGGAGTATTGCAAAATGCATTCTTAAATCACAATATATTTGAAACGGATGACGATAAGATTATTCTCAAACAAAAATATTATTTAGAGATAATACATCGGCAACTTGAAGACATACCAAATGATCAATGGCTACTTTTTCAGAAGGCAAAAACTAATTTTTTTCTTAAAAAAAAGCAAGAGTCGGAAAGTGATCTGAAAAGACTTATATCGGATAAGTCAACAGACAAAAAAATAAGGATTGCAGCATTTGTGTTCTTGTCCAATTTGTATAAAGACCAAAATGAAATCCTTAAGAGTGTCGACTTATTAAAGCAAGGGTTAGATTACAAGAAATGCACTTTGCTTTATTTGTTTTTGGGAGATGCATTTTATAGTGATAAACTTTATTGGAGGGCTTTAGGTTGTTATTTGCGAATGAAGACTTCTCCTTCGCGCATGTCTTATAATGACAGTATGTACTTAATAAGCTATGTTGAACCAAAGGATAAGATTTTTAAAATAGCAAGTTCAATTTACTCTTTAGGTTATTTGTGGCTGTCAAAATTTTATCTTTTATCTTTTAAATCTAAATTGGGAGCCGATTCATTTTTTTTAATGGGCTTAATCTATCTCAAAAAAAATCAAACTATAAAAGGATTAAGAAGTCTCGAAGAGTCCATAAGAATGGATTCCCAATGGAAAAAGCCTGTTGATTTGTATGGAAGTCTGCAAAAAAATAAAGGACAATAATCTGATTTAACTTTTCACTACCTTTATAGGTAAATTAATAAGCTATGGCTACCAGAAGAGGTTCGTCTGCAGAAACCGACATAAAAAATATGCTTGTCCCTTTGATTCAGACTATTGGGCGTTCCGGTAAAATCATCTGGCTGATTGTTTTGGTGATTGTCGGGGTGGTTCTGTTTAAGTATTTTACTTCCGAAAAGCCAACAGAAACAACCGAATACAACACCGATTTAATCGAACAGCAGATAAAAAACGTTGGGAAATTGGTTGTTACCGAAGGACATTATTCCCAGGTTATGACCTATAAGGATCAGCAGAAATATATGATGAACCTGCTATCCTTTGAAAAAAAAGCACTTATCATCATCAACGCCGATGTTACTGTTGCTTATGATTTGAGCAAGGTGAAATACGATATTGATGAAAAAAACAAAACCATCAACATTGTCAGCATTCCGAAAGAAGAAATTAAAATCAGTCCGGACATTCAGTTTTATGATGTTGACCAAAGTACCCTGAATCCTTTTACGGGTGACGATTACAATAAAATCAATAAAAAGGTAAAAGCCGATCTGGCAAGAAAAATCGAAAAGTCAAAACTGAAATCCAATGCCGAAAACCGATTAGTAAGCGAATTGGCTAAAATACTGATCGTAACCAACGCATTAGGCTGGAAACTGGAATACAAAAATCAGGTAATCCAAACGGAAAATCAGTTGGGTAAGACGATTAAATTATAAAAGAAAATCCCGCCATTGAAGCGGGATTTTTTTGAAATTCTAAAGCTTGCGTTGTAAACTTTCCCAGCCACCACCATTTAAGGCTTCGATCCCGTTTTGTTTTAGAATGGAAGTCGCTTGTGCACTTCGCATTCCGGAACGGCAACAGGCAATTACCGGCTTATTCAATTTTTTGATTTCTTCTATTTTTGATGCGATTGTGTCTAACGGCATGTTTTTAGAACCTTTGATATGTCCCGAAGAAAATTCACCAACAGTTCTCACATCGATAATCACTGCTCCCTTGGCGGCAAATTCCTGAATAGCATCCGATTTGCTTCCCAATCCTAAAAGATCTAATAATCCCATGTTGTATTAATTTTAAGCAAATGTACGACCGGGAGCCGAATTAATTTGTAGCAAATGTTACCAAAGCTGAAATAAATTCTATTTTTGCAACCGATGAAATCATTAGACAGAAAAACCGAAATAATAACTATAGCGGCCAAGCTTTTTAAGGAAAAAGGCTATAGCGCCGTAACCATGCGTGATATTGCGCAGGCAATGGATATTAAAGCGGCTAGTTTGTACAACCACATCAGGTCCAAACAGGAAATTCTGGCGTTAATTGTCATCGAAATTGCAGAGGAGTTCACCAATGGGATGAACGAAATCATGCTGTCAAACGTTACCTGCATTCAGAAAATCGAAAAAGTGATTCAACTGCATATTGACATCACGGTCAGGGACACGGACGCTTTGGCTTCCCTGAACTCCGACTGGATGCATCTTGTAGACGCCGAGTTGGCATATTTCATCAAAATGCGTGAAGAATATGAAGAGAATTTCCGCAAAATTATAATGAAAGGAATTGCAGACGGTGAGTTGAAAGACTTAAATACCGAAGTGATTATTTTTTCACTACATTCCACATTGCGAACACTTTACCTTTGGTACGGAAAGAAAAAAGGTTTCAATGCCGCTGTTTTAAAATCGAACATGACGCAGGTTTTACTGCACGGAATTGTTTAGATTTTATTCTGAATTTATTTTTTGAATACGACTTCTGTTAATATTTCCCAGCAAATTCATTTTTTTTAAATCATAGAGGCATACGTATTGAAATATTACTTATTTTTGCACTGCAAACTAACAATTGTTAGTTAAAATTAACAGCTATTGCAATGAGTAAATTTCACAGTATAAAGGTTTCGGATATTTATAAGGAAACCAAGGATTGTTCTGTTATCGAGTTTGAAATTCCGGAAGCGTTAAAACCTGAATTTATATTCAAGCAAGGACAGCACCTAAACGTAAGAACAATGATTGATGGTGCCGAAGTGCGCCGTTCATATTCACTATGTTCCAGCCCAATAGAAAATAAGTGGCAGGTGGCGGTTAAACAAATCGACGGCGGTTTATTTTCAGGTTTTGTAAATAATACCTTGAAAAAAGGGGATGTTCTGGAAATAATGTCGCCAAGCGGTGTTTTTTTCAAGGATGTTAATCCGAAAGTTGCTAAAAACTATGTTGTTTTTGCGGCGGGAAGCGGAATTACGCCGATACTTTCCATTATCAAAACGCATTTGGCTTTAGAGCCGGAAAGTACTTTTCAATTGTTTTATTTGAACAGAACAGTAAAATCAATTATCTTTAAGGAGGAAATTGAGGCATTGAAAAACAGATATTTAGGTCGTTTTGAGGTGTTTTTCTTCTTAAGTAAAGAACATAGAAATGTTGAATTGTTCAACGGAAGGTTCACTAAAGAAAAATTACAGATACTGACCCAGAAAATCATCGATGTTCCTTCGGTTGATGAATGTTTCATCTGTGGTCCGGAAGAAATGATTTTCCTGATTCGCGATGAAATGACAGCGGCCGGATTACCGAAAGAAAAAATACACTTTGAGTTGTTCCATACAGGAAATTCGGAAGCAGACAAGCAACGTGTAAGCAAAATATTGGAGAAAAAAGTGGAAGGCACAGAAGTGACTATCCTGGATGGCGGAAAAGAATTCCACTTTGTTATGGGAGAGGATTTTGATAATATCCTGGACGGTGCCATCGCAGCCGGTGCCGATTTGCCTTATGCCTGTAAAGGCGGGGTGTGCAGTACCTGTCGTTGTAAAGTGGTGGAAGGGACTGTAGAAATGAAACTCAACTATTCTCTTGAAGAGGAAGAGCTGGCGAAAAACTACACGTTGAGCTGTCAGGCAGTGCCGACTTCCAAAAAAGTGGTGGTGGACTTCGGATTGTAAATGAGCAAAATAGTGTCCGGTAATCCGTTTCAGTAGAGGATTACAGATGTACACAAACAGTATATTTAGTACAGAAATAGTTAATCAAAGTCGGGGTAAAACTGAATACTGCGACAGAACACTGAATACTAAAAGTTATGTCAGAAAATGAAATAAAAAGTTTAGAGGAAATGTTCGAGGCACGCATCGCAAGAGATGAGAAAATCGAACCGAAAGACTGGATGCCGGAGAAATACAGAAAAACACATATCCGTCAGATTTCACAACATGCTCATTCCGAAATTGTTGGAATGTTGCCTGAAGGGAACTGGATAACACGTGCTCCTTCTTTACGAAGAAAAGTGGCTTTGTTGGCTAAAATCCAAGATGAAGGCGGACACGGGCTTTATTTGTACAGTGCGTGCGAAACATTGGGAATTTCCCGCGATGAGTTGTTCGAACAGCTGCATTCAGGCGAAGCGAAATATTCCAGTATTTTCAACTATCCGACCTTAACATGGGCCGATATGGGTTCTGTGGGATGGTTAGTAGATGGTGCGGCGATTATCAATCAGGTGGCACTTATGGGTACCTCTTACGGTCCTTATTCCCGTGCCATGGTCAGAATCTGTAAGGAGGAAAGTTTTCATCAGCGTCAGGGATACGAAATTTTGCTGACACTTTGTAACGGAACTCCTGAACAAAAAGCTATGGCTCAGGATTCCTTAAATCGTTGGTGGTGGCCTTCTTTGATGATGTTCGGTCCAAGAGATGCCGAGTCACCTAACACGGAACAATCGGTAAAATGGAAACTGAAACGTAAAACCAACGACGAACTTCGTCAGCAGTTTATCGACCAAACAGTTCCTCAAGCAGAAATTTTAGGATTGACCATTCCGGATCCGCAACTGAAATGGAACGAGGAAAGAAAACATTATGATTTCGGGGAAATTGACTGGAATGAATTCTGGCAGGTGGTTAAAGGACACGGGCCTTGCAACAAGCAACGAATTGCCGCAAGAGTAAATGCCCATGAAAACGGGAAGTGGGTTCGTGACGCCGCTATGGCTTACGCCGAAAAACAAGAAGAAAAGAAATTAGAACAAGCAATTTAAAATTTAGTTTTTCAATCGCGGTTTACAGTTTTCAGACTGTGACTGCGACTGTAAACTGTAAACTATAAGATTATGAAAAACTGGCCACTTTGGGAAGTATTTATAAGAAGTAAAAACGGATTGGAACATCGTCATTGCGGAAGTCTTCACGCAAGTGATGCTACCATGGCACTGGAAAATGCACGCGATGTGTATACCCGCAGAATGGAAGGGGTAAGTATTTGGGTTGTGCCAACAAGCCAGATCATGGCGTCTAATCCGGATCAAAATGGAGAAACGTTTGAACCGGCGATGGACAAAGCCTACCGTCATCCCACTTTTTACGAACTTCCTGACGAACTAAAACACATGTAATATGAATAAGGATTTGATTCAATATATTCTTGGAATTGCGGATAATTCTCTGATTTTAGGACAACGTCTGGGAGAATTATGCGGTCACGGACCAAGTCTTGAAACGGATATCGCATTGACGAATATTTCGCTTGATTTGTTCGGGCAAACACGCAGTTATTATCAGTACGCTGCCAAATTGCAGGGAGGTGATGCCACAGAAGATACGATTGCTTTTCTTCGTTTGGAAAGAGAGTATAAGAACGTACTTTTGGCCGAGCAGCCTAACACGGATTTCGCCTACGTAATTGGCAGACAGTTTTTGTTTGACGTTTACCATCTGGCATTTTTGGAGGAATTGCAGAACAGTACTGATGAGATGCTTTCCGCTATCGCCAAAAAAAGTATCAAAGAGGTTTTATATCATGTGCGTTTCACATCCGACTGGATTAAACGTTTAGGTGACGGAACAGAAGAAAGTCACACTAGAATTCAGAATGCCATCAATGATTTGTGGATTTTTACCGATGAGTTATTCCATCAGACGGATGCCGATAAAGCCATGGTGGCTGAAAAAATCGGAGTTGATGTAACGCTTCTTAAAACAGCATATTACGAAAAAGTGAGTGCGGTTTTAAACGAAGCAACCTTACAAACTCCGGAAATGGAATATTTCCAGAAAGGCGGTAAAAATGGAGTTCACAGCGAGCATATGGGGTACATTCTGACCGAAATGCAGTATATGCAACGTACTTATCCGAACATGACCTGGTAAAGGAAAGCATTGTATTCTTTACAGTTAAGTTATGACAGAACAGCTTCAACATATCGATAAAAAAATACTGGATATTCTTGCTTCGGTTTCCGATCCTGAAATTCCTGTACTTTCCATCATGGATATGGGAGTGGTTCGTGCTGTAAATGTTGAAAATGACATCTTCGAAATAGCAATTACACCTACTTACAGCGGCTGTCCTGCCATGGATGTTATCGGCGACGATATCAAAAAAGCATTCAGGGAAAATGGATTGGAAGCCAAAGTGAGTTTAGTGCTTTCACCCGCCTGGACCACCGATTGGATTACACCAAAAGGAAGAACCGAGCTGGAGAAATACGGTATCGCTGCACCGCTAAGTGCAGAAGCCGATAAGGAAGCACTGCTGGGAAATAAAAAATTGGTTAAATGCCCGCAATGCGGTTCGTTTAACACGAAACTGGTCAGCCAATTTGGTTCGACAGCCTGTAAGGCACTTTTTCAGTGTCAGGACTGTCTCGAGCCTTTTGACTATTTTAAATGTTTAAAATAAAATCAACCCGCGGGGTTTCCCTGTGGGTTTTTAAATAAAATTAGGTATGAGCTCAAACTCTATTGAGGTTAAGATTGAAAATAATGTTGCGTGGATCGCACTAAACAGACCGGAAGTGTTCAACAGTTTCAACAGAGAAATGGCATTGTCACTTCAGGATGTGCTTGAAAACTGCGCAGCCGATTCAAATATTCGCGCTATGGTGCTTACCGGAAACGGAAAGGCATTCTGCGCCGGACAAGATTTAAAAGAAGTAACCACTCCGGAAATCAATCCCGGATTCAGAAGAATTCTTGAAGAGCATTACAATCCGATTATCCAAAAAATCAGAAACATCGAAAAACCGATTGTGGCTGCCGTAAACGGTGTGGCTGCAGGTGCAGGAGCCAATATTGCTTTGGCTTGCGATATCGTTGTGGCGGTAGAATCGGCGAGTTTCATTCAGGCTTTCAGTAAAATTGGTTTGGTTCCTGACAGTGCCGGAACATTCTTTTTACCGCGTCTAATCGGATTCCAAAAAGCATCGGCCTTAATGATGCTTGGCGATAAGGTTTCTGCCGAAGAAGCCATGAGCCTAGGGATGATTTACAAAGTTTTTTCTGCCGATTCTTTCGAAGCTGAAGTGAAAAAAGTGGCCGAAAATTTAGCACAGATGCCAACAAAGGCATTAGGTCTGACAAAAAGACTACTGAATCAATCGATGACGAATTCATTGGAAGAACAATTGGCATTGGAAAGCGATTTACAGATTGAAGCCAGTTCTTCTTACGATTACAACGAAGGGGTTACCGCATTCGTAGAAAAAAGAGTACCGGAATTTAAAGGGAATTAATTCAGATTATTAGAAAGTCTGAAATTCAAGAAATCTAAATGAAGAAAGTAGCAGTTATAGGCTCAGGAACGATGGGAAGTGGTATTGCACAAGTGGCAGCCACCGCAGGATGTTCCGTAAAATTATATGATACCAATCAGGAGGCGCTTAACAGAAGTAAAGCAGCTCTTGAAAATACCTTATCCAAATTAGTGGAGAAGGCAAAAATAGACGAAGCCGAGAAAGCAAGGATTTTGAACGCCACTTCGTATGTAACCACATTGCAGGATTTATCGGATTCTGATTTGGTTATCGAAGCTATCGTCGAAAATATTGACATCAAACGAAAAGTATTTTCGGAATTGGAAACTTTAGTTTCAGCAGAAACGGTTTTAGCGTCCAACACGTCCTCATTATCGATTGCATCCATCGCAGCGTCGTGCCAGAAACCGGAGCGTGTAATCGGAATTCACTTTTTCAATCCGGCGCCGTTAATGCAGTTAGTTGAGGTAATTCCCGCGGTTCAGACAAGTGCTGAAGTGCTTCAGAAAACAACACAAACGATCTCCGACTGGAAAAAAGTTGTGGCAGTTGCAAAAGATACACCCGGATTTATTGTAAACCGAGTGGCGCGTCCTTTCTATAGCGAGGCTTTACGCGTTTATGAGGAAGGTTATGCCGATTTTGCGACCATCGATTGGAGCATGAAAACCATCGGTAATTTCCGAATGGGACCTTTCGAACTGATGGATTTCATCGGACACGATGTGAATTACACTGTTACAGAAACCGTTTTTACCTCGTTCTATTTCGACCCGAGATACAAACCGTCATTCACACAAAAACGATTGACCGAAGCCGGATTCTTGGGAAGAAAATCAGGAAGAGGTTTTTACAATTACAGCGAAGAAATGCCGAAACCGACAGAAGATACAACGTTGGCTAAAACCATTTTCGACCGCGTAATCGTAATGTTGATAAATGAAGCTGCCGATGCCTTGTTCTTAAACATCGCTTCTGCCAAAGATATAGACAATGCCATGACCAAAGGGGTAAATTATCCAAAAGGATTACTGGCTTGGGCAAACGAATTGGGAATCCAATGGTGCATTGAAAAGTTAGACGAGCTGTACAACGAATATCACGAAGACCGTTACCGTTGCAGCCCTATTTTACGCAAAATGAACAGAGAAAACAAAGTGTTTGAAGTGTAATGAAAACGGAAGAAACAGTAAATTCCAACGTAACAATGCAAGGAGAAAAAATACCTTACAAAATGCTTTCCCTGGATCCGTTCAGCCAGTGGCTCGGAATCGAAATCCTGGAATGCGAAATCGGGAACTGTAAAGTAGGGATGACCGTCCGCAAGGAAATGCTCAACAGCATGGGCAAGGCACACGGCGGAATCGCTTATTCGTTAGCCGATACCGCTTTCGGGTTTACCGCGAATACCAACGGAAGGTTTGCCGTTTCCATCGAGACCTCGATTAACCACATCGAAGCCCTGGAAGAAGGCGATTACATCGTTGCCGAAGCCAGCCTGGAAAGCTTAAAAAATAAATTAGCCTTCTACATCGTGGAGGTGAAAAAAGGAGACGTTTTGGTAGCGCTTTTTAAAGGGGTTGCTTACCGTACTCCGAAAGAATGGGAAGATTAAAATAATCCGGAGCGACCCGAGCGATAGCGAATTGGCGAAGCAATGGTTCGGGCATTTTACGAAACGCAATTCCTGCTTTCCGCGTTATCTCGTTACGAATAACGAGACTCCAATCAGGGCTAAAGAGGAAATGAATTGAATAGAAATAAGAGTTTTAAAAGAACATAAAATATAAATGACGGCGGTTTTATCTGCTGTCTGCAATCTGAAAATGGAAGCATATATCATAGACGGAGTACGTACTCCAATCGGAAGTTATCAGGGGACCCTAGCAGCGGTTCGTCCGGATGATTTAGGGGCTTTGGTAATCAAAGCGGTAACAGAGAAAAATCCAAACATCCCAACAGACGCTTATGACGATGTGATCATGGGATGTGCCAACCAGGCGGGAGAAGACAATCGCAACGTAGCGCGTATGTCATTGCTTTTGGCGGGATTGCCATATACCGTTCCGGGAGAAACCGTAAACCGTTTGTGCAGTTCAGGTCTTTCGGCGATTATCGGTGCAAACCGTGCTATCAAAGCCGGAGACGGACACGTTTTTATTGCGGGTGGAATTGAAAATATGACACGCGGACCTTTAGTGGTGTCGAAACCGTCAGCAGCTTATGGAACCGACAGTAAAATGTACGACAGCAGTTTCGGATGGCGTTTCGTAAACCCGAAAATGCATGCCATGTTTGGTACGGAAGCCATGGGGGAAACCGCTGAAAACCTGGTTGAAAAATATGGTATTTCCAGAGAAGATCAGGACGCTTTTGCCTTGAACAGCCAGCAAAAAGCAGCAGCAGCCCAAAATTCAGGCCGATTGGCAAAAGAAATCGTAACCGTTGAAATCCCGCAGCGAAAAGGAGACCCAATTCAGTTTTCAAAAGATGAGTTCGTGAAACCTTCAACTTCCATGGAAGGTTTGTCAAAACTACGTCCGGCTTTCAAAAAAGACGGAAGCGTAACGGCAGGAAATGCCTCGGGATTGAACGATGGTGCTGCTGCCACGATTAT
Organism: Flavobacterium sp.; assembly: GCF_035456225.1. Taxonomy (GTDB): domain Bacteria; phylum Bacteroidota; class Bacteroidia; order Flavobacteriales; family Flavobacteriaceae; genus Flavobacterium. The sequence goes on along the minus strand of NZ_DATIDM010000161.1, from coordinate 45,967 downwards.
TGCATCGGAAGAAGCGGTTAAGAAATATAACTTAAAACCGCTAGCCCGAATCGTAAGTTCTGCCGTAGTGGGAGTTGAACCAAGAATCATGGGGATCGGACCGGTTGATGCGACCAAAAAGGCTCTTGAAAAAGCAGGTCTTACTTTGGATCGAATCGACATTATAGAACTAAACGAAGCTTTCGCGGCACAAAGTATCGCGTGTATCCGTGAGTTGGGATTAAAGGACAATGATCCGAGAATCAATCCTAACGGAGGCGCTATTGCTATCGGGCATCCACTGGGTGTTACCGGTGCAAGAATCGCATATTCTGCAGCATTGGAATTACAGCTAACCGGAAAACGTTACGCTTTAATTACCATGTGTATCGGAGTAGGACAAGGGTACGCCGTGATTATTGAAAGAGTATAACCCAACAAGTACGCAAGACGTATTTGTAATAGCCCTGATGGGAGTGGAAATCCTGGCGTTGGGAGATTGCATCGCAAGCTCGCAATGACAGATTGTAACGGACAGCAGGAATAGGGATTGCAGATAAAGACCAAACCATTCGCTTCTAACCCTAAAAAGAAATTAGGATTGAAGCTTAAACGATAAATTAAAAACTTTGCGAACCTCGCGAAATTACTTTGCGGGCTTTGCGGTTAAAAATAAAGGTATGAGCAAAATAGAAAATTACATTTTAGGAAATTGGACATCCGGTGCCGGAGAAGGTGTTCCGTTATTTGACTCGGTAACCGGGGAAATAATCGGTAACGCTTCTACACAAGGAATTGATTTTGCCGAAGTGCTTCATTACGGAAGAACCAAAGGAGGCGAAAAACTTCGTAAAATGACCTTCCAGGAGCGTGGAAACATGATAAAAAGTCTGGCATTGTATTTAAACAAACGCAAAGAGCATTTCTACGAAATAAGTTACAGAACCGGAGCGACCCGAGTAGACAGCTGGATTGACATTGAAGGAGGTTTCGGAAACCTGTTTGCCAATGCATCGCTTCGAAAATTGTTTCCAAACCAATCTTATCATGTAGAAGGAGATCCAATCGATTTGTCACGCGGCGGCCGATTCATGGCGCACCACATCCTTGTTCCGAAAAGAGGAGTTGCGGTTCACATCAATGCGTTCAACTTCCCGATTTGGGGAATGTTGGAAAAATGTGCTGTTAACTGGATGGCGGGAGTTCCTGCAGTGGTAAAACCGGCAACGTCGACTTCGTATTTAACGGAAGCTGTTGTTAGAGAAATCATCAAATCCAATATTTTGCCGGAAGGTGCGATTCAGTTAATTTGTGGTTCTGCTCATACATTAATCGACTCGATTGAAAGTCAGGATGTAGTTACTTTTACAGGCTCGGCTTCAACCGGACGTATGTTGAAATCGCATCCGAGAATCATCAGCGAAGCAGTTCCGTTCAATATGGAAGCTGATTCATTAAACGCTTCCATTTTAGGAGAAGATGCGGTTCCGGGTACTCCTGAATTTGATTTGTTCATTAGTCAGGCGAGAAGTGAAATTACCGTGAAGTGCGGACAAAAATGTACGGCTATCCGTCGTATGATTGTTCCTGAAAACTTGGTAGAGGATGTTCAAATCGCCCTTGGAAAAGCCTTGGATAAAGTAACCATCGGAGATCCGAGACTGAAAGAGGTTCGCATGGGCTCATTGGTAAGCAAAGACCAGGTGGAGGAAGTGAAAAACAGGGTGAAAGAAATTGCCAGAACAGCTTCGATTGTTTATGGTGATTTAGATAAATTAGACCTTGTGGGTGCCGATGCTAAAGGAGCTTTTATCAGTCCGATGCTACTTCGTGAAGACAATCCGTTTGAAAATCTTACCGTACACGAAACAGAGGCCTTTGGTCCGGTTTCAACCATAATGCCATATAAAAATTTAGATGAAGCTATTGAACTGGCCCAAATGGGTAAAGGTTCATTGGTTTCCTCTATCGTAACCAATTCCGATGAAATCGCGAAAGAATACGTAATCAATGCGGCTACCCACCACGGAAGAATTCTAGTCTTGAACAGAGAGAATGCAAAACAAAGCACAGGACACGGTTCGCCACTGCCATTATTGGTTCACGGTGGTCCTGGTCGTGCCGGAGGCGGAGAAGAAATGGGAGGTGTACGTGGAATTAAGCATTACATGCAACGTTGCGCCGTTCAGGGTTCACCAACGACACTTACTGAAATTACAGGCATTTATCAGCCAAATTCAAAATACAAAGAGACACCGCAGCATCCGTTCCAATATCACTGGGAGGATATTCAGCCGGGCATGTCGCTTAAAACACATAAACGCACGGTTACCGATACCGATATCATCAATTTTGCCAATTTAACGTGGGATCATTTCTATGCGCACACCGATATCACTTCATTGAAAGGAAGTATTTTCGAGAAACGTACGGCGCACGGTTATTTCATCCTGGCAGCTGCGGCGGGATTGTTCGTATATCCGAACAAAGGACCGGTAGCGGCAAATTACGGGTTGGAAGAGTGTAGATTCGTTCGTCCGATTTACCACAACGATACCATCTACGTTCGTTTAACGTGCAAACAGAAAATCGAGCGCGACAGTGTTGGAAAAGAATTGCCTTGCGGAATCGTGAAATGGTTCGTGGAAGTGTTTGATCAGAACGACGAATTAGTGGCTATTGCTACGATTCTGACGATGGTTCAGAAGAAATCTCCGTTCGTACAGATCAACAGAAGCAACATTGAAAGCTACTTGGCAAAATTAACCGAAAACGCTACGGCGAAGTGGGGAATGATGAAGCCACAGCATATGGTGGAGCATCTTGAAAAATCCTTGAGAATTGCCTCGGGTGAAATTCAGGATTTCGAAATTTCCACTCCAGCAGAACATTTGGCTAAAGTTAACGAAATGGTGTTCAACCATAAACCGATGCCGAAGGATTTCAAACATCCGTTGATGGAAAAAGAAAACACAGAGGTTTTGGTTCACGCTGATTTAGCAACCGCGAAACAAAAATTCATTGAAGCTTACGATGCTTTTGAATTGTATTTCAAAGAAAATCCGGAAGCAACAACGAAAAACGCCGTATTCGGAATCTTGGATAAATTCGAATGGGATTTGATGAATGTGAAGCATTTTAATCACCATTTTGAACAATTCGGAATTTTGTAATAGGTCACAGATTGTCACGGATTAAACGGATTAACACAAAAGAATCCGTGAAAATCTGCTTAATCCGCGTCATCTGCGTGCCATTTTAATGAAAAAATATTATGACAGAAGCATACGTAAAACACGACATACAAAACGGAATAGCAACAATAGAGTTTTTCCACCCCGAACAAAATTCATTGCCGGGAACCATTTTAGCACAGTTAGCTGAAACCATTACCACTGTTGGGAATAAAGAAGAGGTAAAAGTAATTATCTTAAAAAGTGGTGGTGACAGAACCTTCTGTGCCGGAGCCAGCTTTAAAGAATTAATCACCATCAACGACGACCAAACCGGGAAAGTATTTTTCTCTGGTTTTGCCAACGTAATCAACGCCATGCGCAAATGCCCAAAATTCATCATCGGAAGAATTCAGGGTAAAACTGTTGGAGGTGGAGTTGGTATCGCTGCTTCAACCGACTATTGTATGGCGACTCAATTCGCAGCTATAAAACTAAGCGAACTGAATGTAGGTATCGGTCCGTTTGTGGTGAGCCCGGCTATCGAAAGAAAAATGGGAGTTTCGGCTATGTCGCAAATCGCTATCGATGCGAATACTTTCTATGAAGCTTCATGGGCAAAAGAGAAAGGTTTATATGCTAACGTATTTGAAAGTATTGAGGTAATGGATGAAGCAGTTCAGAAGTTTGCAGAACACCTGTGCACTTACAATCCGGAAGCGATGCTGGAAATGAAGAAAATATTCTGGAGAGGTACAGATGATTGGGATACGTTATTAGCTGAAAGAGCAGCCATCAGCGGAAGATTGGTGTTGTCAGATTTTACGAAAGAAACACTGAAGAAGTTTAAATAATAGTTTGCAGTTTACAGTCGCAGTTTACAGTGTAGCTGAGATTGAGACTGAAAACTGAGACTGAAAACTATAAATATGGTCTACGAATTCAAAGGTTTTATACCGGTTGTTCACGAAAGCAGTTTTATCCATCCGCAAGCCGCGGTTACGGGTAACGTGATTATTGGGAAAAATGTATATGTGGGTCCGGGAGCTGCCATCCGTGGTGACTGGGGCGAGATTATAATCGAAGACGGTTGTAATATACAGGAAAACTGTACGATTCACATGTTTCCGGGCAAAAGCATGGTCTTGAAAGCCGGAGCGCATATTGGTCACGGAGCCATTATTCACGGAGCCAATATCGGAGCCAACTGTCTGGTTGGTATGAATGCCGTAATCATGGATAACGTGGAATTGGGCGACGAATGCATCGTGGGGGCTTTGTCGTTTATCAAAGCCGATATGAAGATTCCTAACCGAAAAATGGTTGTTGGAAATCCCGCAACTATTATTAAAGACGTGAGCGATGAAATGATTGAATGGAAAACCAAAGGAACGGCTTTGTACCAACAATTGCCTAAAGAGTGTTACGAGACTTTACGAGCCGTAGAACCTTTGCGCGAAATTCCTGCGAATCGTCCGACTCAAGAAGAGTTTTATAAAACATTAAATGAATTTAAAAAGAAGTAAACAGTACCCAGTCGCAGTTAACAGTAACTGTGCGACTGAAAACTGTGACTGAAAACTATAAAAAATGTCAATAGTAGAGTTCAAAATGCCCAAAATGGGTGAGAGTATTTCGGAGGCGACAATCATCAACTGGCTGAAAAATGTCGGAGATACGGTTGAAGCCGAAGAAACCCTGCTGGAAGTGGCTACCGATAAAGTAGATAGCGAAGTTCCGGCACCTTGTTCGGGTGTTATAACCGAAATCCGTTATCAAAAGGACGATGTGGTGGCTGTTGGCGAAGTACTTGCGCTAATCGCATCGGACGGGGCATCGGAAGTGAAAACCCAAAAGACGGAAGCAGTAAAAGTAAATGCACCGAAGCCATCGGTTTCTCAAACTGAAAGCGCTCCAAAACCGGTACAATTAAAAAGCAATCCGGACGCATTTTTGTCTCCGCTAATCATCAGCATTGCACAGAAAGAAAACCTGTCATTGGAAGAAGTGCAAAGCATTCCGGGTTCGGGTGCAGAAGGAAGAATCCAGAAAAGCGATGTCTTCAACTATCTGAAAACGAGAAAATATCCGCTTCAGCGTAACCCGCAATTTGCAGCTCCAACTACGCCGGCTTCTACCTATCCGAAACCGGTAATCAATTTTGTGGAGGGCAAAGACCGTATTGTGGAAATGGACCGCATGCGTAAGATGATTGCCGACCACATGGTGTATTCGAAACAGACGTCGCCTCACGTAACTTCATATATCGAAGTCGATGTGACGAATCTGGTGAACTGGAGAAATGAAATGAAAGACAAATTCCAGGAAAAATACAACGAGAAGTTGACCTTCACGCCGATTTTCGTGGATGCAGTAGCGAAAGCGATTCAGGATTTTCCAATGATCAATGTTTCGGTAGACGAGAAAAAAATCATCGTTCACAATGATATCAATATCGGAATGGCTACAGCGCTGCCGACAGGAAACCTTATTGTTCCGGTGGTGAGAAATGCTAATGAGAAGAGCTTATCTGAATTGGCGTCGTCCGTAAATCATTTAGCGGAAAGTGCACGTAACAACAAACTGAAACCAGATGAGGTTGGGGGAAGTACATTCACGATTTCCAACGTTGGAACCTTCGGAAGTTTAATGGGAACACCGATCATCAACCAGCCTGAAGTGGCTATTTTGGCGCTTGGAATCATCAAAAAACGTCCGGAAGTAATTACGACTCCAAAAGGAGATGAAATTGCCATCCGAAGCATGATGTACTTATCGCTCTCGTTTGACCATCGTGTGGTAGATGGTTTTCTGGGAGGTTCGTTCCTGCGAAGGGTAGGCGATTATTTAGAAAAATTTGACAGCAACACAGCAATATAATCTTAAGAAAAACAGACTATGTCTTACAATATAAAAATCAATCAAGTTCAGTCCTCAAGAGTAAGCGAGGTTGATATCAACAATATCGCGATGGGGAATGCTTTTACCGATCACATGTTTATCTGTGATTACGAAAACGGAGCATGGATCAATCCGAGAATCGAGCCTTTAACAGCGATTCCAACACATCCTGCGGCTATGGCTTTGCATTACGGTCAGGCTATTTTCGAAGGTATGAAAGCGACTTTAGGTAACGATAATGTGCCTTTGTTGTTCCGCCCGATGGAAAATGCAAAACGTTTGAATTTCAGTGCGGATCGTATGGGTATGCCTTCTTTTCCTGAAGATTTATTCGTGGAATCATTGCAGAAATTGGTAGCCCTTGAAAAAAACTGGATACCATCCGATGAAGGAGCTGCTTTGTACCTGCGTCCGTTCATGTATGCGGATGAAGCGTTCATCGGAATGCGTGCAGCTACGAGATATAAGTTCATCGTTATAGCATCGCCCGCAGGTCCGTTTTTCAGCAAGCCAATCAGATTGTATGCAGAAACAAAATACATCCGTGCAGCCATTGGAGGTACAGGTGAAGCAAAAGCAGCCGGAAATTATGCTGGAGCTATCCGTCCGACGGAATTGGCCAAAGCAAGAGGATACGATCAGGTACTTTGGCTGGATGCCAACGAATTCGAATACATCCAGGAAGTGGGAACGATGAATGTGTTTTTCAAAATAGGCGGAAAGTTCATTACTCCGGATTTAAGCGGTTCTATTTTGGCCGGAATCACGAGGATGTCGGTAATCGATTTGCTTCGTGATAAAGGTTTCGAAGTAACAGAAAGACCGATAAAAATTTCGGAAATCATCGAAGCATCACAAAACGGTACGTTGGAAGAAGCATTCGGTGCTGGGACAGCGGTTGGAATTGCCATGATTGAAGAAATCGGCTATAAAGAGATGAAAATAACCTTGCCAAAAGAAAATCCGGTTTCTCACGATGTAAATGATACCTTGAACGCGATTAAAACACAAAAAGTAGCCGATAAGTTCGGATGGCTTGTACCGGCGGTTTAATAACCTGCCTTAATAAATAATGCCGGGCCTTCCGATAATTTTACGGGGCTCTTTAAGAAAGAAATAATGAATACGATAGATATGCCAGTACTTGTAGATAGATCAATCCTTAAAAAAGCGTTTTCAACAATGGCGGCCGCCAAGGCAATGGCCACTTTGTATGAAGATAATTTTAAAGTGGTTTCTAAATATGTTCACGCGACTTCCCGCGGTCATGAAGCGATTCAGATTGCGGTAGGGATGCAATTGTTGCCGCAGGATTATGCTTTTCCTTATTACAGGGATGATGCGATGATGTTGGGAATCGGAATGCAGCCTTACGATATGATGTTGCAGCTGATGGCAAAGAAAGACGACCCGTTTTCGGGAGGAAGAACTTATTACTGTCACCCAAGTTTGCGTGATGCGGACAAGCCGAAAATTCCGCATCAGTCTTCAGCGACCGGAATGCAGGCGATTCCGGCAACAGGAGCAGCGATGGGATTCTGGTATAAAGAAAATGTTAGTCTTGACGATACTACTGTAAGTGAAAAACCGGTTGTGGTTTGCTCACTTGGAGATGCATCGGTAACCGAAGGTGAAATTGCAGAAGCCTTCCAGATGGCAGCGTTAAAGCAATTGCCTATTCTATATTTGGTTCAGGATAACGGATGGGATATTTCAGCGAATGCGGCAGAAACCCGTTCGCAAAATGCCTTTGAATATGCAAAAGGGTTCCACGGGCTTGAAGCAATTACAATTGACGGAGCTAATTTCACGGAAAGTTACTTGGCGATTCAAAAAGTACTGAAAACGATACGTGAAGAGCGCCGACCGTTTTTGGTTCATGCTAAAGTTCCATTGTTGAACCACCATACATCGGGCGTTCGAATGGAATGGTACCGTGATGATTTGGAAGAAGCACATTCCAGAGATCCGTATCCAGTTTTATTGAAACAACTGATTGATGCCGAATTTACTTTGGATGAAATCGCAGAAATCGAACATGCAGCGACAGAGCAAGTAAAAAGAGATTACGAAAGAGCCTTAAAAGCTGAAGATCCGAAGCCGGAAGATTTGTTTACTCATGATTTTGCTCCGACACCTATTACAGAAGAGGCAGGTGAAAGAAATCCGGAGCGCGAAGACAAAGTAGTGATGGTAGATTGTGCTTTGTTTGCGGTTGAAGAACTGATGCGAAAACATAAAGAATGTCTGCTGTACGGACAGGATGTTGGTGGGCGATTGGGAGGCGTTTTCCGGGAAGCAGCGACATTAGCGCAGAAGTTCGGAGACGAGCGTGTATTTAATACCCCAATTCAGGAAGCGTTCATTGTTGGTTCTACCGTGGGGATGTCGGCCGTTGGTTTAAAACCGATTGTTGAGGTTCAGTTTGCTGATTACATTTGGCCGGGATTGAACCAGTTGTTTACCGAAGTGAGCCGCTCGTGCTACCTGTCCAACGGAAAATGGCCGGTAAGCATGATTTTACGTGTGCCGATTGGTGCTTACGGAAGCGGTGGCCCTTACCATTCTTCTTCGGTGGAAAGTGTATTGGCAAACATACGCGGGATTAAAATCGCTTACCCAAGTAACGGAGCCGATTTGAAAGGATTATTGAAAGCAGCTTATTACGACCCGAATCCGGTAGTAATTTTAGAACACAAAGGTTTGTACTGGTCAAAAGTGAAAGGAACCGATGAAGCGCGTACGAATGAGCCAAGCGAGGATTATGTTTTACCTTTCGGAAAAGCGAATGTCGTTCAGGAGATTTGGGAGCAGGAAACCAAAGAAACGATTTCGGTAATCACTTACGGAATGGGAGTACACTGGGCCTTAAACGCTTCTTCAAAAATCAAAGATCAGGTGGAAATCATCGATTTGAGAACAATCAATCCGTTGGATGAAGAAACGATTCTGAAATCGGTTAAAAAGACCAAAAAATGTCTTGTGGTTACAGAAGAATCCATCAATAATTCCTTTGCAAGAAGTTTGGCCGGAATGATTCAGGAGAAATGTTTCAAATATCTCGATGCGCCGGTGATGACGATTGGTTCGGAAAATATGCCAGCCATTCCTTTAAACAGCACTTTGGAGCAGACCATGATTCCTTCTGCCGAAAAAGTAAAAGCGAAGATAGAAGAGCTGTTAGCGTACTAATACTTTTCAACATAGATAAAAAAAGAACCGTAGTATTTGCTACGGTTCTTTTTTTTAGTGGTTTTCGGCTACCAGTTGTTCTTTTTTGGCAATTCGGTCTTTCAGGATGTTGAGGTAACGTAAAGCGAGTTTATCTCCATAATCACTATAGGATTTCGAAGCCCAATTTACCGCTTCATCCAGATTTCCGTTGATTTCATTGATGATGGCCATGTTGTAGCAGGCTCTTCCGGCAATGGTCGGATCGGGATTGTTGACTTCCTTCGCCCAAAGTTCGGCCGCACGGTCCCAGTTTCCAGTTTGGGCACGACGCATTCCGATTTCAAAATTAGGAGTCCCTTTTACGTAGTAATCACGGGAAACCCTGATTTTATAAGGCAATGTTTTTAAAGCATAATCGACTCCCAAACGGTTGCTGATTTTTAAAACATTTTGTTTTCTTCCCATCACGGCCTCGGCTGCCTTTACCGGATTGATTCCTCTTCCGGAGGAGTTAATCACATTGTTGGAGGCTATTTCATCTAAAATCTCCCTGTTTTTTACATCGTAAATGCGCCAGCCGTTTTTAATCATCGTGGCAATATCTATCTGATGTTCAATCATCGGGATTTTAACGCCCACCACGTTTGCTTTTTCCACCGTAGCGGTTTTGTAATCCACTTTGGCGTCGGTATCATAAAAAGAGAGTTCAAAAAGGTAGTCCACCTGATTTTTTTGGGCAATTTTTTCCACGTCTTCCCATTGGAGGGCGGCTGGAAAGACGCCAAGGCCTACGCTTTTCAGATTGGCATCATCTATCAGTTTTACGGTAGCAAAACCGTTGTTTTTAGTCAGTTCGTTTTGAAGTCCTAAAACCGATTCGGTAGCGCCGTCTTTATCTAAATCTTTTCCTTCCACCGACAGGATCTTGTCGATGACATCGATGGGTTCGTTTTGTTTGTTGGGTAAGCTTCGGTTAATGATGCCTACTGATTTGCCTTGAGAAGGAATATATATAGGCGCGGGTTCCGTAACGCTTAACGTTAGGAGATTGGTTGAACTGCACGAAAACAAAAAACCTGAAAGCAGTACGCCCAATGCAATTTTAGAGTAGTTTTTCATCATGATTTGCAATTAGTTAGATTGGGTTTTAAAATAAACTAACTGCAAAATAGTTAAAAAAAGAATGTGAAATACTTATGTAAGCGGTTTTTGATTGGCGTTTCGGAAATACTCAATTTTATAGTTGAACATTTCAGCCATTTTCCCGGCGCGCCACTTGGCTTCATCGGCTATGGGGCCCGCAAATTGCTCGTCGATGTTTTGCGTGAAAATAGTCATCCATCGGTCGAAATGTTCTTTTTGGATTGGAAGTCGGGCATGAGGGGGAAACGGGCTGCCAGAGTAGGCGTGAACATCCAACAAAACCGTTTGCCAGAATCCGTACATTTTTTCAAGATGCACCTGCCAACGATCTTGGATTTGTTCATTGAAAATAGGTCCGATAAACTCATCCTGTCTTACTTTGTCGTAAAAAGAATTGACCATTTGTTTGATATCGTCGAGGTTTTGAATGTCTTGCATCGCGCTTTAATTTTAGCAAAAATACAGTTATTGTGTATTTTTTGACATGATAATTATTAGGATTATGGAAAAGGAAAAAAGTAGCCGGTTATGACTACTTTTTATCTTTTTTATCCTTTTTAACTTCCGGAGGGAACTGTATTAGGATTCTGTTGACAAATTCGTTGATTCGTTGTTCTTTTTCGCTCATTTTCTCAGCTAAAACACCAGCGCCAACTCCTTGCCAAACCAGTTCTTTTTTCTTTGCGTCGATCAGATCGATATACAGTGTGCCTTCTGTTGTGGTATAGGCATAGGGATAACCATAATATGGATACCATCCCCAGCCATAACCCCAATAACCATAGTAGCTGCTTACATTAACGTAATCCATTTCTTTGGTGAAAAAGTTTACCATTAAATCGGGGGTCTCGCTTTTTGTATAGCCTTTTGCCAGCATTTCATTGTCAATGGCATTGAGAATCCTTTTCTTGTCCAAATCAGAAATCTCCACTTTGGCAATGCCGTCTTTCAGAAAGTTATAGGTCTTATACTGACTAAAATCCGTGGCTTTGTCATAATCGGCGTCTACTTGTATCGGACTACAGGCTCCTACTGTGATAAGCAGCAAAAGCAAAAATATTTTAAACGTTTTCATAGTAGTACAATTTCAGGTTTAAAAACATTAGTTTTAAATCTCCCTCCTTGTACTGCCTGAAATTTAAAACTACTCGTTTAACAACGCATCATCCACTAAATTCGGAATAGTGACTTTCAATAGAGGCTGCGTTTCCATTGCGCGTTTTATTGCGAAAACGGCACCTTCATTTCTTGCCCAGCTTCTTCGGGAAATTCCATTGTTAACATCCCAGAAAAGCATTGATTCTAAACGTCTTGAGGCATCTTTACTACCATCAAGAACCATACCAAATCCACCGTTGACAACTTCTCCCCAGCCAACACCACCACCATTGTGGATAGATACCCAAGTGGCGCCGCGGAAACTGTCACCAATTACGTTTTGAAAGGCCATGTCAGATGTGAAACGGGAACCGTCATATATGTTTGACGTTTCTCTGTATGGAGAATCGGTTCCGGAAACATCGTGATGATCACGGCCTAAAACCACATAACCTATTTCGCCGCGTGCAATAGCCTGGTTGAAAGCTTCTGCAATTTTGGTTCTTCCCTCTGCATCGGCATATAAGATACGGGCTTGTGAACCAACAACTAATTTGTTTTCCTGTGCGCCTTTGATCCATTGGATGTTATCGGCCATTTGCTGTTGGATTTCGGAAGGTGAGTTTTTCATCATTTCTTCCAATACGTCACAGGCAATTTTGTCAGTTTTTGCCAAGTCTTCAGGATTTCCAGAGGCACAAACCCATCGGAACGGACCGAAACCGTAGTCAAAACACATCGGGCCCATTATGTCCTGAACATAAGATGGGTATTTAAATTCTCTTCCTAATGTTGGATTTTCTGCCATTACATCAGCTCCGGCGCGGGAAGCCTCCAATAAGAAAGCGTTTCCATAGTCGAAGAAATAAGTTCCTTTGGATGTATGTTTGTTGATGGCAGCAGCATGTTGGCGTAATGTTTTCTGAACTTCGATTTTGAATTGATCCGGATTGTTGGCCATCATTTCATTGGATTCCTCAAAGGTAAAACCGGTAGGGTAGTAGCCGCCAGCCCAAGGGTTGTGTAATGAAGTTTGATCTGAACCTAAATCGATATGAATGTTTTCAGTGTCAAATTTTTCCCAAACGTCAACTACGTTACCCAAATAGGCAATAGAAACAACTTCTTTGTTTTCTAATGCTTTGCGAACGCGAATTACTAATTCGTTAATGTTCTCAATAACTTCATGAATCCATCCTTGTTCGTGACGGATTTTGGTGATTTTAGGGTTGACTTCAGCACAAACGGTAACACATCCTGCAATGGTTCCTGCTTTTGGTTGAGCACCACTCATTCCGCCTAAACCTGAAGTAACAAATAAATTTCCGGTTGGATTTTTCTTTATTTTTCGGAATCCGTTCAAAACGGTGATTGTAGTTCCGTGAACGATTCCCTGCGGACCGATGTACATGTAACTTCCGGCAGTCATTTGTCCGTATTGCGTTACGCCAAGCGCGTTGAATTTCTCCCAATCGTCCGGTCTGGAGTAGTTCGGGATCATCATTCCGTTGGTAACTACGACTCTTGGTGCATCCTTGTGTGATGGGAATAATCCCATTGGGTGTCCGGAATACATGACCAAAGTTTGCTCATCAGTCATTTCGGACAAGTATTTCATGGTCAGAAGATATTGAGCCCAGTTGCTGAAAACCGCTCCGTTTCCACCATAGGTAATCAGTTCGTGCGGGTGTTGTGCTACGGCATAATCCAGGTTATTCTGGATCATTAACATGATTGCTTTTGCCTGTTCGCTTTTTCCGGGATATTCTGAAATCGGACGGGCATACATTCTGTAATCCGGACGTAGTCGGTACATGTAAATCCGGCCGTATTTTTCTAATTCTTCCTTGAATTCCGGGATTAGTTCGGCGTGATGTTTTGGTTCGAAGTAACGAAGCGCGTTGCGAAGCGCTAATTTCTTTTCTTCTTCCGATAATATTTCTTTACGCTTTGGCGCGTGATTGATATTGGTTTGCTCTGCCGGTTCGGCGTTTCGCCTCGTGTCGTATGGTTTTGGTTGTGGTAAAACCGATGGAATTCCTTGTGTTATTTGTTCCTGAAAAGTCATGGTGTTTTGTTATTCGTTTATGTCGCTATTAATGAGTTAGTCTTTTCTCTTTCTTCTTTAATCTTTTCTCAATAAGGACTAGGGATAGCGAATGTCCGACCGATGGTAGGACTTGTAAATTTTGATTCGGTAATTTTGTAAATGGATGTCCATTTTATATCGTTGTCTTGTTTGTTGTCGTGACGCGTTAGGGATAGCAGCAAAGTACCATGTACTTGCGTATAGCCCGACCCGTAGGGGAACGCCCAACTATTTGTTTTTCTTATTGATTTCCCCTGTTTTTTTATCGAACCCGTAAGGGCAGTGGCGGCATCCGCTTTTGCAGCAGTACCCGCGTTTCAGGTGGTATTTTTCCGTGAAACATTTGTAGCCTTCCGGTGTGTAATAAAAATCTTCCCCCTCTTTTAAATTATTTGGGTCAATTTGGTTATTCATAAGGGCAAATTTAGGAACTTTACCGTTAATGATAATACTTGTAATCAAAAAATTAACGCCAAGAGGTTTCCGTGGAATCACCCTTTTTCCTTTTATTCTCCTGACACATAAAGAAGACAGGGAGGATAAGGTGATTATTAACCATGAAATGATTCATATCCGGCAGCAGTTGGAGTTGCTGATTATTCCTTTTTTTCTTTGGTATGGCATTGAATTTCTGTTTCGGTTGGTACAATTTAAAAACCGACATTTGGCCTATCGGAATATAAGTTTCGAAAAGGAAGCTTATGTTAATGAAAAAGACCTTTATTATTTGAAACAAAGGTCTTTTTGGAGTTTTTTGAAATATGTCTGATTATTTACGCCATTTTATGAATAAGGTAACTACAGGGTTGGTAGATTCACCGCCAGCGGCAACAGTGAATACTTTTAAAAAATCATTGGCATCAAAATCAATATTAAGAGTGTTGTTATTATAAGAGAGGGCGGTTAAATTGAATGAAAATAGGTCAGTTGATGCTGAATTTTTCCTTACAACAAACCCTTTACTTGCATCACCGCCACTCTGAAGCGCCGTTATTGCAATGATTGTTCCGGCATATGGCATCTTGAATCCGGTATTAGCTTGATTTTGTACACTAGCACAATCTAAATATGCACCCTTTAGATTTCCGTCGTGTCCCCATGCAAAAGTTATAGTTTCCGAACTCAACCATTTGGTTCTGGTTACATCATAGATATAAAGAGAATTGTCGATGACGGCTATTTGACCACCTGCAGTCCCTGTTGGAGCGGTCGTTCGCGGGACTATTTCCAAAGGTGGTGTGGTGCCTGTTGAAGCGTCAATTTCCAGTTTCGCAGTGGAATTGTTTGTATTAATACCTACGTTTCCATTGGTACCGGAGATATTTAAGCGATCTGTGTTTCCTGTTTTTACTCTCAAGTCCTGGGCATCAGTCGTTCCGATAAAGTTGGTGCCCGCCGTTGTTCCTGTATTTCCTGTTAAGGACCAACCCCCGTTTTTTTCCGTAAGTATGGCTATCCATGAACTGCCGTCCCAATAGTAATAACCGGGATTTACTCCGTTTGCTCCTCCTACTGTGGCGGTATTGTACACTAATTCTGAAACTGTAGGCGTTGTTACCGGTGCTGCTACATTATTGGCGGTAAGAGTAACACGAGGGATTAATAAACCGTCACTATTGGAAGTAACGTCCAGCGCTCCGGATGGTGTGGTTGTTCCTATTCCAACCTGCGCTGATGCAATATGAATCTGGAACAGTATTAATACTGTTGCGAAAAAGAATATTATTCGTTTCATATCTTCTGTTTTTTTAATTAGTGAAAAACTTTTGAGATACAAACGCTTTTTTGGGTTTTTGGAAAAGTAAATTTATGCCATTTTTTGCGGACTCTTTCTTTTCCGCTTAAAAAATAGTTAAACGGTAATTTGTTATCGATAATCGTTGTTTTTTTGATTTTTGAAATAAAAAGACCCTGCAATTTATGGCAGGGTCTTTCTGGAAATTAATGAAATATATTTGATTTATTTTTTCTTAGGAGCTTCTTTTTTTTGATTTTTGATATATCCTTCAGGGATTCTTTCGAATTTCACGTTTTGACCATCAAAATAAACTGGCGTGCCTTCTTTTCCAGATCCGTCATTATTCATTACGCCATCCATATTTTTATCGAAATCATTCGCTAAAATAGTTTTTGAAATTTCCACACCATTTTCGAAACCTTTTTTTGTTCCTATAGCAACCCAATTGAAATTTGCATTGCTAGTGCCTTTCATGTTTTCCTTTACGTAGAATCCTTCTTTGGTAACATTACTGATAAATACGCCGTTGGTTTCTCCAGTAGGTGTAATTGTGATGTTAATTGGTTCTTTGTCCGAAACAATGTTTTTGAAAGCTTCTTTAAAAGAAATGAAGGCTTCACCATTATTTAATTTTCCAATACCTCTTGTAGTTACATCCACTTCAGTTGACGATGGAAAATATGTTGCTGTTCTTTCGGTATTGTTGCTTTCGGTTAGCTGGACGATAGGTTGGTTTACAATCGTATTTCCCTGTACATACATCCCGAATTCTTCCCCTTTTGACATCATACCGTATTGGTTTCCTTTTACGAACCCGCCCATAAAACCACCATTGATTCCCAAACCTACGTGATTGTTCGGTTCGTTGAAAGTTCCTTTGTTTCCGGTGTTTCCTGCTGCGACGCTTCCAATTGTGCCCCCGCCGTAAACACTATAGAGGATTCCTGACAATCCGCGGTAACCTAACATTCCTATATTTCCTGAACCACCAAACCCTAGAACTCCGCCAGTTCCATCCGGTATTGTTCCGCCTACTGTAAGTATGTCTCCAACAACTCCAAACATATAGGCATTTGTACTTGCCGATGCGACTCTGGAACCAATATTTCCATAAACACCACTTACAACACCTGTACCTATTCCGTTATAAGACCCTCCTTGAAGTCCACCTCCGGTAACGATGTTGTTGTTTTCTCCTAATATACCTGTGGCCTTCCAGTTTCCTGCAGTACTTTCATCAATGATTCCATGGTTTCCAATGGGAATGCCGAGAGCAGAACCATCAGCTTGTCCTAAAATTCCTTCTCCGGTTTGTACAAAGGGTGATATCGACCCCGCTTGAGTAAGTCCGACAACTCCGTAACCAGAGCTGTTAGAATAGCCTAAAACTCCCATTCCTCCAGCATCAGAATATCCTGCGATGGCTCTTTTTCCGGTAGCACTTGGATAGCCGGTAATGTTGCTGTACGAAGAAGCGGATGTGTGGACAGAGAATTTATCTCTTGCATCTTCGCCCGATGCTTTTCCGATTACTGCCTGTCCTTCAATTCGCAATCCATTTGTCGGAGCTGCATTTGATGGGGCGTATGTTGCTCCTATGGTGGCATTGCTCGCTACGGATAAACTACTTGCAGGAGTTGTAGTGCCAAAACCGGTATTTCCGGTGCTTAAAACTCTGAAACGCTCTGTTCCGTTTGTTTTCCCGACGAAATCAACTGCGTCTGTAGTTCCGATAAAGTTTGTTCCGGCAACTGTTGCTGAATTACCTGTTGTTGTCCAGTTAGAATTGTTTCCTGAGGCAAGTCTGATCCAAAGCGAACTAGCGCCGTTCCAATAATAAAAACCAGGAGTTACCTGATTTGGCCCTGCTGCGGAAGTATTTGTGTTGTATACTAATTCAGAGGTTGTTGGGGTGGTAACTGTTGCGATATTTGTTGCTGATAACGAGATTCTTGGAATTAAGAGTCCATCAGTAGTTGATGTTACATCTAATGCTCCATTTGGTGTAGTTGTTCCAACGCCTACTTGGGCAGAGATTGTACTTGGTACCGCAGATAGTGTTAGAATTAACAATAGTTTTTTTAGATTCTTCATTTTTTTAACAAGTTTTTGGGTTATTTTAGTGGCGGTACAAAAATAAATGTTTTTATAACATATGCAATGTCAATTGTTAAAAAAATACAAAAACTTTTCAGTATAAAAAAAGCCCTGATAAACAGGGCCTTTTCTATTGTTGGGGGACAATTCTAATAGTTTACCTTTTTGGTAACCGTTGTATTATTCTCAAGTATAACCTTAACAACTAAAGTTGAATTTGTAGGAGATAAGGTTGCTGCTGTAAATTGATTTGAATTAACCTGTTTTTGGTTTACCAGCAGGCGTCCCAATATGTCGTAAATGACAACTTCTTTAATTGATTCTATCGTAGAATTAACTTTAAGTTTTTCATCCGTATAAATTACGACTGAATTTTCAAGAACCGAATTGTCTTGTGTGCCTAAATTGTTTTCAGTATAGCGAAGTACGAATCGATTGTCGAAGGTTCCTGCTGCTGATGTAAAGTCGTATCGGGCAAGTTTTAAGTCATGGATTATGTTTAACTCCCTGTCTTCAAGATAAATGGTCTGATTTTCGAATTCATCATCCAAATGGTCAATACCAATGGAGTAATTACCTTGAGCAGTAGCCTTAAATCCTAGTGGTACTATATCAGTATCGGTAAATGGCCATGGACGTCCCTGAATGGTTAGTTGTTTGTTGGCTCCTAAAGAGTAGAATTTAACTGCATTTCCGGCCAATGCTTCACCGTCAAAACCTCTGTCCCATGATAAACTGGCACCTTCTGCATAACCGACAAGAATCTGACTGAAACCGCCGTTGTTGTTCGATAAGTTTAACCAAAGTCGCTGTTTGTTGAATCCGTTGGTGTCAAAATTGTTATTTGGATTCTCCGAACGATAGAAATTATTGTTGTTGTTGGTTACACGCATGCTATTGTTGAACGTTACATTTTGGGTCGTGCCATTCGCCATAGCATCATCAGCACTGACAAAGAAGGATTGTCCCGATGCAATATAACGAGTAGGGGCAGTTCCTCCGGTAGTCGCTGTAGCTGTTGAACCCATATAATTCACTGTAGCATAGTCACTAACCGTATAATTAGCTGCGTAATTTCCGTAAAAAGGATCTACTTCCGAAGTACTTGGTAACGTGTTGTGGGTCCATAAATAAACAGTACCATCGATAATAGGTGTGTTTGCTGCCAAGTTTAAGAAAGAGACAACGTCAATAGCTGATGGATATGGGTTACCGATAAGATTCCATTCGTCATCGGCATCTAAAATAACTGTTGTATTCCCTGGAACAGTACTTCCCATATTGAAATTGGTTCCTTTTTTAATTGGCATCAGAATGTTACCGTTGTTCGGAGTACCTGTAAAATTAACAGTATAAGTTTGTTTTGTTCCTGATGAAGGGAATGTGCTTGGAGCTCGTGCAATAATACCGTAAGTTGGATCCATGGCTGTTGTTGTTGCAACTTGTGTCCAGGTTCCGTTTCCATTGGCAACCGTTGGTGTATAGCGGTAAATGTAATTCGTTCCTGAAGTTAAATTTCCGACAGGGAAATTGGATGCAACGGTTACAGGTGAGTTCCAATACGAGTAATCCAGATTATACATCGGTGAAGATGTTCTCTTAATATGAGCAGTTCCGGTGTTTGTAACATTGTTAGTTTGTACTAAACTTGCATCGTCTTCTAAAATTAAGTCGCCACCCGCGCTAATGTTTATTGCGTTTACAATGGAAAGGTTGTTGTTAGGATTTACCGTTAAAAGACCACCATTGTTGATTATTAAACTGTATCCTAAACCAACGTATCCTGAACCGCTTATTATAGGGTCGTTTGTTACGTTAGGGATAACAATACAATCAGTTGCAGTTGGTACGCCTGATGGTGTCCAGTTGTTGGCCTTTGCCCAATCCGAGTCAATAGAACCATTCCAAACTTTATTACCGGAAATAGTTACTGTAGTTGTTTCTGTTTCTTTTAGTGTGCTACCATTGCACAAAGTGTAAGTTACTTCAGCAGTATAGGTAGTTGTTGCTGTCGGACAAACATTAATAGTGTTTGTGGTTCCCACTACAGGTCCACTTGTTCCTGAACCTTCATACCACTTTATTGTAGTGATAGATGTTCCCGACGGAACAAATCTCCAGGCTTCGTTGGTTGTAGACCAATCGGTGTCCAGTCCATTTCTTCCTGGTGCTGCAGTTGCTATTGTGCCTGAGGCATCTTGAAGCCCTATTATCGCATTTCCGTCATTCCAGGTAGAACAGGTGTCTTTTCTCTGAACGTATACTTCTATGACGTTGGTGTTTTCGTAAAGTACCATCATTCCGGTATATAACATGGAATTACAAGCTGCTGAAAACATAGGGATATCTTTCCAAGAAGCTACTAAAGCCCTGCATCCTGAATTTAAAGTAATCAATTCCCAGCCAACTTCTCCTCCTTTGCTTGGATCAATGTCTTGGTAGACACCGAAAATAGTGTTTTTGAACAGTGATGTGTTAGGAAGACCGTTGGCAAAACTCCAGTTCGAAAATCCTCCTGACGTGTTGCCGGTCAGGTCGAACGACAGTACCCCGTTAGAACCGATTAAACACTGGTTGTAGTTTGATCCGTAGAAGCAAAAGTTGAAAGGAAGGTTGATAACAGGCGACCAAATGTCATCTGTATTAACACTTACCGGGTTAGCCAAACATCCATACTGATATGGAGGAGCATAAGCTATGCTTTGCGCCGTATAACTTGTTGTTTGTCCTAATTGTAAATAGGTTGCTTCCAAATCCACACAGTTTGAAGCTGATGTACAGGTAACTGTTGCCGGATCTGCACCGCTTAATCCTAAACCGCCTGATACAACGGATGGACATCCTAAAGAGGATGTGCCTAAGCCATTTCCGATGGCACAGTTAGGAACATAGAAAGTTATTGGTCCTACCCAAGCACCCTGACCTAATGCGCCACCACAATTTGAACGCACCCAAATGTAGTAGGTTGCTCCTGATGTTAATCCTGTAAGGTTTGCTGTTGTTACGCCAGCTATAGTAGTTCCTGAAGGAGTTGTGCCACTTGTTGGTGCAGTATTGCTTGTTGAATAATAATATTGATAACCATTTGCAGGTGCTGGGACTGCTGCTGTCCAGTTCACTGTTGCGGTAGTTAATGAAGTTACAGTTACCGTTATAGCGGAAGGGTTACCTGAACAAGGAAGTGGGCCTAAACAACTTATTCTGTAGTCTTCTGTTTCGCCATAATCGTGACTGCCACATGCAGGAGGAGGGTTGTTTAAATAGGCATTTCGGATTCTCATTCTGTAATTACCTACCGGAGTGCCGGCAGGAATGGTAACGGATCCTATCGAGGCAGGTGAATTTAAGTATCCGGTCGTTAGAACGCTTTCTCCACTATCTGAAAAATCACCGTCGTTATTCCAGTCAACCCATACTGTGTATCCATAAGTGCTGGATGGATGAGTTGCTGTAATACTGAAACTTAATCCAGCATTTTGTGATACATATTGCGTTGCTGTATAGTCGATATAACCACCAGGACTAAAATTGGTACCAGTGTTTGAGATATTGGCAACACCTCCAGTGGTTGTAATACCGCTAATGTAATAGGATGTGCTGTAGCTGTTGTTTGCAATACAGTAATAAAACGGTACTACGGCATTGCCAGTCGCTGGTGATGTTGTAAGGTACAATGGCCCGCCAGTACAAACGGCGTTATTTGAGAAAATAAAGAAATAATAAGTCACACCTCCGGTTAATCCTGTCAATGAGAAGGTCGTATTGTTGTCTGTATCAGCAACTATATTGCCTGCGCCTATTGTTCCTCCAATAGTATATGTTGTTCCGTTTACCGGTGAAGGCGCTACTCCAGTTGTATTGTAAATTACTAAATAGTTTGTTGGAGCAGGACTTGCAGCAGTAAATGAACCGTTGATTGAACCGCTTGCAGGTTGTGTTAGTATCAAGGCACTTGGTTGAGATGTTGGGGTTGTACATGCGGTACTGGCTATTACTCTGAAAGTATAGTCTTCGGTTTCACCGCTTGAAATTACACCACAAGAGGTTGGATCAGTAGATAAGTAATTGGCAACTACTCTCATTCTGTGATTTCCTATAGGCGCTGTACCGGGAACTGTAATTGTTCCGGTGGCGGAAGTTACATAAGCGCCTGATGCATATACTTTTTCTCCGGCATCATTAAAATCTAAATCGTCATTCCAGTCTACCCAAATATTGATTCCGTAAGTATTTGTTCCATTAAAAGTCGCGATAGAGAAGTTTACACTTGCAAACTGTTGTTGTGTAACCGTTTGTGCTGTGAAATTCCCATAGCCTGTTGCAGAATAACCAGATCCGTTATTGGTTATATTGGTAGATCCCAATGTTGTGGAGAAGTTGGTTATATAGTATGTTGAACTTGTTGAGGTAGAAGCGCAATAAAAAACCGGGGTTGTTGCATTTCCTGTTAACGGCGATGTTGTTAAGTATAATGGGCCTCCTGCACAACTATTGTTGTTGTAAGAATATATGAAGAAATAGTAAGTGATGTTCCCGCTTAATCCGGTAACGGAGAAAGTGGTGTTTGCATCGATGTCTGCAACTGTTCCTCCTGTAATTGCTCCACCAACAGCGTATGTTGTTCCGTTTGCAACTGTAGGCGGTGTTCCTGTAGTATTGTAAACAACTAAATAGTTAGATGGTGCTGGAGATGCAGCAGTAAATGAACCGTTTATTGTTCCGTTGGAGGGTTGTGTTAAAACCAAAGATGTAGGTTGTGCTGTTGGAGTTGTACATAATGTACGTGTTGAAGCACAAATACCGAAAGTTCCATTATTGTCATTACTATATTCCCATACGCGAATGTAAATAGTAGTTCCTGGGGTTAATCCTGTAACTGTTGCGCTGGACATAGCACCATTAACACTACTGTCGTCATCACAAGCGATTTGAGTCAAAGTTCCGCAAGCGCCTGTGTAAATTGCAATTCCGCTATCTAAAATTACACCTGTTTGTGTATCTATTGTTACTTCTCCAGAAGCAGGTACTACCGCTGAAAACCATACGTCACCTCCTGAATAACTTGCGCAACTTGGAGCAGGGGCTCCAGAACTGGCTGTAGCACCTGCGTTTGTATAGGTAGTATAGGAACAACTCGTATTAACAGTTAAAGCAATAGCTCCTGAACAATTATCATTCGTTGGAGCAGCTGGTGGAGTGGTGGCACAGATTCCGAAAGTTCCGTTGTTGTCGTTACCATATTCCCACACTCTGACCCATATGGTTGCTCCCGGAGTTAAGCCGGTTCGGGTTATCGATGACATGTTTCCGTTTGCGCTATCATCATCATCGCATTCCAAAAGGGTTAATGAGCCACAAGAGCCTGTATACCATGCCATACCGCTGTCTGTCATTACTCCTGTTTGTGTGTCTACAGTCACTGTGCCTCCTGCGGGCACTACGAATTTGAACCATACGTCGCCACCTGAATAAGAGGCACAGCCCGGTGCGGGTACTCCAGAGCTGGCAGTAGCGCTTGCGTTCGTATAGGTAGTGTAGGAACAGCTGGCGTTGACAGTTAAAGCAATTGCTCCTGAACAGTCATCATTTGGAGGTGTCGGGGGTGTAATACGATCATTGTTAGGTTTTTTGTCAGTCCTGTTTCTAACAGATGATGCTTTGTGTCCATTAGTAGGAAATGTTTTGTCACCATCTGAAATGGTTTTGCCTTTAGATACGATGTTGATTGATGAAAGCGTAGTTGCGGCATAATTAGTTTCCTTTGAAAAGCTAAAAAAACTTAACAATAAAAAAATAGTGGAAAAAACTATAGATTTCTCCAGTTTGTTTTTTGAATGAGAAGATTCGCAACAAGCGGAGTTTTCAAATACAGAACAGTTCGTCTGTTTGAATAATCGGTTAGTAGAGTAATTTTGTTTCACAATTTTTATGTTTTTTTCATTGTTGGTTAGGGAAGAATGAATATTGTTAACCTTATAAAATAACATAATTATAGATAAAACGATAAAAATGTCCGATTAAATGTTAACTTATTGTAAAAATGACGAAAAAAAATTACAAAAACAGCCTCTAATTGTTAAATTAACTAAATTGTTTAAAAATGTTATATTTATGATATTTTGTTAAAATATTGAATAATTTGTTTTTTTTTAAGAATGATAGAAAAGGCTTAAAAAAATGATTCGAGGATAGTTTTGCGGAGGAAAGATTATGGTATGATTGAATGATGATTGAAAATATTTCTCGGTTTTTAAACCTGCGCCAACGGACAGTTTGTTCTTTATTATGCGCTCCATTTAAATTTAACAGACCCAAAATTTTCTTTTTATATAAGATTTTGTGAAATCGTAGTAAAACGTTACTAAAGAAGCTGCTTAAGAAAGGGCATTATTCCCTGGACAATAATAGACTCCTAAAAACCTTAAAAATATCCTTTTGTTCAAAGCGTGATTATTTTGAAGAAGATTGAAAAAAGATATATTTCCACGCAATATCCTTGATTGGTCAATAGCGACAAAATTTATTATTTACTAAATGCAAAAGTGAAGTTTCGAAAACATACTTGTTGGATGCATTGTCAGTGATTGCACATCAAAAAAGAGATAGGATTTGAATGAGATTGATGTTTTGAAGATGAAACAGAGTCGGTTGAAGGTTGGTTACATTCTGTTGAATTTGTTGAGAAAAGACTCTTGGGTTGGTGAAGAATGTGTTTTTTGCAGTTAAATTAGCTATCGTTTCAAAGTTTTCTCTTTCAAAATAAATTCAAAAAAATAAGATGTTTGTGTAAAAATTCTATCGTTGCTAATTAAAAAAGGCTGTCTTTTTGAGACAGCCTTTTTTTGTTTTCGGAGGATCCTTAGAAAACTATTTTCTTGCTAACTATGGAACCATTTGCCAATTCAACTTTTACAATTAATGTTTTGGTTGAAGGGGTTAGGTTTTTAATTTCAAAATCGTTGCTGTCTACTTTTTTGTAATTGCCCAACGTTCTGCCTAACACATCAAAAACGGTAACTTCTTTAATTGTTTCCAATGTCGATTTGATATTGATTCTGCCATTGTTGTACACATATAGCGAATTTTCAATTAGACTTACTTCATCATTGCTCAATGTGTTTTCGGTGTATCGCAATACAAATCGGTTGTCAAAAGTTCCCTGATTAGAGGTGAAACTGTATGGACTGTTCTTTAAATTGTGAATTATATTTAAAGTTAAGTCTTCAAGATAGATGTCTTGGTTGTTGAATTCCTGATCAAGGTGGTCAATACCAATTGTGTAATTATCTTGAACTGTTGCTTTGAAACCTAATGGCACGACATCTTCCTGAACAAACGGATAAGGACGTCCCTGAATCGTTAATTTTTTGTCTTCCGCTAATGAGTAGAACTTAACGGAATTTCCGGCTAATGATTCACCGTCCAAACCACTGTCCCAACCAAGTGTTGCGCCTTCAGCATAACCAACTAATATTTGGCTGAATCCTCCATTGTTATTTGACAGGTTTAACCAAAATCTTTGTGAAATCGATCCGTTAGGTGTTGTCGATTGCTCCGAAGGAGTTGTTCTGAAGAAATTATTATTATTGTTGGTAACACGCATATTGTTTTTAAAAGTAGCGTTAGCTGTACTTCCGTTTGCACTTGCAAGAGCTGGTCTGATAAAGAATGATTGTCCTGCAGCAATATATCTTATTGGAGCTAATCCTCCACTAGGAGCAGTATTGGTTGAGCCTAAAGAATTGACAGTCGCATAATCATTTACGGTATAATTCAAGACATAGTTGCCATAGAACGGATCTGGAGCCGCCGCAGTAGGAGGTGTGTTGTGCGTCCAAAGGTAAACTGTTCCGTCAACTACAGGCGTATTTACCGGATTGGTTAAGAAAGATACAATGTCAATTGCCGAAGGATATGGGTTTCCGATTAAATTCCATTCGTCATCGGCATCTGTTACGACAGTTGAACCGCCACTTGGAATTGTGCTTCCGAGGTTTGCATTAGTTCCTTTGGAAATCGGTACGCTAATATCTCCGTTATTTGGAGTTCCTATGAAATTCACTGTTTGAATTTGTTTCGGACCGCTAGTTGGGAACGAAATAGGGGCTCTTGCGATGTATCCTCTGGTTGGGCTCATTACAGTTGAAGCACTCTGGTTGGTCCAAATTCCGTTTCCGCCTCCCTGGGTTGTGGTGTAGTTGAAAATGTAACCTGTCTCAGTTGTCAGATTGCCCAAAGTGAAATTTGAGGCAGCTGTAACAGGTGAATTCCAGTATGTGTAATCTAAAAGATACATTGGCTGTGTGAATCTTTCCATGTTCATGTTTCCAGAGTTGGCAACATTGTTTATTTGTAGCAAACTACCACTGTTTTTTATGTTAAAGATACCTCCTTCATTATTTACCCAATCGGTAATTGTTAAGTTGTTGGCCGATTGTAATTCAAGATTTCCTGTGTTTTTAATGGTAAGGTTTTTACCGTACGCATTATAACCACTTCCTGAAATAATGGCATTAGTAGGAATGATAACGCAATTGTCCGATGTTGGAACACCTACTGGAGACCAGTTGTTAGGGTCATTCCAATCAGTTGAAATAGTTCCTTTCCATACTTTAGATTGGTTGGTTACGTTGATTACCGCACTTGTGGTACATCCGTTGGCCAAGTTTGCATTAGCAGTAAATGAATAGCTGACTGCTTCCAATTGTGCTAAAGTTGGTTTGATGTAAACCGTTGAAGCAGGTGTTCCTGAAACATATGGAATCGTACATGCAGCATTTGTGTATGCATCGACAGGTAAGGCACTTGTCCAAGTGAAATTTGGTACTATTGCACGGTCTCCATATAGTTCAACATCATCAACTGCCACTCCGTCAGGTAACCAACCGCTTCCAGAAGCTTCAGATTGGTGTCTGATTCGGATCTTTAAATTTGTTTGATTTAAAAGCGCTGCAGGCAAGGAGTAGGATAAGGTTACGAAACGTGAACCTATACCGGTATCGGATGTAAATGTTTGTAATACAGTTGGATATGTAGCACCACCATTAGTAGAAACTTCTATGGTAAATTGTTCATTAGCAGGGTTAACACCGTCATCATAATATCTTGAATAATAGACTTTTAATTTCAATGTTAAATTTAAAAAACCAGTTGTGTTAACTGAATTAGTTAGTGCTAAATAGTTAACAACTGTAGCCGATGGATAATTTGGAGCTTTTGAATCCGAAACCGCTAAGGCAAATTTGTTAGGGCCAAAACCTGATGAAATTGCAGGGAAGAATACGTTGGTGTTCGGAATATATACACTCGTTCTGTTTTGCCATTTAGTATTGGCATCGATAGTTCCTGAATTTGTGTCGTTGTTTAGAGTGCTAAACACACCCAATGTTCCTACTTCAAAATTTTCATTTATCAGATGAGCTTCTTCGGTAGTACCGCTTGCGGTTAGTGAAATGATAGAGTTTTCTCCGCAAATTTCAGGATTCAAAGTTGTAAAACTCAAAGTAGAAACTTTTTTAACAATCGCTTTTACCTCGGTTCTGGATACTGATTCACAACTTCCATTGTATGAAGTTACCCAATACGATGTTGTTGTAGAAATAGAAGGAGTTGTCCAACTTCCTGTTGCAGTTGTGGCTAAAAGAGAACCACCAAATTCACTGTCATACCATCTGTATTGAGTTGCCCCAACACCAGATGCTGTTAGTGTAGTTGTTCCGTCTCCGCAAGTTGTTCCATTATTTATGCTGGTTATTTTTGAAGTACAGTTTGGAATTACTGTAAATAAATAATCCTCAACTTCTCCGTAGTAAGTTGTAGTTCCAGATATTGTACCGAAATTTTCACATGGGTTGAAATCAAAACCGAAGTTTTCAGAAAAGGATGTTCGTCCGTTGTTTACTCTAATTCGGATTCTGTAATCACCAGGTGGAGTTGCGGCAGGTATGGCAAAACCAAAAGTTACGTTTTTACCCGCAAATCCTTGAATATTATATACTAATTCTCCGGCATCTGTAAAATCGCCGTCTTTGTTCCAGTCTACCCATGCCTTCCATGTTCCACGTACCAGAACAGTTCCGTCACTGGTGGCTACAATGTTTACTCCTTCTCCTTGAGCTTGTATCGCTTTGTTCGGAAGGATGGTAAAATCTTGGAAGCCAATTGGAGCAACAGTGTTGTAGGTAGAGTTGTTTATGCCTGGGTCGCTTAATGTACCAATAATATTAATTTGGGAAATATAAAGACTGCTCCCTCCACTTGTAGTAGTAGGGGTGCAGTAATCCGCTCCCAATGTTGTTATGGTTCCTGTTAAAGGAGATGTTCCTAAATATAAAGGTCCTCCTGTACAGGCAGAGTTGTATGAATATACATATACATAGTATGTTGTAAATGGCGTTAAACCGGTGGCAGTGAATGATGTGTTGTTATCAATGTCTGCTACTGTTGCGCCACTTATTGTACCGCCAATTGTGTATGAAGTTCCATTTACAGGACCTGGTGAAGGTGCTGTAGCAGATGTAGAGATTAAAACAAGGTAATTGTCAGCCGCCGGGCTTGAAGCAGTGAATGATCCTGAAACGGTAGACCCGGTAGGTGTTAAGTTTAATGTAGTTGGTTGTGTTGTGGGAGTTGTACAAGGGGCAGGTGTAACCAAGGTTATGGTATAGTCTTCCGTTTCTCCATAAGTTCCTGCCATTGCGCAGCTCATAGCTGACGTTACGGTTACAATATATGCATAACGTATTCTCATTCTCGTGTTGCCCGTGCCAGCTCCTGCCGGAATAGGTATTGATATCGTTGTTGTAGTACTTGGTGTTATTGCGTTACCGATCAGGAAGAATTCTCCAGCATCGGTGAATACGCCATTTTGGTTGAAATCTATCCAGACTCCAGCACCATGTGTTCCTGTTCCTGCGCCAACCGATAGATTTAAATTATATGATGATCCTTTTAAAACTGATGTTGTTTGTGCACCAGTCGCTGGGTAAATCGTATAACCGCCAGATCCACAGGTTGTTGAATTGTTCAGTGTGTTGAAGGTGACATTTGAGATATAGTCATTCGCTGCACAGTTTAAATTTCCTGTGGGCGTACAATAAGAAAGACAGCCTGGTCCAGTTGGAGAGGTGATTACCACATCATCAGATGTTGTTCCGCAACGTCCATTATCTATAGTCCAACGTAAAGTTACTGATGTACCTGGTGTTAATCCTGTAATACCAGAAGTTGGTGAGTTTGGTGTAGTAACTGTTGCTGTCCCTGAAACAACAGACCATAAACCTGTAGTGTTTGACGGAACTGCGCTTCCTGCCAAAGTTGCTGTGGTGGAACATGCGGCCAGTGTTTGATCTATGCCTGCATTTACGGTTAGTGTAGGACAGACAAAAGTTATAACCATGTATCCGTTTGCACCTGCGATTCCATTGAACACTCTAGTTGAACCTCCTGATCCACCGCCGTAATTTGCCCCGGCTGTACCTCCACCACTAGTTGAGGTTGTACCTGCTCCGCCTGCTCCAGCGTTTCCGCCGCCACTTGCTCCTCCGGCTGTAATGCTACCATTACCACCATTGCCAGTAGAGCCGGCGCAACCGCCGCCTCCGCCAGATCCAGTTGTGTTACCTGTTCCGCCGGTACCGCCATTATTTGTCGTTATGCCTGAGCCGCCTCCTGAAACGCTTCCCGAACCACCATTCCCTCCGTTGGATCCGTTGGCAAAGCTTTTGCCTCCCAAACCACCTGTAGCGGTTATGGTTACTCCATCAAAAACAGCTGTGGTGGAAGTTCCGTTTTGTCCATCTTGGACGGTTGTGCCAGCAGCGCCTCCAGTACCTATGTTAATTGAATAAGTTACTCCCGGTGTTACGTTGATTGTGGCTTTGGCAAAACCTCCGCCTCCGCCTCCTCCGGAACCATTTCTGTTGGTAGTTTCGCTGCCTCTACCGCTACCGCCTCCGGCTCCATACGCTTCTACAGTAATGGAGGTTACGCCATTCGGGCAAACCCAGGTCCCTGAAGTTGTAAATGTTGAAGGGGATTGGGCAAAAGATTGCTGGCTGGAAAATAAAAACACTAAAACAAGAATAAAAACTTGTATTAATGGATTATTAAAGAATTTTTTAAAGTTTTGGATTTTCGATAGAAAATTTGATTGGTAGTAATTTTTCTTCATAACATTTGGGTTATCATAACATAATTGTAAATATAGTGTTAAAGTATATATGTTAAATATTGTTTAGGGTTGCGTTAATTTTGTTAAAAATTTCATTTAGTTATTTTTTAATATTCAGGAATAACGTAAAACGGCTATTAGCTTGTTATTTAGTGCTGTGTATAGGAGCTATTTTTTTTTGCTATTTCTTTCAAAAATTAAAAATAATAACAAAAAAAATAAATTATAATATTTTTAAAACTTCAATTGTAAGATTTAAATGATTAAATATTTAATAATTGTAAGGTTTTTATTATTTTAATCCTGAATAAATTAACTCTTTGCATCATATATGTGTAAATTATTGGTTTACGCAATTGAATCAACGTTTGTTTTGGTAGGTTTTTTCCTATTTTATGTGTTTTTTATCGTTTTTTTAGATATTTTATCGATTTAAAGTTTTTTTTCTGAAAGTTTTGTCAGAATAAGTTATATTTGTGAATTGTATAGTTTAATTAAGTACCCAAATACCTAAAAGTCTATGAAATCAAAATTACTCAAAGGATCATTGTTGCTTGCAGTGGCAATGTTCAATCAGTCAGAGCTTTTTGCTCAAATGTATGTTAGTCCTAACAGCTATGTGTTTGTAAACAATGAACAGTTGTTTGTTAGAGGTGATGTTGAGTTAAATTCAGCAACAAGTAATGTGTTTTTGAGAAATGAAGGGCAATTACTGCAAGGGACTACTGGCTCTGGTGCTAATAAAGGAGTCGGAGAACTTTCTGTATATCAGGAGGGAACGGCGGATGGTTTTGATTATAACTATTGGTGTTCACCTGTTGGAAACGTACTTTCGGCAACATCGGTTAACAATCCTTTCGGGATTGCTCAATTAAAAGATGTTTCGACTTTGATTAATTCGGTAAGCCCCGTAATAACTTCAGGATATAACGGATCAGCAACTCCGTTAACAATTTCCAATCAGTGGATATATAAGTTTATAACCTCCAATGCCTATTCTAATTGGGTTTATGTTGGTAGTGCAAATACTATTGATGCAGGTCAAGGGTTTACCATGAAAGGTACAGATGGTACAAGTGCTAACAATCCGGGGGCCAATCAGCGTTATGATTTCCGTGGAAAGCCTAATGATGGTAACATCGGTATAACTGTAGCTGCCGGCATGAGGACTTTAACAGGTAATCCGTATCCTTCCGCAATCAATCTTAATTTGTTTTTAAGAGATCCTGCCAATTTAGCAGTGATGAGAGGTGAGGCTTATTTTTGGGAACACAATGACGCTGTTAATTCTCATTATTTAATAGCTTATCAAGGTGGATATGGAACGTATGTGGCTAATAATGGTGATTTTGGACCGGGAAGCTATACTTCTGCAACATGGAATACGTACAATGGTGACGGAACTTTAAATACAAGTGGTGTTTCTACTGGCAGTACTTATAAAAGAATGTTCACGCCAATCGGACAAGGTTTTAAAATTGAAGGAACCGGAGCGGGTACTGTTCAGATGAAAAATTCTTATCGTGTTTTTGTGAAAGAAGGAGCAGCTAATAATTCCCAGTTTGAAAGAAATGGAGAATATGAAAGATGGCCGGAAATACAAAACGTGGCAGGAGTTGATTATACTCAATATTCTAATAGAGAATTACCTCAAATCAAAATTCATACTGTTTTGAACAATCAGTATACAAGAGAAGTTGCTTTAGCGTTTAACAGTCAGGCAACTGATGGTTTCGATTTAGGTATGGATGCGAAAATGCCGGAATACAATTTGCCTAACGATACTTATTTTCCTCTTGACGGAACTAATCAATATGTGATTTCTACAATGCCGTTCGGTATCGAAAAAAGAATTCCATTTGTTTTTAAAGCAGAAAGTCAGACTACATTCAAAGTCACTGTAGGGAATTTAATTAATTTTACAGAATCTGATAAAATCTATTTGCATGATAAAGTAACTGGTATTTATCATGATATTAAAAATAACTTCTTTGAAATTACATTGCCAGCCGGTTTAGTGAAAGACAGATTTGAAATTACTTTCAGAGACGATACATTATCGGCAGAGGAAAATTCATTGGCAGGAAGTTTGACAGTTTACCAAAACAATGGTGTTAAAAGTCTGACTGTTGCAAATCCTCAAATGATCGATTTGAAATCTTGTGCGATTTATGATATTGCAGGTAAACAAGTTTTGGCAAACAATAAATTAGGAACAAATACTGAATACTCATTCCCAACATCGAGTTTAAGTGATGGCGTGTATATTGTTAGGTTAAATACTAATGATAACAGAGAAATGGGTGTAAAAGTGTTGGTGAAAAATTAATACTTTCACAAATGAAAGAAGTAAAAGTGCAACTCAAAAGGTTGCACTTTTTTTGTTTATAATATAGTATCTTTGAGCAATGCAATCGTACAATCAACAGATTACTATTTTAGACACAAAAGGAGTTTTACTTTTTTTAAAGCGTGAAGATTTGCTTGATCCTGAAATTTCAGGCAATAAATTCCGTAAGCTAAAGTATAATCTTATTGAGGCTAAATCGAAAGGATGTAAAACGCTTCTGACTTTTGGTGGGGCATTTTCCAATCATATCGCAGCGGTTGCAGCTGCCGGTAAGAAGTATGGCTTTAATACGATAGGAGTTATTCGGGGTGAAGAACTGGCAGATAAAATAGCCGAAAATCCCACATTGTCGTTTGCAGGTCAAAATGGTATGGAGTTTGTCTTCGTTTCCCGGGAAGTTTTTCGTCAAAAAGAAACGCTAGAATTTATTGAAAAGCTAAAGTTGAAATATGGGGATTTTTACCTTTTGCCGGAAGGAGGAACCAATGATCTTGCAATAAAAGGTTGTGAAGAGATTTTGACAGATGAAGATTCCCAATTTACTCATGTTTGTTGCGCAGTAGGTACGGGAGGGACGTTGTCAGGAATAATCAATTCTTTGGGGGAAAATCAAAAAGCATTCGGATTCCCTTCATTAAAAGGAACGTTTTTATTCGATGATATTTGTAAATTTGCAAAAAATAATAATAACTGGGGATTAATCACAGAGTATCATTTTGGAGGATACGGAAAGGTGTCTGAAGAATTAATCCATTTTTTAAATGAATTCTATAGATTGTATGGAATTCCCTTGGATCCCATATATACAGGAAAAATGATGTTTGGGATTTTTGATTTAATAAAGAAGGGCTATTTTCCTGAAGGTTCCCGAATACTGGCTGTACATACCGGTGGTTTACAGGGATGTGAAGGAATGAATCTCCTTTTGGAAAAGAAACATTTGCCATTATTAAACTATATATGATATTGAGACGAATTTTTATTTTATTTCTTTTTGTAGCGTTTTATAGTTGTGGTTCGAGTTCTAAAGTTCGGACTACTACAACGACTCGCACTAATAAAACAAGAACTGCAACGGTTAAGAAGCCGGCAGTTAATGTTAATCAGGGTAGTAAATCAACTCAAGGTGAAAACAAATCTGAAGTACTGGAAGCAACTTCCAAAATTTCAGTAACACCGGAATTGGTAAGGGAGTATATTGAACAATATAAAGAAATAGCAAAAGAGAACATGCGCAAACATGGAATACCTGCGAGTATTACATTAGCGCAGGGTGTTTTGGAATCCGGTGCGGGAACAGGTGTTTTGGCTCGTAAAGCGAATAATCATTTCGGAATCAAATGTCATACAGGATGGACTGGTGAAAGTGTTCATCATGATGATGATGCAGCGCAGGAATGTTTTCGTAAATACGATCAGTCGGCTGAATCTTATCGTGATCATTCTTTGTTTCTGACTACCCGAAGCCGTTACGCTAATTTGTTCAGACTCGATAAAGGTGATTATGTGGAATGGGCAAAAGGATTGCGGGCTGCAGGTTATGCTACAGATGTAAAATATCCTGAAAAGCTCATAGGTTTGATTGAACGTTACGAACTGTATAAAGTCGATGAAGAAGTTCTGGGTTCAGGATATACACCGGTTGCAAGAACACCGGAAATAAAATTGGATGATAAATCATATAGAGTTTCGCAAGGAGATACGTTATATTCGATTTCGAAGAAATTTAATATTACCGTTGATGAGCTAATGAATATGAATAAGCTTTCGGATAATGCGTTATCCATAGGTCAAATACTTAAAATAAAATCATAATGTTATATCAGAGAAGCAGTCAGTTATTTGTTGAAGCTGCAAGAGTAATTCCTGGCGGTGTTAATTCTCCTGTAAGGGCTTTTAAAGCTGTAGGAGGGACGCCGATTTTTGTAAAAGAAGCCAAAGGCGCTTATTTGTATGATGAAGACGGAAACCGCTTGATTGATTATATTAATTCATGGGGGCCAATGCTTTTAGGGCATGCTTTTGAGCCGGTTGTAAGTGCCGTTATTGAAAAAGCAAAAAAAGGAACATCGTTTGGGATGCCAACCGCTTTGGAAACTGAAATTGCAACGCTTGCAGTTTCGATGGTTCCGAATATTGATAAAATACGTTTTGTGAATTCTGGTACCGAAGCTTGTATGAGTGCTATTCGATTGGCTCGTGGATTTACTAAAAGAGATAAGATTGTTAAGTTTTCCGGATGCTACCACGGTCACTCCGATTCGTTTTTGATACAGGCTGGAAGCGGAGCCATAACTTTTGGTTCGCCTAACAGTCCAGGAGTAACAGCCGGAACAGCTAAAGATACGCTTTTGGCTCGTTATAATGATCTTGAGAATGTAAAGCAATTGTTTGAAGCTAATAAAAATGAAATTGCGGCGATTATAATTGAACCGGTTGCCGGTAATATGGGGTGTATTCCGCCGAAAAACGGATTTTTAGAAGGTTTACGCCAGCTTTGCAGTGAAAATGGTACGTTGCTTATTTTTGATGAAGTCATGACTGGATTTCGCCTGGCTAAAGGTGGAGCACAGGAACTGTTTGGGATAGCGGCTGATATTGTTTGCTTCGGAAAAGTAATAGGTGGCGGTTTGCCTGTAGGTGCGTTTGCGGCCCGTAATGAAATTATGGATTATTTGGCACCTGTAGGACCGGTTTATCAGGCAGGGACATTGTCCGGAAATCCATTGGCAATGGCGGCCGGTTTAGCAATGCTTCAGGAAATTAATTCTGATGCAGCATTGTTTCAGCGTTTAGAGGAAAAAACGGCTTATTTGGAAAGAGGAATCGCTAAAGTTTTAACGGATAATAATATTGTGTTTACGATAAATCGTGTCGGCTCAATGATTTCGGTACACTTTGATGCAGATCCGGTTTGTGATTTTCAAACAGCAGGGAAAGGTGATAATGAAACATTTAAAAAGTTTTTCCACGGATTGTTAAGTGAAGGAATTTATATAGCGCCTTCTGCCTACGAAACATGGTTTATTACTGATGCACTAACCTATGAAGATTTGGATTTTACCATCAATGCGGTAAATAAAGTCGCAAAAGAATTATAAAAAAAAGCCACCATTTTAATGGTGGTTTTTTTATGTTTTTGTTCAAGAATTATTTTTTCTTCTTAGCGGTTGTTGTTTCGGCAGGAACTTTTGCAATCAAATGTGAATAAAGATCGTTGCTTTTTTCTAAAGCAATTATTTGGTCGTTAGTTAAAGAAGCTCTTAATTTAGCATCCATCATTGAGGTGATTTCAAGTCTTCTTGCCGGTGTCATGTTAGGAGCGTCTAATTCCTGGTATTTTTTTATGAACAAATTGAATAAAGCCACTTGCATGTTGTTATCAGGCTGAACGACTTGCATCAATTGCTCAAGATCTTTCTTGGCTCTGACTTCGGGTCCAACAGGTTTGTCTTGAGCAGAAGCATTTATTGAAAAAGCCAAAAACAAAACGAAAAGGGTAATTAATTTTTTCATAATTTTTATTGAGGTTAATAGTTATATTTCCCAAAACTAAATAAAAATGTATGAAATCCAAAATTTAAGTGAAATAATTATCTGTTTAATGATTTTTGTGATATCTCGCCTGTTTTCTTTCCTGCATTTGTTCCAACCTGTCTTCTTTTAATTCTTCCCATTTTTCCATCTGTTTTTCAGAAAGTATTTTTTTCATTTCCGATTTGAAAGCTATTTTTTCATCCAGCATTTTGCTTTTCATGGCAAATAGTTCGTCGTTGGTTGGCTTTTTGCCGGATTCTTTCATTTCCTTATGTTTGGCTCTTGCTTCATCACGTTTTTTGTTTTGTTCGGTTAAAAGCTTTTTCATGTCTTTTTGTTGCTTATCATTCAGATCTAGCTCCAGTGTCATTTTTTTAACTTGTAATTCTGCTTTTTGTTCTGCTGTGAATTCTTCCCGGTGCATTTTTCTGTCTTGTGCAAAAGTTGCCAATGAAACCATCAGGACAACTGCAATAAATACGTTTTTCATCTCTTAAGTTTTTTAGTGTTACAGTTGTTGGACAATTTAAAGTGTAAAAGGTTTAACCGGAAAATAAAAAAGGAGCTCAAAATGAGCTCCTTATATATTCATGTTGTAAATACTGTTATTCTTTTAAGACAACAATTTTGCTGTCTCCATTTACACTTACGGAAGTTAATCCGTGTTGTGCTAACGTTTTCATGGCTTTATCCCATTTCTTACTGCTAAGTGATGCTTTAATCCTTAGTTCGGACAATTCCATGGTGTTTTGGTGCGTTTGAAGCAATTCCACAATCAGTTTTTCTTCAGCTTCCAACTCAATCTGGATTACTTTTTTCTCCGGACGCATTTGCGGGAAGAACAATACTTCCTGTATTGAAGCGTTGTTGGTCAGGAACATGATCAAACGGTCCATCCCGATTCCTAAACCTGATGTAGGTGGCATTCCGTACTCAAGGGCTCTTAAGAAATCTTCGTCAATAAATTGCCCGGCCTCGTCATCACCTCTTTCAGATAACGCCAATTGGGCTTCGAAACGTTCTCTTTGGTCAATCGGGTCGTTTAATTCTGAATATGCATTTGCGATTTCTTTTCCGCATACCATCAATTCGAAACGCTCTGTTAATTCCGGATTGTCACGGTGTGATTTACATAATGGCGACATTTCTTTCGGATAATCCGTGATGAAAGTCGGCTGAATAAAATTCCCTTCACATTTAGCTCCGAAAATCTCATCAATCAGTTTCCCTTTACCCATGGTTTCATCCACTTCGATTCCCATTCCTTTGGCAGCATCAAATAATTCCGCTTCCGATTTTCCGGAAATGTCAAACCCTGTAAATTGTTTGATGGCATCAGTCATGGTAACTCTCGCGTAAGGCGCTTTGAAACTTACTTTGTGTTCGCCAAAAGTAGCTTCAGTTGTTCCGTTCACATGTAATGCACAGTATTCCAAAAGGTTTTCGGTGAATTCCATCATCCAGTTGTAGTCTTTGTAAGCTACATAGATTTCCATCGCGGTAAATTCCGGATTGTGAGTCCTGTCCATTCCTTCGTTACGGAAGTTTTTCGAAAACTCATACACGCCTTCAAAACCACCCACGATTAATCTCTTTAAGTATAATTCGTTGGCAATTCTCATATACAATGGAATATCCAATGAATTATGGTGTGTGATAAATGGTCTTGCTGATGCTCCGCCTGGAATCGATTGTAATACTGGAGTTTCCACTTCCATATAACCGGCTCCGTTGAAGAATGTACGCATTGCTGTGAACAGTTTTGTTCGCTTCATGAATACTTCTTTTACCTGTGGGTTAACCACTAAATCCACATAACGCATGCGGTAACGTAATTCCGGATCGGTAAATGCGTCGAATACATTCCCTTCTTCGTCCATTTTCGGTAAAGGCAACGGACGCAGTGTTTTGCTTAAGAAGGTGAAATTAGAAACGCGGATACATTTTGCTCCTACTTGTGTGGTGAATAATTCACCTTCAATTCCGATAAAGTCACCTAAATCGGTCAGTTTTTTAAAGACAGTATTGTAAAGCGTTTTGTCATCGCCTTCGCAAATCACATCGCGGTTAAAATAGGCCTGAATTCGGCCTTCGCTGTCCTGAAGTTCTGCAAACGAGGCTTTCCCCTGGTCGCGAACACTCATTAAACGTCCGGCTACAACAACCTTCTTGCCCTCTTCAAAAGCGTCCTTTATCTGCTTCGATGTATGGTTTACGGGAAACAAATTTGCTGGATACGGATTGATGCCAAGTTCTCTCAACTTGCCCAATTTCTCTCTTCTGATGATTTCTTGTTCTGAAAGTTGCATAATTCTTCTTTATTTTAAGGGTGCAAAGATACTATTTAAGTTGCAAAGTTACAAAGTTACTAAATGGTTGATTTGTAAAGTTTTAATGGCGAAGCGGATTTAGAGGTGTTGTTTCCTGAATACTGCGGCTGCAACTATGGCTGTAACCGTGACTGTTTGCTTTTAAGAAGCGAATGACTTGGGCTTTTTTGTTTCCCGATAGCTATCGGGACAGGGTTATTTAGGAAACTATTTTGTACTTTTGGTGAAATTTGAAAAATGAAAAAAGGGACGCTGTTGCTGCTTTTGGTTTTTGCGTTTTCACTTACCAGTTGTGTAGTCATGGAAAGTGTCAATTTTAATGCAAATAACTCTGGAAAAATAAATTACCGATTTGATATGTCCAAAGTAATGTCCGTGCTTGGAAATGAAATGGGGGGTATGGGTTCGGTTACGAAAGGAAAGTCCAAAGATATTGATACGACTTTTACAATGGCTTCCGTCTATGAAGCAAAAAAAGACAGTATTGCCAAATTGTCGAAAGAACAGCAGGAGAAGATAAAAAAGATGGAAAAGTTTACCTGTCACATGGTGATGAATGAAAAAGACGGAACCTGTTTTTTTGATATGTATGCCGATTTTAAAAACATAACCGAGTTTCAGGAAATGATTTCTCCGGTCAATGCCATGTCTGATGTTAATTCGATTGGAAATAAACAAGTACAAGGTATGACGCCAAAAAACGATGGGGTTACGCATTATAGATTTGATGGAAAAAAGTTTAGCAAAAAAGTTACGGTAAAATCCAAAGAAGAAATCAAGAAGGATTATGCAAAAGGCCTTGAGAAGGAAGGTATGGGTAAGGAAGAGGCGGATGCAATGTCAAGTCAGATGGCGCAATCGATGGAAATGATTTATCAGGAGTCAGATTATATTGTGGAAGTGGGCTTTCCAAAAAAGGTAAAAAAAGTTTCGATACCCAATGCTAAAATCAGTGAAGATGGGAAAAAGGTATTGATCACTTATCCGATGAAAGAATACATGGAAAGTAAGAATTTGGATTTTGAAGTGGAATTAGAATAGTTATGGTTAAGAATAAGAAAGTACGGGTTGAAGATTTAGGCTTTAAAGATTATAAGGAGACTTGGGATTTTCAGGAAACTTTGTTTCAGGAAATTCTGGATATTAAAATAAAAAACAAAAGAGAAGAGTCTGAGCTGGTAACCCCGAATCATTTTTTATATGTGGCGCATCCCCATGTGTATACATTAGGTAAAAGCGGAGATTTTTCGAATTTACTTCTGAATGAAAAACAACTTGAAGAAAAGGGGGCGACTTTTTATAAAATTAATAGAGGTGGTGATATTACCTATCATGGTCCCGGACAAATTGTAGGATATCCAATTTTGGATTTGGAGAATTTCTTTACCGATATCCATAAATACCTTCGTTTGTTGGAAGAGGCGATAATTCAGACATTGGCTGAATATGGTCTGCAGTCGGAAAGAAGCGAAGGAGAAACCGGAGTTTGGTTGGGAGTTGGGACACCGTTTGCCAGAAAAATTTGTGCGATGGGTGTTCGTGCTTCTCGTTGGGTGACTATGCATGGTTTTGCACTGAATGTAAATGCTGATCTGGGCTATTTCGACAATATTATTCCTTGCGGTATAAAAGGTAAGGCGGTAACTTCAATGCATGTGGAACTTGGAAGGTCGGTTGACGAAAACGAGGTGAAGCGAAAAATAGTGAATCATTTTGCAATCCTGTTTGAAGCGGAAATGATTTAGTTGTGACCTAAAAAAAACAACGGCTGATTTTTGATTATATATATAGGTAGAATTTTTTCTTGTCTCTTGTCTCTTGTTTCTTGTCTCTTGTCTCGAGTCTCTCACTTTTTAAAATTCTAGTTTCAGTTGTTCCGGCAATAAACGAAATGATATTCGGTGGTATTTGGTTACACCGTATTTAAGGATGGCTTCCCTGTGCTCTGCAGTTGGGTAGCCTTTATTTTTTTTCCAATTGTACATCGGAAATTCTTCGTGGATTCTGTCCATGTATTCGTCCCGGTAAGTCTTTGCTAAAACTGACGCGGCAGCAATACTTAAATATTTACTGTCTCCTTTAACAATACAGCTGTGGGGGATGTCGTTGACTTGTTTGAAACGGTTGCCGTCAACAATTATATATTCAGGAGTTGTGTTTAAATTAATGATGCATTCCTGCATCGCTTTTATGGAAGCGTTTAGGATGTTGATTTTATCGATAATTTTTGGCTCGAGATGAACAACATGGAAAGCAATTGCTTCGTTTTCAATGATGGGTTTGAGTTTTTCCCTTGCTTTTTCAGAAAGTTGTTTGGAATCGTTAAGCAGTTCCGATGTAAATTCTTGCGGAAGAATAACCGCAGCTGCGGTAACCGGTCCCGCCAAGCAGCCTCTTCCTGCCTCGTCAGTTCCTGCTTCCAAAATAAAATCTGAAAAATTATTGAGTAACATCTTCTTGGTTTTTTGCAAAAATATAAAAATAGAGTCTGATTATTAAGATGTTTGTCTTTTAATGAAGAGTTTGTTGTTTATTTCATTTTTATTTAGTAAATTATTTAACACTGGTTAAATAGTATAATTCTGTAGTAATATTTGGTTATTTAAGAAATTATTAAGAAGTTTGCGAAATAACTAACTCAAATAAATTTAGTATGAGATCGAAGTTTAAATGGATTTTTGCGCTATTGCTGGCGTTTTCAATGCAGTTTTCCTTCGCACAGGAGAAAACTATTACTGGTACAGTAACCGAGGGTGGTTTACCGTTACCAGGTGTAAGCGTTGTTGTTAAAGGAACAACACGTGGAACACAAACTGACATGGATGGTAATTATACCATCAAGGCAAAAACAGGTGAGGTTTTGGTGTTTTCATTTATTGGAATGAAAGATTCAAGCCAAACTGTTGGAGCGTCAAACAAAATGGATGTTGGTATGGCTGCAGAGTCTACAACATTGGAGAATGTTGTTGTTACCGCTGTTGGTATTAAGAAAAGACAAGATCAGATCACGTCTTCTAACCAAGTGGTAAAAGCAAAAGAATTAACGCAGGCTGCTAACCCGAACGTTGTTCAGTCATTAGCAGGTAAAGTAACAGGTTTGCAAATTAACACTACAAATAATGGTGTAAATGCTACAACACGTATCGTATTACGTGGTAACCGTTCAATTTCTGGTAACAACCAGGCTTTAGTTGTTATTGATAATGTTGTTTCTACGGCTAGTATCCTACAGGCTATGGCTCCAGAGATGATTGAGTCTACTAACATTTTGAAAGGTGCTCAAGGTGCTGCTCTTTACGGAGACATGGGTGTGAATGGTGTAATCGTTGTTACTACTAAAAGAGGAGCGAAAAGCGGTAAGTTGAGCGTTGCTGTTAACTCGGCTATTGACTTTGAAGAGGTGTATTTCATTCCTCAAAGACAGGAGCGTTACGGACAAGGTTGGAATGGAGAACACGTTTCTTACGAAAATGGTGGTTGGGGTGCTGAAATGGATGGTGTAGTTAGACCGGTAGGTTTGGCTCAAGCAGATGGTTCTTATATCATGTCGCCATATAGCCCAATCAAAGACAATATTAAAAAATTCTTCGGAACTGGAACAATTCTTCAAACAGGTTTTGCAATCAGTGGTGGAGATCTTGACAATGGATATGTTGCACTTTCTGCTAACAGACAGAATACTGAATTCGTTGTTGATGGTGATGAGTTAAACAGAAACTCTTTCATTTTTAAAGGAGGTAAGAGATTAGGAAAATGGACAGTTGAAGGGAACGTAAACTATATTACTTCTAAAACTTCTCAAACGTCCCCTAATTTGTTTACGGACTTATTACAAACGGCTACCAATATTCCTGTTGAGCGTTTTGCGAACTCAGGTCAGGATGGTCACTGGACTTCTTACTACAACAACCCTTACTGGTTAAGAGATAATGTACGTAATGATAACAGATTTGACTATATCAGTGGTATCGCTACATTGAACTACGAGTTGAATAAAAACATTAGCTTTACATTTACTCCAAGTATCCAGGTTACGCAACAGAATGCAAGAAGCCATACTAATGCGTGGGTAGACTTGATTCAAGTTGGTGGTGGAGATCACAACGTAACTTCTTCTTTTGATTCAGAAAATAGAAACTCAAGAAAATACTACCATGACTTCTTGATTAACTTTGATTATGATTTGACTAAAGATCTTAATTTAAAAGCTAACCTTGGTAACAACTTACAAGATACTTACAATCAGTATACTAGTGTAGGTGGTGATAACTTAACTATTCCTGGTTTGTATAACATTTCAAACGTTACAGGTGAGGTTAGAAGAGAAAACGGATATAACAGACAAAGAAGATTCGGTTTCTTTGGAAACGTCGATTTAAGTTACAGAGAATTCCTGAACTT
Source organism: Flavobacterium sp. (assembly GCF_035456225.1). Classification (GTDB taxonomy): domain Bacteria; phylum Bacteroidota; class Bacteroidia; order Flavobacteriales; family Flavobacteriaceae; genus Flavobacterium. The sequence goes on along the minus strand of NZ_DATIDM010000161.1, from coordinate 3,785 downwards.
AAACTTAACTGGAAGAAATGACTGGAACTCGGCTTTACACGGAACTGAAACAGATAATTATTTCTATCCTTCAGTTGGGGTATCGTTCATTCCTACAAAAGCATTCGATGGTTTGAAAAACAACAAAGTGTTGAATTATGCTAAATTGTACGGTTCATGGGTGAAAGTAGGTAACTCTTCTAATATTCTTGTTAATGAGGTTAATGATCTTTATGTTTCTGACGCAGCTTCACCATATGCGGTAGGTTATCCGTTCGGAAGCTTGAACTCATTCACATACGACAGAGCTCCAGCTGATTTGAAAATTAAGCCTGAGTTTATGGAGACTTTAGAAGGAGGTTTGACTTTAGGTTTCTTTGATGATAGATTAACCTTTGATGGAGCTTACTACCAAACTAATACTACTGACTTGATTACAAACAGAAGTGTTTCTCGTGCTACAGGTTTTACTAATGTTAAAGGTAACGTAGGGGAAATGACAACTAAAGGTTATGAATTAGAGTTAGGTTTCATTCCTGTTAAAACAAAAGACCTTATCTGGGAGAATAGAGTAGGTTATTCTCACTCTAAATCTGTCGTAGATAAAGCAGCACCGGATGCTAAATCTGTTGCGTTGGTTAACTTCTCTGGAACTGGTGTAGGTATCTTTGCAGAAGAAGGTGAAGAATTCCCATTAATTAAAGGTATTGCATACCAAAGAGATGATCAAGGTAGAGTAATTATCGATCCTAGTTCAGGTAACCCAGTTCGTACAACTGAGTACGTGAAATTAGGTAAAGCTACTCCTGATTATATCATCAACTATAATACTGCGGTTGAATTCAAAGGAATTCGTTTAGCTGCTGTAATGGATTACAGAACTGGTCACCAATTCTGGGCTGGAAACAAAGACTGGTTATCTTGGTCAGGTCATTTAGTAGAATCTGCTGAGAATGGTCGTTCAGGATTCATTTTCCCTAACTCTTCTGTTGATACTGATGGAGATGGTGTTTATGAGGCTAATACAACTGTTGTAACCGGAGGTAATACATACACTTCTTACTTGAACTATTTCTCTAACGAGTATAGAGCTGTTCAAGAAAATATGGTGTTAGATGCTACTGCATTTAAAGTTAGAGAGTTATCATTAAGCTACTCTTTACCTTCAAAAATGATTGATAGAGCTGGTTTAACTTCTTTACGTTTTGGAGTTAATGCAAGAAACCCATTCATGGTTTTACCGAAAGAAAACAGAAATTACCATGATCCAGAGCAATCAAGATCATCTGGAAACGATCAAGGTTTAGCTGCTACAGGACAATATCCTACTACTAGAACTTTCGGTTTCAATGTTAATCTAACTTTTTAATTGAAAAGAAATGAAGAGAATTAAATTTATATTACCGTTAATAGCAGGTTTCATGCTATTTTCATGTAGTGATTATCTAGATGTGAATAATTCATCTGATAATCCTGATGCTAACTTGGTTACCCCTAACTTATCACTTGCTGCGGCTCAATCAGATTCTTACAGAACTTTGACACAGCGTATGAATGAATATGGTAACGTATTCATGAATAACTGGGGAGCTAACGTAAACTCTTTTACAGGAGGTTATGCTGAAGAATTCGGTATCACTTTAAGTAACAACTTCTATGATGATATCTGGGATGGTGTTTACAGAGGTACTGGTGAATTTTCGAGAATTATCAACCACCCTGCTGCGAACTATGAGAATCATAAAGCAATCGCTATGATTTGTAAAGCATTCTACATGCAGTACATGGTTGATTTATACGGAGATGTTCCTTACAGCCAAGCGCATTTAGGTTTAGCTAATTTATCACCAGCTTATGATGATGATAAAGAAATCTATAGAGATTTAGTAGTTCAGTTAGAGAACGCTGTTAATATGATTGATCACCCGACTTCTACTACTAAAGCGGTTGGAGCTGAAGACGTTATTTTAGGTGGAAATATGTTAGCATGGAAAAAATTTGCCAACACATTGAAACTTAGAATTTTGTTGAGACAATCAGAATTAACAGATGCTGATACTCAAACATATCTTGCTGGTGAGTTCGCTGAATTAGCTGGTGCTGCTTTTGTTGATCAGGACGTTACTATCAACCCTGGTTATTCTAACGGAAGTGACAGCAGACAAAATCCTTTTTATACTTTAATGTATGACTTAAAAGAAGTAAATGATCCAACCAGAGCTGAAAGAACTGCTTTCCGTTTCAGAAGAGCTTCTGCATATATTGCAAATCAGTTAAATGTTAGCCCGGTAGATCCTAGAAGAGGAAGATTATTTTCTCTAATCGGTGGAGAAGTGGTTGGTGTTGAACAAGGCGCTGATAACGATACTGCTCCAGATAACATTTCTTCTTTAGGAACAGGTTTGGTTATCAGTTCTGAGCAAGACGGTTACATGATGTTATTGGCAGAAAGTTTGTTGTTACAAGCTGAAGCAGTTCACAAAGGTTATTTAGCTGTAGGAGATCCTCAAACATTGTTTGATAATGCAATCGTAGCATCGATGTTTCAATTAGGAGCTCCAGTTGGGGATATTCAGAATTATATTGATTCAGTTAACCTTATTGTGGGTAAAGGATATGGCGCTCTTGGAGCTACTCCTGAACAACAATTGGAGGCAATATTCTATCAGAAAAGTATCGCTTTGAATGGTATCAACGGAGCTGAAATTTTTATCGAGTACACAAGAGCTCGTAAAAACGGAATGCCTCTAATCGATGCAAACATCGATATGCCAATTCCTGGGGTAACCCCTGACGGAAACCACAAACCGCGCAGATTGATGTATCCGGTTTCTGAAATTTCAAATAATACAGCCAATGTGCCTGCGCAAACAGTTACAGACTGTTATACTTCTGGACCATTCTGGTTCGCACAATAAATAACATAAAAATTATAAGTTATGAAAAAGTTAATGTCTTTATTAATCTTAGCAGCTGCTACAGTTGCTTGTACTGATGATGATATCAGAACTGAGCAGGACTTTTCAAATGGTCCCAAAGTTGTAGGTTTTGCTAGTTCTTTCGAGTCTGTTGCTTATTTCGAAGATTTGGGTGCTGTGGAAAGAACTTTCCCGGTAACTATGATCGGAACAGGTAATGGACAAAATTCGGCAACTCCAATTAATGTACATTATGAAATCGATCCTGCTTCTACAGCTACTGAAGGAGTTGAATTTGATTTTGTTGACCAGTCTGGTATTGTTACAATTCAGCCTAATGCTACGTTTGGTAATTTCCCATTGTTGGTAAACACAGGACAGTTAAATCCTGATACACCAACAGAATTGATTTTGAACCTTGTTTCAGCTGACGGTGCTGTTGTTGGTAGCCAGTATCACAGATTGAGAATTGTTTTTGTTGGTTGTCAGTCACAGATAGCTGATCAGGACGGAGAAAATTATATGACAAGATGTACTCGTAATGATGGTTTTGTTAGAAACTTCCCGGCTCCGGAACCTATTTACATGGTTGATGTGAACACTTTCAAAACAACTACTACAGCTACTTATTTACCTGGTTCATTACCTGTTCCTGATCAAGGTTATAACTTTATCGATATCTGTGGTGATATCACTGTTCCTCATCAGAATTTAGCTCAAGGCTCATACGGTAATGAAGTATATGGCTTGACTGATGATGGTACAGATGGTTACTTTATTGATGCAAATACTTTCGAAATCATTTATGAAGTAACATTCGCTGCAGGTAACAGACAATATACAAGCAGATACACAAGAATCAATTAAAAAAAATGACAATGAGAAAAT
>NZ_DATIDM010000160.1:0-23526 GCF_035456225.1 Flavobacterium sp. | reverse complement strand
TAAGTGGGAATATTTATTATGCAACACAAACGGTTGGAGGATGTACAAGTAGTGCTTTAGCAGTTACCGCAACTGTAACATTAGGTGTAAATGATTTCGCTTTGGCAAATCTGAAAGTATACCCTAATCCGGTTAACGATTTGTTACAAATTGAGAATCCGCAGTCTATTGCTAATGTTGAAATATACACTATTACCGGTCAGACGGTGGTGTCAAAATCAGTGAATGGTATGACGGCAACAATTCCAATGGCCGGATTTTCGGCGGGAACTTACTTCGTAAAAGTCGCTACTGATGATGCGATTAAAACAGTAAAAGTGATTAAAAAATAAGGTTATAGTTTATCATATTTTTTTTTTTTTGGACCGTCTGATTATTCAGGCGGTTCTTTTTTTGTCATAGAATTATGTTTCGAAAGTTTGAAGAAAAAGTAATTTTTCCATTTCTTATGCAAATAAAAAAACCGAAGACTTGCGCTTCGGTTTTAATAATTATTTTTTGTTCTAAATCAGTCCGGCTCGTTTTAACAATGCTTCCGGTTTAGGTTCCTGGCCTCTGAATTTTTTGTATAAGGTCATCGGATGGTCTGTACCTCCTTTAGAAAGGATATTATCTTTGAATTTATCTGCAACTTCTTTATTAAAGATCCCTTTTTCCTGAAAGTAAGAGAAAGCATCGGCATCTAAAACTTCCGCCCATTTATAGCTGTAGTAACCGGATGAATACCCTCCCTGAAAGATATGAGAAAACGAAACGCTCATACAGTTTTCGGCTACATCAGGATACAAAGCCGTGTTTTCCATGGTTGCTTTTTCAAATGTTTTGACATCTTTAATGCCACTTGGATCATTTCCGTGGAATGCCATATCCAACAATCCGAAACTTAATTGACGCAAAGTTGCTATTCCTTCCAGAAAGTTTGCACTATCCTTTATTTTATTTACAAATTCCTGCGGAATGATTTCACCAGTTTCGTAGTGATGAGCAAATAAAGCCAACGCTTCCGGTTCATAACACCAGTTTTCCATAACCTGACTCGGTAATTCCACAAAGTCCCAGTATACGGATGTTCCCGATAAACTAGGGTAGGTTGTATCGGCTAACATACCGTGTAAGGCATGTCCGAACTCATGAAATAAAGTTGTTACTTCGTTAAAAGTCAGTAACGAAGGTTTGGTATCTGTAGGTTTTGTGAAATTACACACAATGGAAACATGAGGTCTTTCGTTTACCTCGTCTTTTATGTATTGCGGTTTGAAAGAGGTCATCCAGGCGCCGTTGCGTTTTCCTTTTCTCGGGAAGAAATCAGAGTAGAAGATGGCAACCAAATTTCCGTTAGCATCCGATACCTCAAAAGTATGGACATCTTCATGGTATTTGTCGATGTCGAAAACTTCCGTAAATGTCAATCCGAAAAGTTTGTTGGCAATTGTAAAAGCTCCGTTCTGAACGTTCTGAAGTTTGAAATACGGTTTCAGTTTTTCATCGTCAAGGTTGAATAGTTCCTGTTTCAGTTTTTCCGAGTAATAAGAACTGTCCCATTTTTCCAATCGGTCAATGCTGTCCAGTTTTTTTGCGAAATCGGTCAGTTGTTTAAATTCTCTTTCCGCCGCCGGTTTCGCTTTATCGAGTAAATCATTTAAAAAGGAATTTACTTTTTCGGGGTTCTGCGCCATGCGCTCTTCCAATACGAAATTGGCATGGGTTTTATATCCTAGCAAATTAGCGCGTTCGTGACGAAGATTAGCAATTTTTAAAACATTTTGCCGATTGTCGAATTCGTTGTTCTGAAATGCTTTTTTTCCGTAGGCAATGGCAAGTTCTTTACGAAGCTCCCTGTTTTCGGCATAGGTGACAAACGGTAAGTAGCTTGGAACGTCCAAAGTGAAAATCCAACCTTCTTTTTCCTGGTTTTTAGCCAAAGAACGGGCAGATTCTACAGTACCTTCCGGCAAGCCTATTAAATTCTCTTCATTAGTGATGTGTAATTGGTATGCATTGGTTTCTGCCAATACATTTTCGCCGAAAGTCAGTTTCAATTTGGCCAGTTCGGTATCGATTTCACGCAAACGTGCTTTTTTGTCTTCTGCTAACAACGCTCCGTTTCGCGAAAAGTTTTTGTATTTTTTGTCCAAAAGCATTGCCTGTTCTGTGTTTAGCTTCAGGCTTTCTTTTTGCTGGTAAACGGATTTGATTCGTTCAAATAATGCTGTATTTAAAGTAATGTCGTTACTTAATTCGGTAAGCATTGGTGAAACTTCCTGTGCAATTTTCTGCATTTCGGGACTGGTTTCAGCCGAATTAAGATTGAAAAAAATACTGGTAATGCGATCCAGAGTCTGACCTGAAAATTCCAAAGCTTCTATCGTATTTTCAAAAGTCGGATCCTCGGGATTGCTTACGATACTATCTATTTCAGCACGAGTAAGTTGAATGCCTTCTGTGATGGCCGGAACATAATCTTCACACTTAATTTGTGAAAAAGGTGCGGTATTATGCTTGGTTAAGAATTTTGTTGTTAAAATCTGCATTATTTATTTGTAGTTTATCGGTAAAAAATGTATTTTTGTCGAGTAATATTTTGATATCGAAATTATTAAAACTCTTTTTGCTCCAAACAAAAAGTACAATAAACACCGGCTAATTTTAACCCATTAGTCTGTGGACCCCGAAAAAAGTCCCAGCCACAGGGGCTTTTTTCACTTTTATTTGGTAAGGTTTTCAGAAGCTTTTAATACCGCTTGCTTTAATCCTTCTTTGTATTCAATCATTTTATTCAATACAATTTTATCGTGGCTTCCGATGATTTGGGCTGCTAAAATTCCGGCATTTTTTGCGCCGTTTAAAGCTACCGTTGCTACCGGAACGCCGCCAGGCATTTGTAAAATGGATAAAACACTGTCCCAACCATCAATTGAATTGCTTGATTTTACCGGAACTCCAATTACGGGAAGCGGACTCATGGAAGCTACCATTCCAGGTAAATGCGCGGCACCACCTGCACCTGCGATAATTACAGAAATACCGCGTGTATGTGCGTTTTTGCTGAAATCGAAAAGTTTTTCAGGTGTTCTGTGTGCCGAAACGATATCTACTTCTGTTTCGATGTTAAAGCTTTTTAATATGTCGATGGCTTCCTGCATAACTGGCATGTCGGAAATGCTGCCCATGATAATAGCTACTTTACTCATTATAATGTGTTTTGTTACTTGATTATTTGATTTCTGTAATCGGAATACTGATCACTGCGCACTGATTGCTCAGGCAACTTTTTTGCCTGTCAACTGCGACTAAATACTAATCACTCTAATACTGTTTTTAACTTCTTCCGCAATTCTTCTCGCTTCGGTCATGTTCTCGTTTACAATGGTTACATGGCCCATTTTTCGAAACGGACGGGTTTCCCTTTTTCCATAAATATGCGGAGTAACACCGTCAATCGCCATGATTTTTTCAATGTTTTCATAAACTACGGGACCTGAAAAACCTTCAGCTCCTACCAAATTTACCATGATTCCGGCTACTTTGCTGTCGGTGTTGCCCAGAGGTAAATCCAAAATAGAACGGATATGTTGTTCGAATTGAGAAGTATAACTGGCTTCGATGCTGTAATGGCCCGAATTGTGCGGTCTCGGTGCTACTTCGTTTACTAAAATTTGATCGTCTTCCGTTTGGAACATTTCCACTGCTAAAAGACCAATATGATTAAAGGCTTCGGAAACTTTTAAAGCTATATTTCGGGCTTTTTCGGAAACTTTTTCATCGATACGTGCCGGACAGATCACATATTCCACCTGATTGGCTTCGGGATGGAATTCCATTTCCACCACAGGGTAGGTTTTGATTTCGCCTGAGACATTTCGGGAAACGATTACGGCCAATTCGTTTTTAAACGGCACCATTTGTTCTGCGATACATTCCACTTCAGGCAGTTCGGTTAAATCCTGAACCGATCGAATAATTTTTACTCCGTTTCCATCATAACCAAATTGAGCGCATTTCCATACAAACGGGATTTCCCATTGTCCGTTTTTCACGGCATTTTTCAGGCCGTTTAAATCTGAAAAGCGTTGGTGAGGAGATGTAGGAATGTTGTTTTCTGCGTAAAAATCCTTTTGACGACCTTTGTTTTGAATCATTCGCAAGGTTTTTGGCGATGGAAATACCTTTTTGCCTTCGGCTTCCAAAGTGTCTAACGCATCTAAATTTACGTTTTCGATTTCAATGGTCAGTACATCAACCGATTTACCGAATTGGTATACGGTGTCATAGTCCATCAAACTGCCTTTGAAAAACTTGGTCGCACCAAACTGACATGGCGCTTCGTCACTCGGATCTAAAATATAAGTCTGAATATCGAATTTACGGGTTTCGGCAAGGATCATTTTACCTAAATGCCCTCCGCCCAGGATTCCTAATTTGAAATCGGAAGAAAAATAATTCATTCGTTGTAGTTATTGTTTTTTAATGGTCTCATGCAATTGCTTCGCTCGTACCATTGTGTTGTTGTTTGTGTGCAAAGATACTCACTCCGTTGATAATTAACAATGGCTAACAGATATTTGATTATTTGGGGTTTGGAAATCGTAATTGCGTTGTTTTATTTGATTTTTCCCAAAACCTCGCGCGCCACAGCCTTATATCCAGCCGATTGTTGCGCATAATCCCTATCGATGATTTCCCTTAATTCTTCGTTGATCCAAGGCTCTTTTTTGCCGAAATGAACCAGTGTTTTCATCGCGTATGCTTTACAGGCGACCCGCTCATCCCGGATTAACCAGTCAAGGCATATTTCGATGAGTTTTTCTTTCTGAAATTCTGTAAGCGTTATATTTTTTGAAGTTCCAAGAAAATAAGCCACCCGTGACATTCCCCTGATGGCAGAGTCGTGTTTGTATCCGGAAATGGTTTCGCAGATGGTGTTGATGTGCGGAAGAAGCATTTCGGTTTTTACTTCCGCAATCATTTCCATGATCCAAACCGCTTTGTGATGATTTTTGTTGTACAGGTCGGTGCCAAATGCAATTAAATCTTTCAATTGCTCGGGATGGTCAAAAATAAAGTCCCGAAGCCCATTTCGACATTCCGTACTGGCGTTGCTTTTTTCTAATCGGCTGAATAAAATTTCTTTCATTCTTATAAATGAATGCGGTTGGTTTTGCTAAAGTAAGCTAAATTAAGAGAATGTCAAATTTATCAGGTTTTGATACGAGCAGGAAAAGATGTAGAAGGGATAATGTGTAAATCATAACTTATAATTCACAACTCATTCCTAAAAATAATTATCTTTGTCAATTATTCCCTGATGTAAAAATGGAGATTCAACTACACGACAAGCGATTTGTTCCCTATATTTCTGCCGCAGAGCTGGATTGGGCAATCGGACGCATGGCCAAACAGGTGGCAACAGATTTAAATGGCGAAATTCCTGTTTTTATTGGTGTTCTGAACGGTTCGTTTATGGTAGTTTCGGATTTTATGAAACATTATAAGAGGCCGTGCGAGGTCACTTTTGTGAAAATGGCATCGTATGATGGTATGCAGACAACCAATGAAGTGAAACAGCTTATCGGGCTAAATCAGGACTTGGCAGGCAGAACCGTGGTGGTTATCGAAGACATTGTAGATACCGGAAATACCGTTGAAGAGTTGCATACTTTGTTTGCGGATAAAAACCTGAAGCAGTTAAAATTTGCTACTTTGTTTTTGAAACCGGAAGCTTACAAAAAGGATATAAAAATTGATTATATTGGTATCGAAATAGAGGATAAATTCATTGTAGGTTTCGGATTGGATTATGATGGTCTGGGAAGAAACCTGCCGGAAGTGTATCAGCTTAAGTGATTGATTTAATAATTTGAAAGATTTAAAGATTCTTTTCAATAAGTTTAATTTTTAAATCCTTCAATCTTTTGATATTTTAAATAAAAACAAATAAACAACATAACTACAAATTACAATTTTTAAAATGATCAACATTGTTTTGTTCGGTAAACCGGGCGCAGGAAAAGGAACACAAGCAGAATTTTTAAAAGAAAAATACAATTTAACCCATCTTTCTACGGGTGATATTTTTCGTTTCAACATGAAAAACGATACCGCTTTAGGGAAAGAAGCTAAAGGGTATATCGATAACGGAGAACTGGTTCCGGATAGCGTGACCATTAAAATGTTACAGGATGAAGTTGAGAAAAACATGGATTCTAAAGGTTTTCTTTTCGACGGCTTTCCAAGAACAATCGCGCAAGCCAATGCTTTAGACGCGTTTTTAAAAACCAAAAAATGGGAAGTAACGGCAACTATTGCCCTTGAAGCGGACGACAATATTTTGGTGGAGCGTATTTTGGAACGAGGAAAAACTTCCGGAAGAGCAGATGATCAGGATGCTGAAAAAATCCGTAACCGTTATGAGGAATACAATGAAAAAACGGCGCCTTTAATGGATTTTTACAGAGCGCAGGATAAATTTCATGCCGTAAACGGTATTGGTTCTATTGAAGAAATTACAGAGCGACTAAGCGCTGTGATAGACACGTTGTAACCTAAAAAACAAACATGGAAATACTCATAATTTTCTTTTTAATATTACTTAACGGTGTTTTTTCTATGTCGGAAATCGCTTTGATTTCAGCGAGAAAAAACCGTCTTGAATCGGCGGCAAAAAAAGGAAATGCCAGTGCGAAAACGGCTTTGGAATTGGCCAATTCGCCTAATAAATTTTTATCCACAGTACAAATCGGAATAACCCTTATCGGGATTCTTACCGGTATTTACAGTGGTGAAAAAATTACCGACAATGTTAAGTTGTTTTTAGAAGGTTTTGAAATACTTCGTCCTTATTCGCCTAGTCTTTCAGTAGGAATTGTGGTAGTGGTCTTAACGTATTTTTCTTTGGTTTTAGGAGAATTATTGCCTAAACGAATCGGTCTGAATTATCCGGAATCCATTGCTAAAGCGGTGGCTGTACCAATGAAAGCGGTTTCGATTGTGACAATGCCATTCATTTGGTTGCTGACGGTTTCCACAGAATTTATCATGGATGTTTTCAAAATCAAGCCAACAGCAGATGGTAAGGTAACAGAAGAGGAAATTAAAGCCATTATAAAAGAAGGAACCGAGGTAGGTGAAGTGCAGGAGATTGAACAGGATATCGTGGAACGTGTGTTTCATATCGGTGACCGAAAAGTAAATTCACTGATGACGCACAGAAAATCCGTGATTTATCTTTCTCTTGATGAAACTGTCCAGGAACTGAAAGAGAAAGTGTTGGATGAGTTGCATTCGGTATATCCGGTTTGTGTGGAAAATCTCGACGAAGTAGTCGGCGTGGTTCTATTGAAAGATCTGTTCGCCAGCTTTGAAAAAGGGGAATTTGATTTAAAAGCCATTACCAAAGACCCGGTATATCTTATTGAGCATACATCGGCCTATAAGGCATTAGAGAATTTTAAAAAATCCAAAGTACATTATGCTTTGGTAACGGATGAGTACGGAATCTGTCAGGGAATTATCACCCTAAATGATATCCTGGAAGCATTAGTAGGAGATGCTGCTGAATTCTATGAAGAGGAATTCCAGTTGATTGCCCGTGAAGACGGAACGTGGCTGGTGGACGGACACTATTCGTTACACGATTTCTTAACGTATTTCGACTTGGATGATCAGATTAACGATTACGACGTAACAACCGTAAGCGGTTTGATTATGACGGAGCTGACTTACATTCCAAAAGAAGGTGAAAAATTGATTTGGAACAAAATGGAGTTGGAAGTTGTCGATATGGATGGGATTAAAATAGATAAAGTTTTGGTCCGCCTTTTAAAGGATGACGTGTAAAACAGAATAAACAGAATATTTAAAAGGTTGATTGTCGACAGACCGATATTTCAATTTTTACAGCTGATAAGCTAATTAACAGAACGAAAAGAAGAAATGACTGAAGGGAATTTTGTAGATTACGTAAAGATATATGTTGCTTCCGGAAAAGGAGGTAAAGGTTCTACGCATTTACACAGAGAAAAATTTATCGAAAAAGGCGGGCCGGACGGTGGTGACGGAGGCCGAGGCGGACACGTATATTTAGTGGGGAATAAAGGTTTGTGGACCTTATTTCACCTGAAATTTGCACGTCATATCAAAGCCGGTCACGGAGGAGATGGAGGAAGCGCACGCAGTACCGGAGCCGACGGAGAAGACAAATATATCGAAGTGCCTTTGGGAACTGTAGTTCGTGATAAGGAAACGGATGAAATTCTGTTTGAAATCACCGAGCACGAAGAGAAAAAAATCCTGGTTAAGGGAGGTAAAGGTGGTTTAGGGAACTGGCACTTCAGAAGTGCCACGAACCAAACGCCAAGATACTCACAGCCGGGAATGCCTTCAGAAGAACTTGATGTTGTTTTGGAACTGAAAGTATTGGCAGATGTTGGATTGGTAGGGTTTCCGAATGCTGGAAAATCTACGTTATTATCAGTCCTGACATCCGCAAAACCAAAAATCGCCGATTATCCATTTACAACGCTGAAACCAAATTTAGGGATTGTGGCCTATCGTGATTTTCAGTCGTTCGTAATAGCGGATATCCCCGGAATTATTGAAGGGGCTGCTGAAGGTAAAGGATTAGGACATTATTTCCTTCGTCATATTGAGCGAAATTCAACATTGCTGTTTTTAGTGCCAGCCGATGCGCCGGACATTAAAAAAGAATATGATATTTTATTGGATGAATTACGTCGCTATAACCCGGAAATGTTGGATAAGGATCGTTTGGTGGTTATTTCAAAATCCGATATGCTGGACGACGAACTGAAGGCTGAAATGAAGAAACATCTGGATAAAGACTTTAAAGGAATTCCGTATATGTTTATTTCTTCGGTCGCTCAACAGGGTCTTACGGAATTAAAAGATAAATTATGGCAGATGCTTAATACAGAAGTGTAATATAGTAGCTGTGAAAAATATAAGAGGCGTTCGAAAGAGCGCCTTTTTTGATTTAAAGACAGATTAATTTGTTAAAATTTTCTTAACGAAAAATATTTCTAAATCATTATTTTCAGCTAATTACCAAAAAAAAGTATCTTCGCAGCACTAAAATAAATTTAACTATGAAAAAATTACTTTTATCTCTTATCGCTGCGATTATGCTTGTTCCGGCAAGTGTAAAAGCTGATGAAGGAATGTGGTTTTTAATGTTCATCGAGCGTTTGAACCACCGAGATATGCAAAAAATGGGATTGCAGTTAACAGCTGAAGAAATCTACAGTATTAACAACCACAGCTTAAAAGACGCTATCGTTCAGTTCAACGGTGGATGTACAGCTGAAATCATCTCTAAAGACGGTTTAGTATTGACTAACCACCACTGTGGGTATGACGCGATTGCTGAATTATCTACTGCAGAAAAAAATCACCTTAAAAACGGTTTCTGGGCTAATTCAAGAGCGGAAGAATTAAAACCGTCAAGCTTATACGTTCGTTTCTTCGTTCGTATGGATGACTGTACAAAGAGAATTTTATCAGTTGTTAACGATAAAATGACAGAAGCGGAACGTGAAAAAGCTATCAACGCTGAAATCGCTAAAATCGAAAAAGAAAACAACGAAGGAGGAAAATACACAGTATCTGTACGTCCGTTCTTCCAAGGGAATGAGTATTACTATTTTGTTTACCAAGACTACAAAGACGTTCGTTTAGTAGGTACACCACCAGAAAGTTTAGGTAAATTCGGTGGAGATACGGACAACTGGGAGTGGCCTCGTCACACTGCGGATTTCTCTATGTTCCGTATTTACGGTGATGCTAACGGAAATCCTGCTGAGTATTCTACAAGCAACACGCCTATAAAACCTAAACATTATTTACCGGTAAACATCGGTGGTGTTAAAGAAAACGATTTCGCAATGATTTTAGGATATCCTGGTAGAACTAACCGTTGGATGCCTGCTTCAGGAATCGATCAAAACGTAAAATATGCTTATCCTGCTTGGGTTGAAGGTTCTAAAACCGGTATGGATGCCATGAAAAAATACATGGATCAGAGCGATGCTTTGAACTTGGTATATGCTTCAAAATATGCTGGTGTAGCTAACTACTGGAAAAACCGTCAGGGAATGATCGACGCGTTAACAAAATTCGGTACTGCTAAAACTAAAGCGGCTCAGGAAGCGAAATTCGACAAATGGGCTAACAAACCTGAAAACAAAGCGAAATACGGAAACGTTGTTTCTACTATCAACAATTTCTACAAATTGACTAATGAGAAGTCACGTCATGACAATTACTTAACGACGCTTTTCAGAACAAGTGCTTACGCAACAGTTTCAAGAGGTTTAGGAAAACAGTTGGAAAACTATGCTAAAGCTGATGCTGCCAAACGTGCGCAAATGGCTCCGGCTATCCTTGAAATGACCGACGAAATGTTCAAAGAACTACATGTTCCTGCTGAAAAAGATATCATGGCTGCACAATTGAAATTGTACGCAACTAAATCAACAGGATATGCTATTGCTCCGGCTGTGGCTGAATTAGGAAAAGCAAACAACAACGATTTTTCTAAATTCGTTAATGCTGCTTTCGATTTAAGTATCTTGTCTTCAAAAGACAGAATCAAAGCATTCTTGGATGCACCAAGCGAAGGTTTGATCACAAACGATCCGTTGATGAAATTGTCTAACGATTTATTGAATCATTTCAGCTCTAAATCAGACGAAATCGCAAAAGCGCAAAACGATTACGGAGCAGCTTTCCGTAAATTGGTAGAAGGTTTACGCGAGTCTAAAATCGGAACTATCAAATATCCGGATGCTAACTCAACATTGCGTTTAACTTACGGAAAAGTTCGTTCTTTACCTGCAGACAAACGTAATGAAGCTACAATCAACAACTACACTACTTTAGCGGGTCAGGTGAAAAAATACAAAAAAGGCGATCATGAGTTCGACTTACCTGCAAAAGTGTTGGAAATGAACAAAAACAAAGATTTCGGTCGTTATGCAGATAAAGACGGTACATTACATGTTAACTTCTTGACTGACAACGATATCACAGGTGGTAACTCTGGTTCTCCGGTATTAAACGGAAAAGGGGAGTTAATCGGTCTTGCTTTCGACGGAAACATCGAAGCGATGGCAGGTGACGTAATCTTTGATACTAAATTACAAAGAACAATCAACTGTGACATCCGTTACGTATTGTGGGTAATTGAGAACTTCTCAGGTGCAAAACACATCGTAGACGAGATGACAATCATCAAATAATTTTCTTCAAGAAAGGATGGCTAATGTCATTCTGAACGAAGCGAAAGGATCCGGATGCAGCAATGTATCCGGATTTTTTTTTGGAGCGAATATTCTGGGCTTTTTTGGAAACGTCGTTCCCGTGTTCCACTTTACAAGGTGCCGCTCCACCCGGGGCTATATGAGAGTGGTCTTTTGTATCAGGAATGTTTAATTAGGAACCACAGGTTCAGGCTGATAATCGAATGGAAGCATTTCGCCCATTTTTTTCCATCCCATGTAGCCGAAACTTCCTAAATAATCCACTTCGGCGTATGTTCCGTCCGCAAAAATCTCAATTGGAGTGTCTTCCATTAATTTTAATTGAGAGGTCTGATAGTCGGCTTCTGACTGATGGTAGTATTCGGTATATTTGTTTTCCTCCTTTGCTCTTCGGAATACGACTGATAAGAAGTCTGTAAAGTAAAAGTATTTTTTGCCCTCTCTTTCAAATACCAGCTGATGTACTTTTTGGTGATTTTTATCATATATGATCTTGTGTTTTGCGGGTATTTGTGGGATTTTTCCATTTCGTCTGAAAGCATCCATCATCCTGTTGATGCTGTCCTGTGAAGGGTAATCCGGATTTAGTTCTCTGGTAAATTTCAATACGGTAAAACCCTCACTTTCCATGGTGCCATTGTAAAGACTTCGGATGAAGTGCATGGTAGATCCTTTATAACATTTTAAACGCGTTTTTGTTACGTCTTTTGTGTTTAGTTCTTTCTCATTAACGATATCTTTAAAAAAGGGATAACCAAAAAAAGTAGTGAGTTTCTGGTTGTGTTCTTCCGTGAGTACCTTGCTCTCAAAATATACCAATTCATAGGAAATGAAATATCCGGTTTTTTCATTGATTAGCTGAAGAGGGGCATCCGCTGTCACTATTAGAAGGGTATTTTCTTTGTTCATGTCGAATTGGATCACTTCAGGGTTCAGGATTTTTGTTTTTTCGGCAATTTTACCTAATCCTATGAATTCCCGGTTAAAAATCTCCATATATTTTTCCCTTTGTTTGGCGGAGATTTTCTTAATAACGACTTCCTTGAGATTATTAACGATAGGGTTCAGGTAGATAACATTTGATTTGTCGGTTGCAGTAAAAGAACTTGCCGGCACAATTACGCTTTCATAACCCACATAACTGATTAAAACCTGCGTTTGCCCTTCTATCAGCGTAAAAGAGAACAAACCGGTTTCATCCGTTGCTCCTCCGTTGGTGGTTTGCGGTGCGAAAATAGAGGCGCCATGCAAAGGTTTTTTGGTTTCTTGATCTCTTACGATGCCGGAAATTTTGGTTTGGGCATAACAAAAGAAGCTGCAAACAAACGTAACAATGACAAACAGTTTTTTCATATTATTCTTTAATACTTACTCTAATCCCTTTCGTGTGACTTGTGAATTCCGGGGCATACATGCTTTGGATGGTTGTAATCCCGTTGGAGAATTCTCCTTTGTTGTTTACCCGCACATCGTATTCCAATACATAAGTTCCTTTATTGATTCGGTCAAAAAAGAAATGCGTTGCTAAATCTTTGGTGCTTTGGTAATAAGAAAGTCCGTTTTTCCAGTTATGCTGGGAGATTACTTCTATTGGTTCAAATCCCGCTGCACGCATGTCTTTTAAATGGATGTATTCCATATCTTCTGTAACTTTGATAATCAAACGAACCGTAACCAAATCACCTATTTTTAACGGGTTTTTAGTTGTTATGTGTTGCAGTTGTTTTCCGTCATCGGTGTTTTTGTTCAGGTATAATTCTTTTTCAACAGACATTGGGCCGCCTTTAAACGTTTTTATGTTATCCAGATCTTCAAAATATTGCCAGAAATAACCTCCGTAACCTGTTACTTTTGATTTATTTTCGATTGAAAGCGTAGCCATTTCCTTTTTGATTTCATCCGCTTTCCAGGTCATTTTGAAATAACCGGTTTCAGCTTCTTTTTCGGTTTCTTTCATTTTTTTGGTCGCTATTTCTGTTGCTCCCATTTTAATAACGGTATTGTCTTTTACGGAAAGCCAATCGGTTCCCTGCATCAGAAGTGCATACACGGCTTCCGTAGTTGCTTTCGTAGAAGGCCAATTGGTGTTTTGACGACTCTTTAACAACCAGACTTTCATCGCATCTGCCGATTTGGTATCGTTTTCAATTTCTGCAAAAGCTTCAATTAGCAGCGCTTGCGTTTCGATAGGAGCATTGTACCAATACCAACCCGATTTGTTTTCTAACCAGTACATTCCTATTTCGTCATTGTTGGCAGAAGTTTCTTTTAGATGTGTCAGGATATCTTTTGCCGTTTTGGTTTCTCCAAATCGGTACAATGTTAAGGCCGTCATTCCTTTTTCATAAAGGGAATAGGTCAGCCAGTCTTTTTTGCATCTTTCGATATAAAATCTGGAGGCTTTTTGCAACGTTTCGGAAAGCGGATATTTATTTAAATAAAAGCTTCTGGCGTACAAATAATGCAGTTCGTTATAGTACTGCAGCCAAACCAGTTTTTCAGGATCTTTTAATTTTTCAATTCGGGTATTATGAGCAGTGATAAATTTGTTATCCACGAATGGGACAGCAGTTTTTGCTATTTCGTCAAATTGCTGACTTGTTTTGCTGTCGATTTTTAATTTTTCCAGATGTCCGAGTCCTGCAAGAATGTGGTTGGTGATATAGCTGTTTTCTTCCATACCGGAGAACCATGGAAAACCACCGGAAGCGGTTTGCTTGGCTTTCAATTTCTGAAAAGTATTGTCAAGCGAAGCCTTCATCTTATTTAAATCCAATAACAACGCCAGGGTTTTCTTTTTTTCTTCGTCGGATTTCGAATCCAAAAGCCACGGGGTTTCGGCTAAAATCAATGATTTAAGTTCTTCGTTTTGTTCTAATTTGGAAGTTAAATTACCGTCCTTTTTCCAGCTTTCAAAAACTTCTGCCAATTTTGGGTTGCTGTTGATGATTGTGGTCGCCAATGCATTACCGTATAGGCGTGCAAAAGTTTGTTCGGCACAATCGTGTTCGTATTCCATTAAATAGGGCAACGATTGGATAGCCAGCCAAGTAGGATTGGAAGTGTATTCCAATGTCAGTAAGTGGTTTTTGAGCGTAGGGGAAGTGTTGTTTTTCATGTTTTCAAAAACATACTCCTTTTTACTGTTTTCACGGACCCAAAGTGGAATACTCTCTGTTACCAACATCGAATTGGTTACTATCGGCACAATATTTTCTTCACCATCGGAGAAATTACCGGATTTGGCCAGTACTTTGTACTGAACCCCTTGCAAACCTTCCGGAATGACTAATCGCCACGTCACTACGCTGTTCCCTTTTGCTGTTATGGTGAAGTTTTTAATGTTGTCACTATTGGCAACTTTTGAATCTATCGGTTGCATCGTGGCGGCATCAAACAATTGCAGTGAGGCAACTCCGGCTTTAGCTTCATAAGTCATATTGGCCAGTTTTACAGAAATGTAAACCGTATCCTTTTCCCTGAAAAATCTTGGGAAGTTAGGGGTAACCATGAAATCTTTTTGAGTGACTACCGTGTTTTCATAATAGCCTGAAACGCCTTTTTTGGTGTGAGCCAATAGCCTTAATTTCCATTGTGTTAAGGCTTCGGGAGAAGTAAAAGAGAATTTTATTCTTCCATTACTGTCGGTTTTTAAGGATGGATAGAAAAAAGCAGTTTCGTTAAAGTTTTTTCGGGTTTGCACTTGCGTCAACTCGGTCAATGCTTTTTTTGTTGTGACTACAATTACTCCGTTTACCCCGGCATCTCCGTAAAGAGCTGTTCCCTGGGCACCTTTTAAAATGGTAGTTGAAACCAGTTCCGAGACAGGTATTTTTGTTAATGCATCGGCATCACTTACTACTCCGTCAATTACAATCAGTGCTTGATTTTCACCGCTTATGGATCGATTTCCTCTCAGTACAATTTTGGTTTTTGAGTTAGCATTTCCAGGAATAACTTGTAAACCTTCGACTTTACCCGCAAGAGTTCCTACACTATAAAAGTTTTCTGTTCCCGAATACACTTTGTTATCCTCATAGGAAGAGGTAATTTCATCTTGCCTTTTTTTGATGCCAACAGCAGTAACAACGACATTCTCTAAAGTTGTAGATTCAGAAGCCATGGCAACATTGTGAACTTTGGAATTGACTTTTATAACACAGTCTTTCATGCCAATAAACATAAATACGAGTTTTTCTCCTGGGGCTGCATCAATAGAGTAATAGCCATCCATGTCGGTTTGTGTCCCTCTTGAGGTTCCTTTGACCGTTACAGATGCGCCTGGTAAAGGTAAGCCTCCTTCAGTTACAATTCCGGAGACGGATTTTACAGTTGAAGGTAATTTCTCTTTTTTTGCATCTTTCAGCTTTTTATATTGTAGTTGCGTGTAGTAGTCTTTTGCATTCGAAAAATTAAAGCCGAACCAGATAAGTTGGGTTTTTTCTTCTCGGACATTATAGTATTCGTAATAAGGATTTTCATAATCTAAAGTGCTGTATATTCGATTGAAGCCAAGTTTTGTATAATTTTGACCGTAATTGTTATAATACATCTCAAAATTTAGTGGGTTCCAGTTTTTAACTGTAAATTGATCTAATGAAAGGTCATACATCGAAGCTAAAACTTCGGCTTCCTCTTTTTGTTTTCCTTTTACTTTAAAGGACCAGTTTTCCTTGCTGCCCGGTTCGATTTTGTTTCTTAAGGTTTCCAGTTCCAATTGTAGTTTTGGTTCCTCTTCATGAAATAATACCGTCATCCCTTTGTTAAAAGCTGTATTTTCAAAGATGCTGTGAAACTCAATGAATATGCCTGTTTTGAAATCTTTTTTGACAGGGAATTGCAAAACAGCTTTTTTGTCAGTTAGCGTAATGACATTTGAATCATAAATACGGTTGTTGTAAAAAGCATCAGCATAAATATATAAATCAGCAAAATTTGAACTGATTTCCAAATTGACGTAACCATCCTTTTTGGGATTGCTATTCAGTTGTTTTATTGTGAACAATTCATTGGAAGGGATTTGTTTGTCCTTGGATTGAAATAATCTAAAACCAAAGGAGTCCTCCACAGGATTTCCATAAGCATCTTTGGCTGTGAAAACAACCTTGTAACCGCCTGTCTTCCAGTAGGAAACAAAATCTAAAGGGATAGGTTTGTTTTTTTCTGTGGTTATGGATTTGCTGAAATACAGTTTTCCATTTACTTCTGACTTATCGGTCATTTGTTCATAAGGGAATAGTTTTTCAAACTCGCTGTTATCAATTGTTTTTATATCCGGGACTCCAAAAAGGCTTTTTTTCCATTTGTTTTCTATCGGGCCTAAATAGTAAAATTTCAATTCTCCTTTTACAGGAACAAACTCGTTGTTTAAGTTCTCGCTGCGTACATAAATGGTCTCTTTTTTATCGGTCTCAATTTTTTTGGGAAGACTCACATCTAAAACTAAAGTATGGTAACCCGCTTTTAGCATAGTCTCGTTTTTCCTTGTTTCCCCATTGTTGTCGGTAATGCTTACGGAAACTTTATAGGCGAATACTGGTAAATCTTCCTTTGAAAAACGCTCGTTTGGTGTAGCTGTAAAATCAATGCTGAATTTTCCTGTGCCATCTGTTTTTGTTTCTTTTTGGGCAATAACTTCCGAATCATCAGGGTAGCTCCTGTATTTCCTGTAGCTTTCTCTTGTAATCGTGTAACTTACTTTTGCATCAGATATAGAACTGCCTGAAAAAGCCTTCGCATTTCCAGTCACTGTAACCGGATTGTTTACCATATAGGTTTCCTTAATCGGGTTAAAAGTGATTTCAAATTTTGGGCGCTTGTATTCTTCCACCTGAAAACTAATTTTTGGATTTTCATATTCCAGATTGTCCCAAAAAGGATGTTTGTCTTCTTTAGTATTGTACATAGGGTCGTTTTCCGGTTTTTCGGGTTCTTCGGCTATAATTTTAAATTCACCGGTCAATCCGTTTTTTGGAAGAACAAATTCACCTGAAAATGAGCCAAATTCATTGGTTTTTATTTCTATTTCTGTTACATGGTGCTCATTTGCGTCTTGTAGAATAATATTTGCCGTTAAATTTGGAACCACTTCCACTTGACCGTTTTTTCTCCAAAAGGCTATTCCTTTGTAAAGTACGGTTTGTCCAGGACGATAAATGGCCCTGTCCAGATAAAATTCGATTTTTGGTTCGATTTTTTTTTGATATTTACTGTCGTTAGTAAGGCTGTCTATATGAGAGTTTTCGATTGCAAGTGTGTCATTACCTTTTGTGAGCAATAGGTCGTAATTGTCATAGTAACGTTCTTTTATTTTGGTTGAGAATGCACTTCCCAACTCATCCGTATAAAGTTTAAACTGGTCTGATTTTATTTGAACCTCTTCCAGAGGAAGTCCTGTTTTTCTATCATGAACTTTGAAGAATATTTTTTTATCTTTTTCATAACTAAAAAGAGAGAGATTGCTAACAGTAATAGTCTCAAAGCCATCGACAGTTTTGTTAAGCGAATCGTTTTTGTTTTCGCTTTCAAAATAGGCCAAATAGTGTCCGGTTTCCAGTTGGGGTACGAGTACTTCTGTAGAATAACTGAAAAAATCTTTCTTGTTTTCAAGTTTGTATTTTGACCTTTTTATTGGAGTTTTTTCTTTTACAATGTTACGAACCAAACTGTCCTTTGTGCTATATGAAAGGTTTTGGTCGGACAAAAAAGCATGGTTTACTTTGTAGAAAGAAATAATCAGGTTGTCAGTGTTTTTATAGTCGACATGTGCCCTTGTTTGCTCATTGTTGTAAATTTCTTTCAGTAGTTGAACGTTAAGGTTTTTACGTGTTATCTCGGCTTTCTCTTTTTGAGCTATTTTATAGATAGGGGAACGACTTAAGTTTAAAATGCTGTCATAAGTGGCAACGGCAAGTAGGTTGTTTTGAGGTTTTTTTTCTTTTGAGGCGGAGTCACGAAAAATGTGTGCCTTTTCCAGTAGAACTTTCTGCAGGATCTCGTTATATAAATGAGTCTTTTGAAAACGGGTAAGTACTTTTAGGTAATAATCATTATCAGAATAAAAAAAAGTATTTTTCAGGAATTGGAGTCTTCGGAACTGATGCTCCTGCGTTTTTTTACTTCCGGATTCAAGTTTTTGATGCAGTATCAGGTATTGTCTTAAATTTTCTTCCGTGATGAAATCGAAAGATGACTTCTGATAATTTGGCGAAACATCAAAAAATAGATCTTTTTTAAGTTCTAAATCAGAGTGCTTTATTTCGTGGTGTCGGATTCGGGCGCTGTAGTAATTGGCTACTTCAGAGACTAAAAAATCAAATAAGGAAGTTTCCTTGAAATCTTCATATTTTTCAAAGTCAAAAATCAATTCATAATCGAGTAATGGCGTTTTTTTTAGTATTTCTTCTTTTTGAATGCTGTAATTATAAGCGGTTTTAATTTCTTTTTCGAGAATATTAACAGGCCATGTTCTGAAGTCTTCAGTTCCAATGCTGTCAATTGCAGTAAACTGTTGGATTTGATAGCGGTTTTTTGCCAAATGACTTTCCAGGCATTTTGCATAAATATATTGTAAAATAGATCGTGAAGCTTCACCCACATCTTTCATCTCCTTTTTTAAGTTAGAAAGGATTTTTAACTGTGCCTCTTCTTCTAATGTTTGAATATATTTCGAATTATAAAAAAAAGTCTTGATGATTTGTGTTTCATCCTTTTTTCTTTTGGCTTTGGCATATATTTTCTGGGTTTCTTCAAATGCCGATTTGGTTTTTCCTTCGGCTTCCAACTCCAAAACTTTTTCCCAGTTTTTTTCAAATTGTTGACTGAAACAGATGTTAAAGAATACAAGTAATAGCAGTAAAAAATAATTCCTCATCGAATGAATTTTGTGAAAGAGATGGTTTTAAATGTAAATGTCTTAAAAGTATAAATAATATTTTATTTACAAAGCTGGAGTTTTACTTATAACTATGAGTTTTCTCTTTTTAATTGTTATTTTTGACACATGAGGCGTTTTTTAATTCTACTATTGTTTCCTTTCCTGCTCTGGTCGCAATCCGATTTTGAGAAGGGGGAATCTCTTTTTAAGCAAAAGAAATATGCTTCGGCTTTGCCTTTTTTTCAGAACGTTTTGAAGCAAAATCCAAACGACACCAGAACTGTTGAATACCTGGGAGACATAGCGGGGTATCAGCAGCAATGGGATGTAGCTATCGGTTATTTCGAAAAATTAAGGCTCCAGTATCCCAAGGTTGCCAATTACCATTATAAATTTGGAGGTTCCATGGCGATGAAAGCCAAATCGGTCAGTAAATTCAAGGCTTTTGGAATGATTGGCGATATTGAAGAAGCTTTTGAAACCGCTGCCAGATTGGATAGGAAACACATTGATACCCGTTGGGCATTGGTTCTGTTTTACATTGAATTGCCCGGAATCGTTGGAGGTAGTGAAGCGAAAGCTCAAAAATACGCGGAGGAACTTGTGCAATTGTCCAAAGTAGACGGCTATTTGGCGAAAGGATATATAGATGTCTATTTCAAACGCTACAATAAAGCAGAAAATAATCTGAAAAAAGCATACGAAATTGGTCATTCCAAAACTACTTTCGAAAAGCTATATGACTTATATTTGAACAAATTAAAAAATGTTGAAAAAGCCCGAAAACTAAAAGCCGATTTCAACAGGTAAAATACACGAATTTAAAGATGCGTACACATTTTATAGCTATTGGCGGAGCTGCCATGCACAATTTAGCATTAGCGTTACATAGTAAAGGATATCAGGTAACCGGTAGCGACGATGCTATTTTCGAACCTTCGAAATCAAGATTGGATAAGAAAGGATTATTGCCGACAGAAATGGGCTGGTTCCCTGAAAAAATAACTTCCGATATTGAGGCAATTATTTTAGGGATGCACGCCAAAGCAGACAATCCCGAGTTGTTAAAAGCGAAAGAATTAGGATTGAAAATCTATTCTTATCCCGAGTTTTTATACGAACAGTCCAAAAATAAAACCAGAGTCGTTATTGGAGGTTCACACGGTAAAACGACAATCACTTCCATGATTCTTCATGTGATGCATTACCACGGAATCAATGTGGATTACATGGTAGGGGCACAGTTGGAAGGTTTCGATACAATGGTACATTTAACGGAAGAAAATGATTTCATCGTTTTAGAAGGAGATGAGTATTTGTCTTCCCCAATCGACAGAAGACCAAAATTTCATTTGTACCAACCCAATATCGCTCTAATCAGCGGAATTGCCTGGGATCACATCAACGTGTTTCCGACGTATGAGAATTACGTGGAGCAGTTTGAGATTTTCATTCAAAAGATAACCAATGGAGGGATTTTAGTTTACAATGAAGACGATTCGGAAGTGAAACGCGTTGCAGAAGCGGCGACCAATCCAATCCGTAAAATCGCATATCATACACCTGAGTATTCAGTGGAAAATGGCGTTACGTTATTAGAAACACCCGAAGGCCCAATGCCGATAGAGGTTTTCGGTGCGCATAACCTAAACAATTTAGCCGGCGCCAAATGGATCTGCCAAAACATGGGTGTTGATGAAGCGGATTTCTACGAAGCCATTGCCAGTTTTAAAGGAGCGTCAAAACGTTTGGAGAAAATTGCCGAGAGTAAAACCAAAGTGGCTTACAAAGACTTCGCACATTCTCCAAGTAAAGTAGCCGCGACGACTAAAGCAGTAAAAGAACAATATCCGAACCGTACTTTGGTGGCGTGTTTGGAACTGCATACCTACAGCAGCCTGAATGCCGAGTTTTTAAAAGAGTATGAAGGTGCTCTGAAAAACGCTGATGTAGCAGTAGTTTTCTATTCGCCAGATGCAGTAAAAATTAAACAGTTGGAAGAGGTTACCTATGACCAGATTGCACAGGCTTTCAAACGCGACGATTTGATTATTTACACCAATCCGGAAGAATTTAAAAGCTTTTTGTTTAACCGCGATTTGGAGAATTCAGCGTTATTATTGATGAGTTCCGGAAACTACGGTGGATTGAATTTTGATGAAGTGAAGAATTTGATTGCTTAATTGAATTCATGGATAAAAGAAGGCTTCAGGAAATAAAAAACAGAAAGCGGTTAGCCAAAAATAAAAGTAAAAAAGCAGATGTTTATTTGTATAGGCATTTTGTCTTTTTTGCCATATTGTCAATTCTAAATTGGTTCTTCTGGAATGATCAGTTTTTGAATTTGGAAATAAGATATTATTGTGTTTTTGTTTTTCTTCCATTGGTGCTTGGTTTTGTGTTTTATTATTTCAAAGCTAAACCTTGGATTGATTCTATCCGGAATACCAAATCTTCAGGCTTTTTTGATGCTTTTTTTTCTAACGTATTGATGTTGTTAACCGGGCTCATGTTGTCTTTTTTTAGTTTTGGTTTAGCGGGCAATATACTTTTTAAAGTACTCACGAATTTGGTTGTCAGTGATGAGCAAACTGTAATTAAAAGTTTTGCCATTACGGACTTTAACAAAAACGATAGAGGAAAAGGAATTAGAATTTTTGCGCATGTTTATTTTGAGTATCCCGATAATGAAACGGAGTCGCTAGACATTCGAAAATCTTCTGTGTTATATAAGGAATTGAAAGTCTTAAACGAAGATGAAATCCGGAATAAAATACTTGTTTTACACACTAAAAAAAGCTTTTGGGGTATTGACAAAATAATAAATTACAATATCAAATAATCTATTTTCCAAACTTATAATGCCCGACAATTTTATAGGAAAACAAACAATCCTCTAAAACCTGTCCGTCTCCAACATTATGAACAATCATCGGGCGTTTTCCGTCCGGTGATTTTTTGTTTGTAATGATGCAGATGTGCGGTAATTTGTCGTTAATCATCCAGGTGACCAATTCCCCGGTTTTATAATCGTTCGGATTTTCTGAAACAGGAAGTTGTTTCCCCTTTCGACTGAAAAATACTTCCAAATTAGGAACTCTCCTATGGTCGATATTCGTATCGGTTGTTTTTAAACCCCATTTTTTCAGGTTAGGGTATTTTGAAAAATTTGCCTTCATGTCTTTGTGGACTTCTTTCTGTAAATCAATGCCGACTTTACGATAAGCACGGATTACCACATCGGTACAAACTCCTTTGTTTTTAGGGACATCGCCATTGGGATAAGGTATTGCGATGTAAGCAGGATCATAAAGCACTCTGTCTTTTGTTAGTTGCAATGCGGCATCGGATAATTTTTCATAAAAATCTTTTTCGGAAGTCGTGAAACTATTAAAAAGTAAGAAAATGGTTAAAAATTGTAAAACTTTCATATCTTCGTTTTTCTGATATAACGCAAAAAGTTAAATTTTAAGTATACGCCATGGAAACCACAAACTTCTCCATAAAGTATTGGGCAGAAGACGATAAGCCTCGTGAAAAACTCATGCTGAAAGGAAAATCAATATTGAGTGATGCCGAGTTAATAGCGATTTTGATTGGTTCGGGAAGTCGAAATGAAAGTGCCGTTCAACTTTCGAAAAGGATTTTGGCTTCTGTAGATAATAATCTGAATGTGCTCGGAAAATTATCCGTGAAACAACTGACGAATTTCAAAGGAATAGGCGAAGCAAAAGCTGTCACAATTGTCGCGGCCGCCGAATTAGGTCGAAGACGGAAATCCGAAGAAAGTCTGGAACTGTCCAAAATTACCTCAAGTAAAGCGGTTTTCGAAATCATGCAGCCCATCATCGGCGAACTGCCACACGAAGAATTCTGGGTTTTGTTTCTGAATAATTCCAATAAAGTAATTTATAAAGCCCAAATCAGCAAAGGAGGAATCACGGGAACGGTCGTAGATACAAGGATAATTTTCAAAACGGCTTTAGAACATAATGCTACTTCTGTTATTCTGGTGCACAATCATCCTTCCGGGACTTTAATAGCCAGCGAAGCCGATAAACAGATTACCCGAAAATTAAAAGAAGCCGGCAAGCATCTGGATATTTTAGTGTTGGATCATGTCATTGTTACCGAAAAAAGTTATTTCAGCTTTGCGGATGAAAATATTTTGTAAGTTTTTTTTTATAAAAAATTATTTTGTTTAGCTTTGCACCGGTTAACCAAATCAATTATTTTAATTTTAAAAAAAAAGTAAAAAAATGAAAAAAGTTTTATTTGTTGCTGTATCAGCAATATTTTTCGTTTCTTGCAGTAATGATTCAAATTCTGAATCAACTGAAAAGTCTTTGAATATTATGCAATCCCCTGAGGTTT
>NZ_DATIDM010000159.1:0-8492 GCF_035456225.1 Flavobacterium sp. | reverse complement strand
TTTTATAAACAGCTAAAAAAACAATTGACTGTTGATTTTTATTTTGGATTATATTTTTAATTTATTACTGAGAATAGAAATGCTTAAGATGGCATCGGTTGTTGATAACACGGTAAAAAGAATATAGATTTGGATTTTTTTGTTCTCATAGTAATTGTTGTTCTGGGCTTGGCTTTTATTTCTTCTTTTCGAAATGAGCTAAGTCCGCAGGATTTGAGCCAACTGAAAAAATTACTTTTCTACCATTTTATTTTCGGAGCGTATTTTTGTTTTTTTATTCAGGGAGATGCCAACGGTTACTGGAGCACTTCAAAACTGTTAACTCTGGAGGAATTCGAAACTTATTTTTCCGAGGAAAAAGGGACTTATTTCTTGTTTGCTCTTAATTATTACCCTTCCAATGTACTCGGATTGTCTTATTTTACAGGGACAATGTTATATTCTTTGATTGGATTTATAGGTCTTGCTTATTTTTATGTAACGGCAGTTAAACTGATTCCGTATAATTCGAAATATAAAAATTACACGCTTTTTCCACTTCTTTTCTTTATGCCCAACCTGCATTTTTGGAGTTGTGCGGTCGGGAAAGACACTCTGTTGTTTTTCTGTATCGGTATTTTCGTTTATGGTATTATGGATATTTTTAAACGACTGCCTTTTTTGGCATTATCTTTAGGATTGTCCTATTTTATCCGTCCGCACATTACACTTTTTTTGCTGGTAAGTTTCGGGCTTGCCTATGTGATGAGTTCCAAAGTTTCCAAAGGACAGCGTTTGATTTTTTCGATTGCCCTTATTGGGATTGGGGTTGTAATTTTGCCTTCCGTAATGCAATTTGCTAAAATTGAAGAAGCTACCGTGGAAAGTTTTGATAACTTTTCAAATGCTAAAGCAGATGTGTTGAGTAGGGGTAATGTTGGGTCTAGGATTGATATTTCGTCCTATCCGTTCCCATTAAAAGTTTTTACTTTTTTATTCCGCCCACTTTTTTTCGATATTAATGGAATTCCCGCAGTATTGGCTTCTTTTGAAAATCTCTTTTTGCTGCTCATCACAGTAAATATATTTAGGAATAATCCCCTAAAAACGTTCAAGGCGGCTCCTTTTGTGATTAAAGGGCTGGTTATCTTCCTGATAATCGGTACTTTGGCCTTTTCACAGTCGTTGGGAAATTTAGGGATTATGATCCGAATGCGGAATATGTTCCTGCCGGGATTGTTGTTGTTTATTCTATGGGCATTCTCGTATAGGAAAGAACTCGAAATGAATAAGAAACGCTAATGGATTGGAAACCATATAAAGAGCGTGTTTTTTTTGCCTTTCTGCTGGGCTACCATCTTTTTTTTACCTTTCT
This sequence comes from Flavobacterium sp., assembly GCF_035456225.1. Taxonomy (GTDB): domain Bacteria; phylum Bacteroidota; class Bacteroidia; order Flavobacteriales; family Flavobacteriaceae; genus Flavobacterium. The sequence goes on along the minus strand of NZ_DATIDM010000159.1, from coordinate 7,138 downwards.
GACTTGGGATTATTACAGTAAAAAAGGAGGGGATGCTGCTTTTTATTGGTTTCAGTTGAATTCATCGGCATCAAAAACAATTTCTGAATACCGGTTTTATGGCTCTGATTTTGTTTTATTGCTGAACTACCCATTGGCAAAAGTGATGGGACTTGACATACAATTGGGATTCGTACTTTACAGCTTCATAGGTTTTTTTGGCATAGTCCAGTTTTACAGATTGTGTAAACTTTTTATGGAGCAAAAATTTCAGTATAAAGGGATTGCTGTTTATCTGGTATTGCTGTTGTTGCCCAATTTGCATTTCTGGACGGCAATGTTAGGTAAAGAAGCTTTGTGTTTTCTTTTTATAGCTACAATTTTGCTGGAATTGGCCAAGGAACGATACCGGTCAATTCTTATGCTGATATCTGTTGTGTTTCTGATTCTGATCCGGCCTCATATAGCTTTATTGCTATTGGTTAGCATTTTTGCCATTTATCTTTTCTTCGGAAAAGGGAGTGCCAAAATGAAACTGATGTTTTCGGGAATTGCCCTGATGTTGTTTTCAGTTTTGTTTTATATGTTTTTGCAGTTATCAGAAATTAAACGGTTTGATTTTTCCAGGATCCAACGTTATAATGAATTCTCGTTGCTTTCATTCAAGAAATCGGGTACCTATGTGCCTATGATAGAGTATTCCTATCCCTACAAGATCTTTACCTTCTATTTTCGGCCATTCGTAAATGAAATTCCCGGTTTGTACGGAACTGTCCTTGGATTGGAAAATATGGTGTTGTTATTGCTTCATATAGTCGCTTTGGTTTTGGTTCTTCAGCATTGGAAAAAGATTGTTTTTCCGTTTATTTTTAAAATAATTCTTTTATTTGCGTTGCTTTCAGGACTTCTCATAGTGCAGCGTTATTCCGGGTTCGGTATTTTTGCAAGAACAAAAATCATGTTCCAGCCTTTTGTGGCGTTAGTGCTGCTTTGGATAATTGCCGAAGTGAGAAATAGAACGATTGCCCAAGTCAAATGAAAAAGCTCATTCGTATAACTACCATTCCTCTTTCTCTTGAAAAATTGCTTGAGAACCAGTTGCGATTCATGAATGATCATTATGAAGTGATTGCTGTTTCTTCAGAAAAGGAACGGTTGGAGAAATTTGGTAAAAATCAGGGTGTTAAAACTTTTGAAGTCGGTTTAACCCGAAAGATAACTCCTCTTCAGGATTTGAAGGCATTATGGCAGCTTTTTCGGTTTTTTAAAAAGGAACAGCCTTTCATAGTTCATTCGCATACGCCGAAAGCCGGAACCATTGGGATGTTGGCTGCTAAATTGGCCGGAGTACCTAATCGTTTGCATACCGTAGCCGGTTTACCACTTTTAGAAACCCACGGAAACAAAAGAAGGTTGTTGAGCTTGGTGGAGAAAATGACCTATGGTGCAGCTACAAAAGTATTTCCCAACTCCAACGGATTAAAAGAAATTATCCTTGCCGAGAAATTTTGTAAACCTGAAAAGTTAAAGGTGATTGGCCAAGGGAGTTCCAACGGGATTGATGCCGATTATTTTTCAGTCCATTCCGTTTCGGAAATCCAAAAAACCGAAATCAAATTGGAATTAGGTATAAGCGAAGACAATTTTGTGTTTATCTTCGTCGGAAGAATTGTTGCCGACAAAGGAATTAACGAATTGATAAAAGCTTTTTCCAAATTGCAGAACAGGAATTGCAAACTTCTGCTGGTAGGCCCTTTTGAAAAAGAACTCGATCCTTTACTGCCGGATACGGAGAATGAGATTGAAAACAATCCTAATATCATTACTGTCGGATATCAGAACGATGTACGGCCTTATTTTGCAATCAGCAATTGTCTCGTTTTTCCGAGTTATAGAGAAGGTTTTCCTAACGTTGTAATGCAGGCGGGAGCCATGGGGCTTCCTTCGATTGTGAGTGATATCAACGGATGCAACGAAATAATCAGCAATGGGGAAAACGGAATCATTATTCCTCCAAAATCATCCGCAGAAATTTTTGATGGTCTGACTCAATTAATGGACAATACGGATTTATATTCTCGCCTTAAGGAAAATGCCCGCGAGATGATTGTGCAACGCTATCAGCAGCAAGTGATTTGGAATGCTATTTTAGAGGAGTATAAAAGTTTGGAAAGAAATGTATAAAACTTTTTTTAAGCGTTTTTTTGATGTTTTATTTTCTTTGACGGGCTTACTGTTGTTGAGTCCGGTCTTTCTGTTGGTTACCGTGTGCTTGTTTTTTGCTAACAATGGGAAGCCGTTTTTTTTTCAGCATCGTCCGGGTAAAAATGAAGTGGTTTTTAAAATCATAAAGTTTAAAACGATGAATGACCGAAAAGATAAAGACGGGAATCTTCTTCCCGATGAGCAGCGTCTTACGTCGGTAGGGCATTTTGTCCGTAAAACATCCATCGACGAAATCCCCCAGCTGATTAATGTACTGTCCGGCACTATGAGTCTTATCGGGCCGAGACCGTTACTGCCGGAGTATCTGCCGTTGTATGATGATTTTCAGAGGAAAAGACACGCCGTTCGTCCCGGAATTACGGGCTGGGCACAGGTAAATGGGAGGAATGCCATTAGTTGGGGACAGAAATTTGAATATGATGTTTGGTATGTAACCAATTTAAGTTTTATATTGGATGCCAAAATTATTTTAATGACGGTGATGAAAGTGTTTGTGCGTGAGGGAATTAGTGCAGATGGAGTCGCTACAATGGAAAGGTTTAAAGGGAATTAAGATGTATTTATACGGCGCCAGCGGGCATAGTAAAGTTATTATCGACATATTAAAAGCAAATGATGTGGAGATTAGGGCAGTCTTTGACGATGCGCCTTCCGTTGCATTAATTTGCGATATTCCGGTTGTCATTCCTTCGGAAGAAGATTTTAAAACACAAGATTCCTTAATAATCTCAATAGGTAATAATCTTGTACGCAAGAAAATTGCCGAACGATTGAAAGCAAACTTCTCGAATGCCATCCATCCAACAGCATTTGTTTCCACACAAGCAGAAATTGGTCCTGGTACCGTTATCATGCCTAATGCGGTTGTGAATACGTTTTCAGTTATCGGAAAGCATTGCATAGTAAATTCCGGTGCTGTCATTGAACATGACTGTGTGATTGGGGATTATGTTCATGTATCTCCTAATGCGGCTTTGGCTGGAGGTGTTGTTTTGGAGGAAGGATGTCACGTCGGGATTGGAGCCGTAGTCATTCAGGGTATAAAAATAGGGAAATGGGCAACAATAGGGGCAGGGGCTGTTATTGTTAATGATGTTCCGGATTATGCTGTGGTTGTTGGTAATCCTGGTAAAATAATAAAACACAATAGTCCGGTTTGATATGTTAAAACGCCTTTTTGATATTGTTTTTTCAATCACAGCGCTTATTTTAGTAGGCTGGCTTATTGTTTTGAGTTGGATTCTGACTTCTGTAGATACCGGTAAAAATGGTTTTTTTCTGCAAAAACGGGTAGGACAGCATGGGGAGCTCTTTACGATTATCAAGCTTCGCACAATTAGAAAAGACAAAGACGGAAGGAGCTCAATATCCAAGCTAGGTGCTTTTTTGAGGAATTCCAAAATTGATGAACTTCCGCAGTTTATCAATGTTTTGTTAGGGCATATGAGTGTGGTAGGGCCACGTCCGGATTTACAAGGATATTATGATTGTCTTGAAGGGGAAGAAAGAAAGGTGTTGGAATTGCGTCCGGGGCTTACAAGCGAAGCTTCATTAAAATATTATAACGAAGAAGAACTTTTGGCATTTCAGGATAATCCCCTGGAATATAATGATAAAGTTATTTTTCCTGATAAAGTAAGTTTGAATTTGCAGTATTATTATGAGCGTACTTTTTTGGGAGACATGAAAATCATAACCAAAACGCTGTTTTATAAATTGGTTTAATTTTAAAATTATGTTAATGCAACTTATCAAAGTTTCATTACATTTGTGTTGAAGTTTGCCCCCAAAACTCCGCTTAACTTGTTGGCATGAATAAGGAAAAAATTTGGCTTTCATCTCCTCATATGGGAGGGAATGAGCAATCATATATACAACAGGCTTTTGATGCCAACTGGATAGCTCCGTTAGGACCTAATGTAATAGGTTTTGAATCGGATCTTGAACGCTATCTGAAAAATGAAGAAGCTGTTTTTGTCGGGGCATTGAGTTCAGGGACAGCAGCAATTCATTTAGCACTAATTCTTTTAGGTATTTCACAAGGCGATGAGGTAATCTGCCAAAGCATGACTTTTTCCGCATCAGCCAATCCAATATTATATCAGGGCGCTTTACCGGTTTTTATAGACAGTGAAGAGGATACCTGGAACATGTGTCCGGATTCGTTGGAAGAAGCAATAATAGACCGGATAGCTAAAGGCAATACACCTAAAGCGATAATAGCCGTTCACTTATACGGAATGCCTTTTAAAGCGGATGAAATTGCGGCAATAGCCAAAAAATACCAGATTCCGCTTATTGAAGACAGTGCGGAAGCACTTGGAAGTTCTTTTAAAGGACAAAAATGCGGTACTTTAGGAGATATAGGCATTTTATCGTTCAATGGGAATAAAATTATTACCACTTCAGGAGGAGGAGCCATTGTAGTTAATTCAAAAGGACTTAAGGATCGTGCCGTGTTTTTCGCAACACAGTCAAGAGATAACGCTCCTCACTATCAGCATAGCGAAGTCGGATACAATTACAGAATGAGTAACATTTGTGCCGGTATCGGAAGAGGGCAGATGGAAGTCCTGGATAAGCATGTTTCATTACGCAGAAAAGCTAATGCGTTTTATTCCGATTATTTTTCTGCAATTGACGGTGTAGACGTTCTTAAAGAACCTGCTTCCGAATGGTTTTCCAATCATTGGTTAACAGGTATTGTGATCGATGCGGAAAAAACCGGAAAAACTGCCGAAGAATTGCGTTTGGCTTTTGAAAAAGAAAATATAGAAAGTCGTCCATTATGGAAACCAATGCATTTGCAGCCGATTTTCGAAAAATATCCATATTACGGAACGGATGTTTCTGCTAATTTATTTAAAAACGGATTGTGCCTTCCGTCAGGATCCAATTTGACAAACGATGATTTTGTAAGATTGGAAAATGTTTTAAATGTTTTTTTTGAGAAAAATTAATTGGCAGTGGAAAGTACCATAGTTGAAATAAAAAAGGTTTTTGGACTGGTTCTGAAAAAGACCAGTTTTAGCTTTAATGTAAAGAATTTGAGCTACCTTCCAAGGTGGATAATTCTTTCCATAGATATTTTTATGGTACTATTGTCCGGTTTTTTAGGCCACATGTTGTTAAAAGGAATTGGTTTTGATTTTCTTGTGAACAAGAACGTGTGGGCCATTTCATTCTTGTATTTAAACGTTACCGTTTTTTTCTTTTGGGTATTTAGGACTTATTCCGGAATCATACGTCATTCAACTTTTATTGATGCCGTAAAATTATTCATGGCACAGTCGTCTACTTTTTTACTTTTTCTTTTGCTCAATACTTTTTGGGATATTTTTAAAGGAGGGAAACTGTTTTTGAATACACGCCTTTTAATATCTGTTTTACTCTCGTTCCTGTTTTTACTGTTGTATCGTATCATAGTGAAGATAGTTTTTGAAAATTATATAAATGAGGGCAAGAACAATAAAATATCCAAAGTACTTATTTATGGCACGGATGCAAACGCCATTGCTGTAGCCAATGCGCTTCAGATGGAAAGTCCTGCCCGATTTAAGGTTGTTGGTTTTATAGATAAAGCAAATAAAAATACATCCAAACGTATTTTGGATTTGTCTATTATTGAATTGAATAAGCCTATTCCGGTTCTTTTGCGTTATAACAGGGCAGAGGGACTTATCATTGCTGACGATAAATTAACAAATGAAGAGAGGTTTGATATCATCGACAGCTGTCTTGAGTACAACCAAAAGGTATTCTCTATCCCGAAAATCACCGATTTTGAAGACAAGGAAAGTATCTTAAGAAAGATTAAAAATGTTCAGATTTCCGATTTGTTGGAGCGTCAGCCTATTCAGTTGGACAGCAAGACTATTTCAGGACAGATAAAAGGCAAAACCGTCTTAATTACCGGAGCAGCTGGATCTATCGGAAGCGAAATAGTGTGGCAAATCCATGCTTTTCAACCTAATAAAATTATTTTGGTTGATCAGGCAGAAACACCTTTACATCATTTAAGTATTGAAATTGATAAATTAAAATCTGATGTTTTAGTTAGTTCCATAATAGCAGATATTAGGGATTACAAGGTTCTTGAATCAGTTTTTAAAACGCATAGTCCTCATTTAGTTTACCATACTGCCGCTTATAAGCATGTTCCTTTAATGGAGGAGAATCCTGCCCAGGCAATTTACACAAACGTGCAGGGAACCAAGAACCTTGCTGATTTGTCTATTAAATATGGTGTTGATCGCTTTGTCATGGTTTCTACGGATAAAGCTGTAAATCCAAGTAATGTAATGGGGGCGAGTAAACGTATTGCCGAGAAATATGTGCAGTCGTTATTCCTGTCTTTGAACCGTTCAGAGGGGAATACCACTAAATTTATCACTACCCGTTTTGGAAATGTGCTGGGTTCCAATGGCTCTGTGGTACCACTGTTTTCGCAGCAAATTGCCAGTGGGGGACCAATCACCATAACACATCCTGAAATAATCAGGTATTTCATGACGATTCCGGAAGCCTGTCAGTTGGTCTTAGAGGCTGGCGCGATGGGCAAAGGAGGCGAGATTTTTATTTTCGACATGGGTAAACCGGTCAAGATAATTGATTTGGCTGCCAAAATGATTCGCCTGGCGGGGCTTCGTCCTGAAAAAGATATCAAAATCCAAATTATAGGATTGCGTCCCGGAGAAAAATTATATGAGGAGTTGTTAAACGATTCAAGCAAAACATTACCTACACATCATGAAAAAATAATGATTGTGAAAGAAATAACGGATGAATTCGAAGCCCTGAACAATGATATCAAGATACTTTTGGCTATTACGGCTGATTTTGTATCTCACGACATTGTAATGAAAATGAAAGAAATTGTTCCTGAATTCCTGAGTATGAATTCATCTTATGAGAAATTAGATAATTAGTTAAG
>NZ_DATIDM010000158.1:0-10794 GCF_035456225.1 Flavobacterium sp. | reverse complement strand
TTCCATCCTTGTTCTTTTAAGGTATCGCATAAAGCACCGGCACTGTCTGCTTCTCCGTGAATTACAAAAGTTCTCTGCGGAGGCTGTTTAAATCCGCTTAGCCATTGTAACAGTTCGTTCCTGTCGGCATGTGCAGATAATCCGTGTATGGTGAATATTTTAGCATTAACTTCAATCTCCTGGCCGAAAATCCTGATGGTTTTTTCTCCGTTCTGTAAACGTCTTCCTTTGGAGCCTTCTGCCTGATAACCGGGTATCAGTACAACATTTTTTGGGTCCGGAAGTCGGCGAAAAAGATGGTGCATGATTCGCCCGCCCGACATCATTCCGTTTCCGGCGATGATCACCAAATCTTTAGTTATGTCATTGATTTTTTTGGAATCATCGGAAGTTTTAGAGATGATAAGGCATTTTTTTAATGTCATAAAAGCATCATCTTCTTCCAGATCGATGTCTTTCAGTTTGTGATAATCACTGTATTTCCGATACAATGCTGTTGCGGAAATAGCCATAGGGCTGTCGACTACAATTTGTACCAAGGGAATTTCTTTGGACATCATGACCCTTGTGAGGTACATCAATAAGGTTTGAGTGCGTCCGATAGCAAAAGCAGGCACAATTAGATTGCCGTCTTTCTCAAACGTCTCGTTCATTATCTCTATAATATCATTTCTGTCGGTTTGCTTTATCACTTTATCCCCGTAGGTAGATTCTACAAAGAGTATGTCGGCATATTCCCTGTTTTTTGGAGGATACAAAAGAGGGTCATTGTATCGGCCTAAATCTCCGGAGAAAACAATTTTCTTTGTCTCTGTAGCTCCGGTTAGTGTTATTTCTACAATTGCAGCACCCAAAACATGACCTGCGTTGTGAAAACTAACAGAAATTTGATCAGTAATATCGATTTTTTCTTCAAAGGGAACCGATTGTACGCAGGGTTCGATCAGTTCCACATCTTCCGGAGTATATAAAGGTTCGGGGTGTTCGTGTTTGGAATAGCCTTTTTTTCTGGCATATTCCGCGTCTTCTACCTGAAATTTAGCGGAGTCCATCAGTATAAGCTGCATTAATTCTGCAGTTGCTGTTGTACAATATACCGGGTTTTTATACCCTAATCGACATAATCGCGGCAGGTATCCTGTGTGATCAGTATGGGCATGGGTTATTATGACAGCATTTATTTCCTCTGGCTTTATTGGGAATTCCGCCCAATTCAGTTCTTTCAGATTTCGTTTTCCCTGAAACAATCCGCAATCGACCAATAGGTTGAAATGGTCAATTTTCAATAGGTATTTCGAACCTGTAACTTCACTGGCTGCCCCTAAAAATAAAACACTTACGTCCATGTCTGATATATTTAATCTCATCATAGGCAGGTATATCATTGAAGATTTTTTAATTTCTCCTTTAGAATACCTTTTTCTACGATAAAATTATGTGGAAAATGACTTTAATTTGGGAACAGAAAGATAGTAAAAATTTTCCTTATAATTGTTTTTTTATTGCTGATAATGAGTAGGTTATTGGGATTTTGTTTCCCAGATGCCTGATTCTGAATTTTCCTTTTTCGAATTCCTCCGTTTCATTGAAACAGTTGTAAGGGGAATAATCAAACTCGTTAAAAGTGCTGATCGTCAATTTATTATCGATTAAAGCGTTTAAGACTTCAGACAACGGATGGTTCCAGCTCACCGTTTTGTTTTCAATAGGTGCATTTTTATCGGCATAAGTCCCGGATTCGTTTTCGATGATTGGTTCAACATTGAAATAATTATAGGACACCTCTTTGAAATCGTAATCGAACATCCAGACTACAGGGTGAAATTCCGCAAAAACAAATGTACCTCCGGGTTTTAGAAAATGAGAAACTACTTCAGCCCATTTATCCAGATCGGGTAACCAGCCAATAGTTCCGTAACTTGTGAAAACGATGTCGAATTTTTCATCAAGGTGATTCGGCAGATCGTAAACATCACAATTCACGAATTTGGCATCGAGATTGAGTTTTGTGTTTAATTCTTTTGCTTTTTCAATGGCTTTATCGGATAAATCCACTCCAGTCACTTTAGCGTCAAGTCTTGCCAACGAAAGGGTGTCCTGTCCGAAATGACATTGCAGGTGCAGGATTTTCTTTCCGGAAACATCTCCCAAAAGTGAAAGTTCAATCTCGTTTAAGGTGTTTTTTCCTTTGAGGAAACCCTCCATGTCATAGAAATCGGAGGTAACATGAACATCGGTTTTGTCGTTCCATGTTTTTTTATTGATGTCGAGATAATCTTTCGGGATTTCCATGGTTTTTTTGAATTTGATTAAAGGTACAACTCCATTTGGATATCCGCACGATCGTAATCGGTTTCATCCATTGGCGTTTCCTTGAAATTATATTTTCGATAAAGATTTAGTGCCGGAATTAGTTTCGTACTGGAAAGCAGCATGATTTTTTTAGCTTTTTTCTTTTTTGCAAAATCGATGCAGGCCTCGACTAATAAATTGCCGAGTTTTTGCCCTTGGAATTTCTTGTCGACAGCTAATTTCGCCATTTCATATACAGAATCGCTTACCTTTTGCATCGCGACAGTTCCTGCGACTTCATCTTCTACCAGACAGAAAAAAATGGCACCACCCGGTGTGAGGACAATTTCTTCAATATTTTCAAAAACCTCTTTATCGTGTTGTTCCACAAAAAAGTACTCTTCCAGCCAGGCGGTATTTAAATCGATAAAGTCCTGTTTGTATTGTGGTTGATAAGTAATTATCCGGATTGTCATTTTTTGATGATTTTGTCTTTCAAAAGTAAGCAGAATCCGAATCGTCTGAAAATACAAGGTCGATTATTTATGAAACTTTTTACATTTTAAATTCGTAATTTTGCCTCTCATAAATTTAAAGCAAAATAAAATGCAAGACGGAATTTACGCAAAATTTAATACTTCTAAAGGAGTGATTTTGGTGAAATTAACTCATGATAAAACACCTGGTACGGTTGGAAACTTTGTTGGTTTAGCCGAAGGGAAATTAGAAAACGATGTAAAACCGCAAGGGAAACCGTATTACGACGGATTGAAATTCCACCGTGTGATTCCTGATTTCATGATTCAGGGTGGTTGCCCTCTTGGTTCTGGAGTAGGTGGTCCGGGTTATCAGTTTGACGACGAGTTTCATTCGGAATTGAAACACGACGGTCCTGGAGTTTTGTCGATGGCTAACGCTGGTCCTGGTACAAACGGTTCTCAGTTTTTTATCACTCACATTGAAACAGCTTGGTTAGATGGAAAACACACGGTATTCGGACATGTAGTAGAAGGTCAGGACGTTGTAGATGCGATTGCTCAAGGTGATTCTATCGATTCATTGGAAATAGTAAGAGTTGGTGAAGAGGCTGAAAAATGGAATGCTGTTGAGGCTTTCAGAACTTTCGAAGGTTCAAGAGAAAAAAGATTGGCGGAACAAAAAAGACTTGCTGAAGAATCATTAGAGAAATTAGCGGCAGGTTTCCAAAAAACGGATAGCGGTTTACGTTACCAAATCATCCAAAAAGGAAATGGTAAACAAGCTGAAAAAGGTAAAATGGTTTCAGTTCACTACCAAGGTGCTTTAGATAACGGAACAGTTTTCGATTCATCGTACAAAAGAAAACAACCTATCGAATTTGCATTAGGAAGAGGTCAGGTAATCGAAGGATGGGATGAAGGTATCGCATTATTACAAGTAGGTGACAAAGCACGTTTTGTAATTCCTTCTTATTTGGCTTACGGTTCCCGTGGGGCTGGAGGTGTAATTCCACCAGATGCCACATTGGTTTTTGATGTGGAATTGATGGATGTGAAATAGTTCCGATTTTATAAAAATCTAAAGGCTGTCTCTTTTGAGGCAGCCTTTTTTTAGTGCTTCAGAATTTTGAGTAAAAAAATCAGTCTTACTTATATTATGAAATGCAGCTGCGTAAAGTATTCCAACGTTGAGCTATAGCGGTTTTGTGCAGCAGTATGAATGAAACATTGGAAAAAAAAGAGTTTTGATGTCAGTGAAGGGTGCTGTTTTGAAAATATTTATATTTTGAAGGTATGTTTGTTGGATTTTCTTTTTCAATGTGACGGGCTTTTGTACTTTTGACCCCAAATTATATAGAATGCGTTATCTTTTATTACTTCTTCTGATTTCTGTTTCGGCCAAAGCACAAATCCCGGCTATGCATTGTGGTTATGATTTTACATCCTATCTGGTTTTGGATGTACATGAAGACGGTAAGAAGGAGAATATCAAAAATCTGAAAATCACCGTAGTTGACAGTTTAGGAAAAGAGGTGATAAATGTGAATAATATTTACAGTTTTAAAGACAACGGAAAGTCACTTCAGTTTTCGATGAACTATCAGATTGACGAAAACGGAAATAAGTTAACGGCTGAAAACCCAAAGGCCCGTTGGTTTTTTCCGTATGCAAAAGACAATTACCTGTTGTCTATAGCAGCTACTTTTCCGGCAGATAATTTCAGTGTTAAAATTGAAGATCCTGCTAAAAAATACAAAACACAAATTATACAGTTATTCGCTTTTAATATGTATGTGCTTTGTTCCAGTCAGGCAGAGAAGACGGTACAATTCGGAAGAAAAGCTAATCGCCCGATTGATGTTGTTTTGGAGAGGAGATAGGGAGGAGTTAAAAAGAGAGAAGGGAAAAGGGAAAAGGGAAAAGGGAAAAGGGGAAAAGGGAAAAGGGAGAAGGGAAAAGAGAAAAGAGGAAAGAAAATAGATGCAAGAAATATTGCTGAAATTTGCTTACTGACCACTGCTCACTCTTTCCACTTAATATTACAACCCAAACTTGGTTTCTGATTCGGATTGATGCTTCCGTTATTGATTACCCCTTCAATCGCACTGCGTAAATCACTGCCGCTCAACGGAATTCCGTTTCCGGGACGACTGTCATCCAATTGTCCGCGATACACTAATTTATTCTGATTGTCAAAAAGGTAAAAATCAGGGGTACAGGCTGCATCATAGGCTTTGGCAACTTCCTGTGTTGCGTCAAAAAGGTACGGAAATTCAAATCGGTGCTGAAAAGCAAACTCGGTCATGAGTTCCGGGGCATCTTGCGGGTAGTTAATAATGTCATTGCTTGAAATGGCAATAATTCCCAATCCCTGTATTCGGTAATCATTGGAAACTTTAATGACTTCGTCAATCACATGATGCACAAACGGACAGTGATTACAGATGAATAGTACCAGCGTACCTTTCTTTCCTTTTAAATCTGCGAAAGAATAGGAATAGTTGGAATTCGTGTCTTTTAAATGAAATTCCGGTGCAATAGTTCCTAATGGTAACATATTGGAAGGTGTGCGTGCCATGATGTGTTTTGTTTATACCAAATTACGATAAAAATGAATCTCCCGAAATTATTTTTTTTACATTAGTAGTATAAAATAAGGAAGTATGAAAACTTTGCAGCAATGGTTTGATGAGTATGGCGTTAGTCATCAGAATCCAATAAATAAAAAGATACATTTTATTTGTGTACCGGCTATTTACTTTTCCATAGTCGGATTGCTGATGTGTATTCCAAGTGGAATTCTGACGAGGATTTCGCCCTTTCATGAACCTTTGATTGATAACTGGGCCGTTGTGGTTTTACTTTTTGTACTGTTCTTTTATTCCAGGCTGTCTCTGCTGATGGCGATTAAGATTTCGATTTTTTCCGCGATTTGTATTGCCTTGAATTTTATCATTAGTCTTTGGTTTGACTTATGGAAAGTTTCCCTGCTTATTTTTGTTTTGGCTTGGATAGGACAGTTTTACGGTCATAAGATAGAAGGGAAGAAACCTTCATTTTTGAAGGATATTCAGTTTCTACTGATTGGACCTGCCTGGGTAATTGAAAATCTGTTTTCATCTAAAAATAACGAATAATGCTTACCTGGGAAGAATTTGAAAAAGTGGAAATGCGAGTGGGAACTATCATCGAAGTGAATGATTTTCCCGAAGCACGAAAACCGGCCTATCAACTCACTATTGATTTTGGTACTGAAATCGGAATTCTGAAATCATCGGCGCAAATCACAAAACGCTATACGAAAGACGAATTGCTGAACCGGCAGATAGTGGCGGTTGTCAATTTTCCGAAAAAACAGATTGGGAAATTTATGAGCGAATGTCTGGTCTTGGGATCTGTTGGTGCGGATAATGATATTGTACTGTTGGCGCCGGAAACCCAAGTTGAGAACGGACTTCGGATTGGATAGAATTTAGTTTTCTGAACGGATTCAACTTGTGCGAATATAAAACTCGTTGAAATGTAAGATTTCTAAACCAAGTTCATTATGGTTTGGATTGCTGTCAAAATGATAGGATTGCTGTTTGTTATTGATCTGGTGTTGTTTCTTAAACAAAAAGAATATATTTTGTGAAATAGTATTTGATGTTGCAAAAACGTAAGAGATATATTTAGTGTGTTGTGTTATAAGTAATAATTTAGCGATAAATCAATTTAACATAACATTTTTATGAAAAAAACACTACTTTCTGTTTTTTGTGGAGCATTATTTTTATCAGTTCCTCATAAAACTATTGCACAAAATCTTCAGCCGATTTCAATTCAAAGCGGTTTTAACGCCGATGTTATTGCCAATGGTGTCGGATCCGCTTCGACATCTACGAATACGGATGTTGACGGAGTAAGTTTTGCATTTGTTTCCAGAGATTTTCAGTTGAACTCAAGCAGCACTCCATTAACATATGGGCTACCGGCAAACGGAATTATTAATAGCGCTGTAAGTTCTCCATCCGGATTAAGCTATCAACTTGCGCCGTACAGTGGAAATAACACTTTACGACTTCAAAACACCAATGATTCAGGAACTTTACTATTATCAAATCCTTTAGCGGCAAATAGTTTATACATGCTGGCTACAGGAGGTAGTGGAGCCTGTACAGTAAATGTAACTGTTAACTTTACGGATGCGACAAATCAGACATTTTCAGGAATCAGTATTGCGGACTGGTACGGAGGAAGTAATTTTGCGATACAAGGTATCGGAAGAATTAACCTTACCAATGATGTTTTAGAAACTGGAGGAGGAACCAATCCAAGACTTTATCAAATTCCTATGGCGATTAGTGCTGCCAATCAATCTAAACTTATCCAGAGTATTGCCATTACAAAATCAGGAACGGGTGGGATTCCTAATATTTTTGCTTTTTCTGCGGATGCCTATACGAGCTGTCCTGGACCCACTAACATCACTTATACATCTACAAACGATGGAGGGATTTTTAATTGGACTGCTCCATCAAGTGCACCATCATCGGGTTATCAATATTACTACAGTAGCTCTTCCACGCCTCCAACAGCTGCGACTGCGCCAATGGGTAACGTTGCTGCAGGTGTGACTACGCTTACGCTTACAGGGCTTAATTTAGGACAGAACTATTATCTTTGGGTTAGATCAGACTGTGGATCCGAACAAGGTTTCTGGCAAATGAAAATGTTTACAACAGGGCAAATAGTTACTTCATATACTGCAGGGGATATTAATACTCAATATACTACATCAGCTACAACAACAAGTACAACGTCATGTCCGGGAACATTAACGGTGACTATTCCGGCAGGTTATCAAATTGGATCAACAGATGTTTCTTATGCTATGTCTACAGTGAGTAATGGTTATATGAGTGAGCAAAGAAGTCTTTTGGTATGTACTACTAACAATACAACTGAAGCAGCAGTTGTTTCAGGAAGCGGAGGAACAACCGGAACCTATTCTTATAACAGAACAGGATTAAATATTGCTAATGGTCTTACAGGAAATGTTGATTTTGAACTCAGAACATGGAGAACATATGGAGGTTCAGGTTGTAGTGCAGCCTACAATAAAGTTGATAATAATACCTGGAAAGTAACCGTTACTCTTGTGCCGGTTGTTATGTCTGCAGATGAAGTTACTAACAAGAAGGAGATAAGTGTTTATCCGAATCCATTTACAGATATGATTCATGTTGATAGAACTGAACCAGTAAAATCAATCGTTATTTCAGACCCAACAGGGAAGAAAGTGAAGGCTATTGATGGACCGCAATATGATATTTATTTGGGCGATTTAACTGCTGGTATTTATTTTCTTACCATGACAATGGAAGATGGAGGTACAAGATTTGCTAAAGCCATAAAAAAATAATTTTTTAAAAGAATGGGTCATAAATTGACCCATTTTTTTTTTTAAACCTATTTTAAGATTTTGCAGTGCTGTTTCCCGCACATTTGTTTTTCAATTCTGTCGTAATTGTTTACACTACCAGGGGCCGTTCTGTTTAACCTGATAAAAACGTTTGCCATCAAATCGATAGAGTCCGGCTCCGGCTCCCCACCACATATTTCCTGCCTTATCCTGATACATACTTTGAACACAACAGTTTATTCCGTCTTTTTCTGTAAACACGGTAAATGCTTTTGGATTTGAAATGTCGATAGAAGGGTCGTATCTTGTAGTGCTGCCTCGGCTTGTAATCCAAATGATACCCGATTTTTCAATATAGATTCCCCAAACTTCACTTCCACCTAATCCGTCTTTGGTTGTTATACTTGTAAAGGCTTTTGTATCTGTCCCGGTCGATGCCGAAGGGTCATATCGGCAAATGCCATCTTTCATCGTAAACCAAAAATTTCCTGTTTTATCTTGTGCCATCCCACCTGCGTAGTTATCACCCAAGCCTTCTTTCTCCATAATATTTTCAATCGTTTTTCCATCATATCGAAAGACCCCATTGTCTTGTGAAGCAAACCAGATGTTTCCGGTTTTGTCTTCCATTATGTCTTTGACTTTTATGGTGGAAAGTAAATCAAATGGCAAAAAGCTTTTGCCGCCTGTGTTATCGGCTGATGGGTTAAATCGAAAAACACCGCCAGAGGTACCTACCCAAACAGTGCCGTTTTTGTCCACGAGAATACTTTTTCGGCCGACCGTGATATTGCGGAGTCCATCCTCTTCAGTGTAACTTCTAAAAGTTTTTCCATCATATTTAACAGCGCCACAATCGGTTCCGAACCATATATTACCTTTCTTATCTTCAGCAATAGCATGTACGCTGTTAAAATTTGGGTCGGCTTTGCTATTCCCATGAAAAAACTCCGTTCTGCTGTAGTATTGTAGC
This sequence comes from Flavobacterium sp., assembly GCF_035456225.1. Classification (GTDB taxonomy): domain Bacteria; phylum Bacteroidota; class Bacteroidia; order Flavobacteriales; family Flavobacteriaceae; genus Flavobacterium. The sequence goes on along the minus strand of NZ_DATIDM010000158.1, from coordinate 1,646 downwards.
GTTTTTTCATCATATCGGGCTACGCTTTGACCTGCAGGGCCAAACCAATAATTCCCTTTTGAATCCTGGAAAATAGTCCTGATGTACTGACTTACAAGACTGGGGTCATTAGTTGGGGTAGGATTGGGGACTAGAGAAGGTGGTGTTCCTATTATTTTAGGGCTCTGTTTTGGCGCAATATACTTTTCTTTCGGTGCGCTTGTGTTTATCTGGCCTTGGCAAAAATTAATAAATAACCCCACTAAAAACAAAAAGTAAATTGAATTACAAGAATAATATTTTTTCATTTTCTTCTTTTTTTTGGTTGCTTTTAAAATGATCGTAGGAAGCTATACAGTTTTCAGTTTTCAGATCATGTAAGTATGAATGCAACGTCTCTCCAGCTATAAGAAGTTGGTGATTTTTGTTCCCGAAACCATTGCATTAGGACTGGAAGTTAAATTTATGAAATTGTTTTTGAATTTTGATTAAAACCTCAATTTCTTAAAAACGTTGTAAGTGTAGTGCTTAATCTTCTAGTAATTCTTTATTATTTGGGATTTGGATGGATGTTTTCTTGAAAAAACCATGAGCATATACCCCATGTCCCCAACAATTTCCATATTCATAATTTGCATTTTCTTTTAATTTGATTCCGTTTTTTTTAAACAACAGCTCGAGTGTGCATGCTTTTTTTAAATCTTTATCTCTATAAATAGCTACATTATTTTTATATTCTAAAGTATCTATAAATATTCCTAAATTATAGCTTGGATGACCTTTACATATATAAAAATTTACAACTAGTTTATTGTCTTCAATTTGTTTAACTTTTATTTCTCCTGAATATCCAATATAGTTACCATCTAAATCTTCTTTTCCTTCATTTAATTCATAAGTTCCATTTGGGTTTATTGCACTATTACCTTCTTTACATGAAATTAATAAGAGAGAAGTAAAACTTATCAGAATTAAATTTTTCATTTTTTGTTTTAAAAAATTACGTTAGATTCTTAAGTCTGCGTCAGCATTACTGCCAGCTCATTGATACATACAATAGAACAAGAACAAATTAAGCAAGGGTTCGGTTGTAGAGGGTGGAAGAAACTAAAATTTTGAACAGTTGCCATTGTAAGTTATCAACATTTTAGTTTTTTCTTCTTTTTGCCAATCAATCCTTTATCGGCAACTTTTTTGATGTAAGTGATGGCATCCGGAACTTTACATGCGGTTCCGTTCATGTTAACGGTTACTGGGCCAATCTTGGCAGCAACAGCTTTTGCATCGTCTGTTAAATCAGCAATATAAGAACCAACTGATATTACAAAACCGTTCATGGTATAGCGTTCGCGGTTTTTAGCTGAATGAATAGTGTCTTCAACGCGTTTGAGCAGCTTTTTGAAAGTTAGCAAATCCAATTCATTGTCCGGTTTAAGAGCAACCAGTCCGCTTAATGTAGCCCATCCGGCCACAGCGACATGTTCTTCATCCGAATCAATCCATTCCATGGCTAATTCAAACCCGTGTTGGCTTCCTGCTGCAACCCAGGGCACTGTATATTCGAAGATATTGGCAGAAAGAGCTGATGCTACCCATGACTGAAGGTTTTCTTTGGTCATCTTTTCGTCATCAGCAATTAATAGATCGGAAGAGCACACGTCTGAACT
>NZ_DATIDM010000157.1:0-6472 GCF_035456225.1 Flavobacterium sp. | reverse complement strand
AGCGGAAAAAGCGCTTAAGGATTCCGAAGAAAAATATCGATACTTATTCAATAATAATCCTGCTTACATCTTCATTTGGGATTTGGAAACCTTAAAAATTCAAGAAGTCAATGAGGCAGTCTTAAACAAATATGGTTATACCAGAGAAGAATGGAGTACGATGACTGCCCTTGATTATCGTCCTGTTGAAGATTATGATAAAATAAGAGAGTTTGCCGGGAAAATGCTTCTTGGTGAAGAACCTTTCTTCAAAGAAAACTTCAGGCATTTTAAAAAGAATGGCGAAGAGATGATTATGGAAATCAGTCCGCACAGGATAATTTATAACAATCGCCCGGCCGCTTTGACATTGGCCAGTGATGTAACGGAAAAGGTAAGGGCAGAAGCCCAATTAGCAGAACGTGAGGCGCAGCTGAATCTGTTTATTGAGCACAGTCCGGTTTGTTTAGCTATGTTTGATAATGATATGAAGTACATCGCTACGAGTCGAAGATGGATAACAGACTTTAATTTGTCCGGACAGGATATAATCGGTAAAAATCATTATGAAGTTTTCCCAGAAATTAGTCAGGACTGGAAAGATGTTCATCAACGCTGTCTGCAAGGTGCTGTGGAGAAACGCGAAGAAGATTCTGTAGTAAGAGCAGATGGAAGGGTCGAATGGTTGCGTTGGGAAGTCCGTCCTTGGTACAAATCAACAAATGAAATAGGTGGCATTATCATATTTACAGATAACATTACCGAGCGAAAAAGAGCTACGGAACTTTTTAAAAGTCAGTTTGAGAATTCACCGGATATCATTCTTTATGTAAATAAAAATTTTAAAATTGAGGCGATAAACAGAACAAGGACACCTATGATAACTATTGAGACTTTAATTGGTGCCGATTGTATTTCTGTCTTACCCGAAGAAAGTCGTGAAACAGCCAGAGAGGCGGTAGAAAAATGCTTCCGTAACGGTGAGAACCTTGAAATTGAAAATAAAATTTCTTCCGGCGAATGGGTACGTTCCCGATTTGTGCCCATTCTGACAAATAACGAAGTGACTCACATTATGATTTTTGGAACCGATATTACCGAACGAAAACAAGCAGAAATGAAGTTGGTACAAAGTGAAGAAAAATACCGTGCCTTAACAGAAAACATGAGTGATGCCATCATTATGGTTAATTCGGATTTTGAAATAGAATATCAAAGTCCTTCTGCAGGAAAGATATCCGGATATGGTCTGGAGGATTTTAAATCGAATCAGTTTCTCAGTTTTATATTTCATAAGGATTTTGCCAAAGCTGAAAATTTTTTTAAGGAAGTAATCAATTCTCCGGGGATTCCGTTGCAAAATCAATTCAGGCTTATACATAAAGAGGGACATCAGGTTTGGATTGAAGGGACTGCTTTAAATTTGCTGAATCAGACAGGTATTAATGCCCTGATCCTTAATTACAGGGATATTACAGAGCGTAAAAAGGCCGAGGAAGAACTTATTCTTTCCAATGAAGAACTTAAGAAAACCAATTCGGAATTAGACCGTTTTGTTTACAGTACCTCTCATGATTTGCGCGCTCCACTTAAATCGATGCTCGGGTTAATTAATATTTCAAAATCCGAAATAGAAGAAAAAGGGACTACAGAAGAAAACAATACTTTGATTGAGCGTCTGGCCATGCTTAATACAAGTGTTTCCAAATTGGATAATTTCATTGATGACATATTCAACTATTCAAGAAATGCCAGAATGAAACTGGAAGATAATGAAATCGATTTTGAAGCACTGGTTAATGATGTTAAAGGAAATCTCAAAAACACAGAAGAGGTAAAAAAAGTTGATTTAAAAATCAAAACAAATTCGGAAGTAAAATTCATATGTGATTATGACCGACTGTCGATTATAATTAATAATATGCTTTCGAATGCCTATAAATATTACGACAGGAGCAAGGAAAATCCCTTTATTTTTGTTAACTTTAAGTGTGATAATCAAACCGCTGTGATTACTATTGAAGATAATGGCGTTGGTATTGACGAAAATGAACAGGGAAAAATATTTAACATGTTTTATCGTTCCAGTTCCCTTTCAACAGGATCAGGTATTGGACTGTATATAGTCAAAGAGACATTGGAAAAATTAAAGGGAACTATCACAGTTAAATCAAAATTAAACGAAGGAACTCTATTTACCATTAGGATTCCGAATCGAAATAATTTTTAAATTGATTATGAAAATGAAGAATATAATGCTAATTGATGATAATGATATTGATAACTTTATCTCAAATCATATAGTTGCTAAAAGTGGCGTGGCAGATAAAGTATCTCTAATGAGTTCGGCAATAGATGCCTTAAAGCATCTTGAAGAGGTTAAGGAAGATTTCGAAGAATTCCCCGATTTGATTTTTCTTGATATTTCAATGCCGGTAATGGACGGATTTGGTTTTCTGAATGAGGTAACTAAATTTCCGAAAGTCAGTGAAAGGCGCTGTTTTATTGTAATGCTCACTTCTTCCAATAATAAAAATGATATAGAGCGGGCGAAGCAATATAGCGTTGTAAAAGATTATTTTGTCAAGCCGTTAAGGGCCGAAATGATTAATTTACTTATGAACAGAAGAATGCATTAACCGTATTCAGGTAAATAAAAAAAACGTCCTGCTTAATTTGGCAGGACGTTTTTTATTGTTAGTCTTTTTACAATTCGGGCTTAATAAATTCTGCTGTTTCGGTAATGACCGTATCGGTTTTTGGATCAACTGACTGCAATACCAAATTGCCGTTTGGATCAAAATACCCAACAGAAACTTTTTTACCACTGGTTACTATAAATCCACCATTTGATAGCTCCCTTAAAGTCGCCAATCTTTTTTTGGTATCAGGATTAATAATGGAATAGCCAACTTTGTCTAAAATCATTTTACATTTTGCCCCGTTATATTTGTAAAATCCGGAGTAATCTTTACTGATTTCACGAGAAACACCATCTACGGTTACTGTAACTTTTTTTGATACATCGGCCGGTTTGTCAAGTACCTCTTTTTCTCTTGTATTGGATTTAGGATCCTTAAATTCAATTTTTTGTACTTCCTGAACCTCTTCCGTTTTAACCGTTGTTTTTTCTCCCTTGGAATCTTTAACTGTTTTCGTCGTAGTTGTGGATTCTTTTTTTACATCCGTGTTTTGAGCAGTAATACCCACTGCGGTGAATAAAGCTGCAATGATTAATATTACCTTTTTCATGACGTTTTAATTTAATCATTAATACATTGCAAAATTAGTTATAAAAAACAAGTAATATCTTTAAAATCATATTAAAAGAAGTTTAAAAGTGTTTATTTGTGAATAAATTAACATATTTTAGAAGTAAGTGTTGTTTTTTATTTGTCAGAAGTTATATAATAAATTGTGATAAGAATAAGGGTGTTCCTGTTTCAATTTGATTAAATTTGAGCATAAAATGATGCGTTATGAAAATAGTTGCTTTTGGAGGAAGTATAAGCCAAAACTCAATAAATAAGAAACTGGCCACCTATGTGTCTCATTTATTTGAACATGCAGAGGTTGAGGTTTTGGATTTGAATGATTTTGCCATGCCGGTTTTCAGCGTGGATTTGGAAATAGAAGTCGGACAGCACCCGTTGGGCCAGGCATTTCTGGATAAAATTGCTTCGGCAGATATGCTGGTTATTTCCATGGCTGAAAACAATGGGAACTATTCTGCAGCTTTTAAAAACACCTTTGACTGGGCTTCCCGAATCAATGTAAAGGTTTTTCAGGGTAAGCCCATGTTGTTGATGGCAACTTCAGACGGAAAAAGGGGAGGAGTCCGCGTTCTTGAAATTGCCCAGACTGCTTTTCCTCGCTATGGGGCAAACATCATTGCCACCTTTTCGTTGCCGAGCTTCTATGACAATTTCGATAGTAAGAACATGAAAATATCCAACCTAATACTGGACAATCAGATAAGGGGTATCGTTAAGAATTTGAGCTTCTGATTTTTAATCCTTTCCGATCCATTATTACTATTGAATCAATTTCAACTAACGCATAATTATTAAAACACTTCGCTGCTAAATTCTAATGTTTATCGGTATGTACGGACAATCCGTAACACAAGGTTGATGATGTATTCGTTTTTAGAACGAAGGGATTAATTTCTCTGAATATCATTTCATGCTGTAGCAGTACCAGCCAACTGTATTTTTTTGTAAATTTATTATGCATTTAAGAACTGTTGTTTGGTCGGAGGCAAGTCCGGAAATCTCTCCAATGATCTGCCCATCAATCAAAAAAATACAAAAAGCGAACAAGATCCAGTTGGAATATCTTTACAATTGAGAATGATTAAAGATCTCATTTTTAAAAGAAAGTAGGTGTAGGAAGGAGTTTAGTTAATCTAACAGATAAACCTAAATTCCCTAAATGAAAAGTTTCAGTGAACAAATTGTTTAGAAATATGTTCAAGACAAACGCATTGTCGGCATGTGGAATGAATACTAAAAATGTTTTCGTTGCTAAATCTTTATTCCTGCTTCTGTTTTTTTTAAATTCCTGTACTGATGCTAAGAAGAATGAAGAAAAGGAAAAAGCCATTGCAGACTCAATTAAGCGAATAGAGACAAACAGTTTTCTACATGAATTGCACAAGACACAGAAGGTGTATGTCGGCGATTTTGACACAATGCTAAAGCGCCGTATAATTCGGGTGCTTGTTCCTTATAGCCGGACACTTTTTTTTAATGATAAAGGAAGGGAACGAGGTATTACCGCAGATAATTTCAGGAGATTCGAGGAGTTTCTCAACCGGAAATATAATAAGGAACATCATGGTATCCCATTTACAGTTGCTTTTTTACCGACACCGCGTGATCAATTAATTGCAAATATTATTAATGGCCTTGGTGACATTGCAGCGGGTAACATCACTGCGACAGAAAAGCGAATGCAGAAGGTTGATTTTGTGGCGCCTAAAGAGCTTGGTGTTGTATCGGAAATCGTTCTCTCCCGTATGAAAGATGCACCGGTAACTAATTTGGAACAACTGTCGGGCAGGGTAATCTATGTGCGTAAATCGTCGAGTTATTTTGAAAATCTGCAAAAGGTTAATAAAATGCTCATGGCAAAAGGGAAAAAACCGGCCATATTTAAGATTATGTCTGAAGATGCATCAGATGAGGATCTTATGGAAATGCTGAATGTCGGCATCATTTCAACTATTGTGGTAGACGACTGGATGGCAAAAATGTGGGTTCAGGTCTTGCCTGATATAAGACTAAATGAAAATGTAGTAGTCGGAAGCGGCTATATCGGTTGTGCATTCCGCAAAAACAGCCCTTTGATTGCGGCAGAATTAAATGATTTCTATCATGATTTCGAGAAGCCGCTTGGTGGCATGTCTTACCGCCTTAAGAAATATTACCAGAATGTTAAACAACTCCAGGATCCGACAGATTCAAAAAATGCGCAACGCTACAGGAAAATCATTCAATTGTTTGAGAAGTATGGAAAGCAATATGATTTTGATCCGTTGATGTTGGCAGCAATGGGATTTCAGGAATCGAAACTTGACCAAAATGAAAGAAGTCCGGCGGGAGCAATTGGCGTAATGCAGATGATGCCCGCAACCGGGGCAGAAATGAAAGTAGGTGACATAAAAGTTACGGAGCACAATATACATGCGGCAACAAAGTATATGAATGTACTGATGACCGAGTATTTTCAGGATGCACATTTCGACAAGTTCAATAAATCAATGTTTGCGTTTGCGTGTTATAATGCCGGCCCCAATAGAATTGTAAGTTTACGGAAGACAGCGACGGAACGTGGGTTGAACCCCGATGTGTGGCTAAACAGCGTTGAAATCATAGCTTCGGAAAAGATTGGGCTGGAGACAACTACCTATGTACGAAACGTTTTGAAATATTATCTTTCGTACAAACTTATGGTCGAACGCAGTGCAGAAGATCATGAATAAAGGAAAGCGTTGAGGTTTTATCGCGTGACAGGATGGGAATCCGGATTGAAATATAAAGCACAGATACCTGTTTATTGATAGAAAACCTAAAAAGATTTTGTAACGTAATTGAAAATAAAAACAGAAAAACATTTGGCTTGCAGGAGGTAAAAAGCTCATCAGTTTTTTAAAGACAAAGCCTATTGGAATGAATGATTATTACAGTTATTCCGAAAATAATCGGAGAGAAGAACATGCACAAATTGAATAAAAATTTGGCGCAATAATTGTATGGCAGTATTTAATAAATAGCTGCATTATGAAAGTCTTGGTTAAAACTCTAAAAATCCTTTTCAGAACGATGTTAACAATTTTAGTACTTCTGATTATTTATGTTGCAGCCGTAATAGGACTGTCGCGTATTTCCGTAAACTCCGATGTAGTCAAACCTGATAAGGGAATTGAAATTTACCTGCTTTCCAATGGAGTTCATACCGATATAGTTGTTCCGGTAAAAACACAAATGAC
>NZ_DATIDM010000156.1:0-5736 GCF_035456225.1 Flavobacterium sp. | reverse complement strand
TTTCGTTTAGTAATTAGGTTTAAATAAAAAAAAAATTAAATTTGAAAGAAAAATCTAAATACCATGGAAAATCAAAAAAGTAATTCTAGTTTAAAAGCTATTATCCTTGTTTTAGCCCTATTGTTGTTGGGGAGTTTAGGTTATATGTACAAAATGAGTACTGATAATCAGACTTCTGAAAATAAATTAATGTCAGAAAAAGATAAATTGAATGAAGAGTTGCAGGCTTCGATTGCTAAATATGATGAAGCAATTGCGGCTAATACAGAGTTATCCGATGAGCTTTCCGCTGAAAGAGAAAAGTTGGTACAACTAAAGGCAGAGCTTGAAAAATCGCAAGGCGACGCAGCTGCGATGCGAAAATTTAAAGATAATTATGCACGTTTGAAACGCGAAATGGATAACTTAATGAAAGAAAACGATGCATTGAAAAAACAAAATACAACATTAACAACGCAACGTGACAGTACTCAAGTTGTATTGGAAGATACAAGAAAAGTTCGCGACACGTTAGTTGCTAAAAACGAGAATTTAGCTAAAACTGTTGAAAGAGGTTCTAAACTTTCTGTATTGAATCTTCAGACAACAGCGGTGAAACAAAGAAGTTCAGGAAAACAGATCGATACAGATAAAGCAAGCAGAGCTGATGTTTTGAAAATCAGTTTCATGATTGCAGAAAATCAAATTGCTAAATCTGGTGATAAAACCTATCATATTCAGGTAATTGACAGCAAGAATAATGTTTTAGGCGATAAAAAGACTGAATCTTTCGGAGAGAAAACATTAACCTACAGTTTTGAGAAAACCGTAAAATACGAAAACAAAACGGTTCAGGTTGCACAGGACCTGCCAGTTAAAGATATTGAAGGCGGAACGTTCTATGTGAACATCTTCGATAAAGGAGAATTGGTTTCTAAAACAAGTTTTACGTTGAGATAATAAACTAAACTTAATTTATAAATAAAAGGCTGTCATTTGACAGCTTTTTTATTGTTGTTATTTGAGATGTTTAATGTTAACCGCAGATTCGCAGATTTCGTATTATTTTAATCTGCGAATCTGCGGTTGTTGATTAATCGGATATTTTTTGAATCAAATCAATTTTCCTTCAATAATTACCTGTTCAATCAGATTGCTGGCAAATGCATAAGGAAGCTGGTAGTAGGAGGTAAGCGGCTTTGTAATAATAAGACTTGCCGATTTTCCTTTGGTGATACTTCCGTGTGTTTCCGAAATCCCCATAGCATAAGCTCCGTTTATCGTTGCAGCATTGATGGCTTCTTCCGGAGTCATTTTCATTTTAATACAGGCGGTTGCCACTACAAAATTCATATTTCCTGAAGGCGTAGTTCCAGGATTAAAATCGGAAGCCAAAGCCAATGGTAATCCTGCAGAAATCATATGACGCGCCGGCGTGTAAGGGATGCTTATGAAATAAGAACAACTTGGCAGGGCGACAGGCATTGTTTTGCTGTTTTTTAAAGCGGCAATATCTTCATCTGTAACAATTTCCAAATGATCAACCGACAATGCTTCATGCTTTACACAAGCTTTGATTCCGTCAATGGCAGTAAACTGGTTTACGTGAATTTTAGCTGTCAGGCCATATTGTTTTCCGGCTTCCATAATTCTTTCGGTTTCTTCAACAGAGAAATAACCTGTTTCGAGGAATGCATCGATATAATCGGCTAAATTTTCTGCTGCGATTCTTGGCAGCATTTCGTTGATGATTAAATCAATGTAGGCTGAATGGTTTTCTTTGAATTCCATTGGAAAAGCATGCGCCCCAAGAAAAGTGGCTTTTATTTTAATGGGATAGTTCTGCGAAAGTTTTTTGATAACCCGGAGCATTTTCAGTTCGCCTTCAACAGTTAAACCGTATCCGGATTTAATTTCGACTGCACCGGTTCCCTGTTGCATAACTTCTTCCAGACGTACTTTTGATTGGTTGTAAATTTCATCTTCGGAAGTTGCATTAAGTTTTTTTGCCGAGTTTAAAATTCCACCGCCACGATTGGCAATTTCTTCGTAAGTCAGTCCGTTAATTCGGTCAACAAATTCCTGTTCTCGATTTCCTGCGTACACAATATGGGTATGGCTGTCAACCCAAGTTGGCAATACGGTTCTTCCGGTAGCGTCTATAATCTTGTCAAAATGGCCATCCGGGCAGTTGCGCATCGTTCCGAAATCGGCAATCAAGTTGTTTTCAATTAGTAAAAAAGCATTGTCAATTTTAGGTAAAGTTGCCATTTCTCTTCCTGAAACTTTATCAATATTATTTTCACGAACCTGTAATAGTTCTTTTATATTTTTAATTAGGATTTTCATGAATTATTTTTTTGTAAAAATAAGGATTAAAGTAAATCATTTCATTTGAGATTTAAATTGAAAAATGGCTATTATTTCTATTTGACGATTTTATCGGTCATTTCGTGGATAAAAAAATATAAATACCTGATAATCAATGAGTAAGATTTAATTTTGTCTGCTATTAATCAAAGTAATTAATCAAAAAAAATTATGGATTCAAGTTTATTAAATCAGTTAAAAGGGTATGTTACACCAGATGTAATATCTCAAGCGGGTGGAATTCTTGGTGAATCAGAAAGTGGTATAACAAATTCAATATCTGCTGCTATTCCGACTTTATTAAGTGGTTTTGTGAACAAATCGAATGATTCTGGTTTTATGAGCAGTGTTATGAATTTGGTTACAGAAACTCAGAACTCAGGTAATGTTTTGTTAAACTTACCTCCGCTGCTTAACGGCGGAAAAGCGAGTGATATTGGTTCTAAATTGCTTGATTTGCTTTTTGGAGGGAAACAATCTTCAGTAACCGATTTGATTGCAAATGCAGGCGGGATTAAGAGTTCGTCTGCAGGTTCTCTTTTGAGTATGGCAGGCGCAATGATTTTGGCCTATTTTGGTAAGTCCGGGATGTCTTCATCAGCTGTGACAAATTTACTGTCATCAGAAAGAAATAATATTTTTGGGGCTCTTCCTGCCGGGTTGGGTTCGTTGTTAGGTTTTTCAGATAATTACAGGGACGAAGCCAGATATGCTGCTTCTCCTGTTCAAAATGATGATTCCGGCGGAGGTTTTCCAAAATGGTTGTTGGCACTTCTTCTTGTTGGAGGCGGAATTTTATTGTTGTATATGCTTACCAAAGGATGCAATAAAGAAAAAGTGGAAGAAAATGTAGAAACAGTGACAGATTCTGTCAAAGTAAATATGGATTCTTTAGGGGATGACATAAAAGATGCGGCAACTGAAGTTAAAGATGCAGCAGTATCTTTGGGAGAATTCTTAAAAATAAAACTTGCAAATGGAGTGGAACTTAACGCTCCGGAATTAGGTATCGAAAACCAATTGGTTAAATGGATAGAAGACAAGACTAAAGTGGTTGATAAAACTACCTGGTTCAATTTCGACAGATTGTTGTTTGATACCGGAAAAGCTACTTTACAACCGGAATCTCAAGAACAACTTAAGAATATAGCTGAAATTCTTAAGGCTTATCCGGCGGTGGAAATCAAATTAGGTGGCTATACCGATAATGTTGGTGATCCGGCTGCCAATTTGAAATTATCCGATGAAAGAGCCAAATCAGTAATGGCTGAACTTGTCAAATTAGGTATTCCTGCGGCAAGAATGGCTGCTGAAGGTTATGGAGAACAGCATCCTGTAGCTTCTAACGATACGGAAGAAGGAAGAGCGCAAAACCGACGTATCTCCATTCGGGTAACCAAAAAATAGGTTAACTGAAAATACATATAACAGTTGAAAAGGTTGTCAGGGAAAACTTGGCGACCTTTTTATTTAAAAAAATAATGTAACTTAGAACTAAATTAAAAGTCTTTACTGCGTGCGAAAAATTAAATACAAAAAAGGACGTAAAGCCCAACCCAATTTTTACGAGTATACAGGAGTTCATAAGATAGATCCTGTTGAACTTCAGATATTTGTTTATAATGAGAACCGCTATGAGGAATACCATAGAGTTCAGCTGAAAAAAGTGAATGAAGAACTTAATGATCCAGATCAGGTAAATGATGTTAAATGGTTGAATATTCATGGCTTACATAATGTTGAATTGGTTAAAGAAGTCGGAGTTTTACTGAAAATAGAACCTTATATCGTCGGTGATATTTTAAATACCACCAGGCGGACAAAAATGGAAGAACTCAATGACACTTTGTTTTTCAGTATCAAGTCGATTTTGCCGGATGAGGATTTAAATAGTGCACGTGTAGAGCAAATCAGTTTTATATTAAAGGAAAATCTTCTGGTCTCTTTTCAGGAAAAGAAAAGTGATTTTTTTACGCATATCCGTGAGCGTATAAGAACAAATGCCGGTATTGTATGTAAAAAGAAAAATGACTATCTGCTGTATTTGATGTTGGATGCTATCATGGAAAATTTTTATATCACTATTGAAGCATATGAAGACCGAATCGAAGCGCTGATGGTTGAATCTAAAACGAATCATCGTCAGGATGTTTTGATTCGGATTGAAAACAACCGTGAGAATCTTAATTTCCTTAAACGTTCTATTATTCCGCTCCGGGATGCTTTATTCAGTCTGAAAAGTTTTAAGGATGATACTGATTACGACGGAATTGAAGTTGCCAATTATACTTTTTTCGCCCGTTTGCATCAAAAATGTTTAGAGCTTTTGGAGCAGATTGATTACGATCTGAATTCATTAGACAGTGCTTCCCATTTTCATTTTTCGACGCAAAGCCAAAGAATGAATGAGATTATGAAAACCCTTACTGTAGTTTCAGTTATATTCATACCGCTGACTTTTGTGGTGGGTGTTTATGGGATGAATTTCGATTATATGCCGGAACTGCGCTGGAAGTATGGCTATTTTGAGGTTTTGGCAGGCATGTTTTTATTGGTCGTGGGGATGATTGTTTATTTCAGAAAGAAAAAATGGTTTTAAAAGAGGAGAGGTATGAAGACATTCGTAAGTGATATTTCAGGAGAAGAATTTCCGATATCTGACCGGGTTTACGGAAAAACAATTCGTAAATCTATCTTTGATTGTATTCAAAATGAATATCCTGGTTTTAATGTTGATAGTTTACTGTCTGTTGAAGAACTGAATTACTTCCGGGAAAAATACATTTCTGGTTTTCTGTTGAAGGAAGTCAGCGAGTTGAACGAACTGGAAAAAGCGGTAATTACTTCATTGACAAACCAGCAAACAGTTCTTCAAAAACCGGAGGAAGATAGCTCAAATGTTACTTTTGGTCAACGGATTGCCGATAAAGTTGCCGAGTTTGGAGGAAGCTGGACTTTTATACTGTCTTTCTTGTTTTTTTTATTGGTATGGATATGCTTGAATGTTTTTATTTTTCTCAACAGAGGATTTGATCCCTATCCGTTTATTCTTTTGAATCTGATCCTTTCCTGTATTGCAGCGCTTCAGGCACCGGTGATTATGATGAGTCAGAACCGACAGGAAGAAAAAGACCGGCAAAGAGCTAAAAATGATTATATGGTCAATCTGAAATCAGAACTCGAAATCAGAATGTTGCATGAGAAAATAGACCACTTGATTATGCATCAGGAGCAGTCACTGATTGAGTTTCAGAAAGTTCAGATTGATATGTTGAATGATATCATCGGAAAAATCGAAAAAAAAGACAGTTAAACCATATCTTCCGGTTTTACCCACGCATCAAAATCTTCCGCTGAAACATAACCTAAACGCATTGCTTCTTCTTT
>NZ_DATIDM010000155.1:0-16811 GCF_035456225.1 Flavobacterium sp. | reverse complement strand
CGATTGCTAAAGGAATTCACCCGGAATTAGACGAATTGCGAAGCATAGCTTTTTCTGGAAAAGAATATCTGGAAGCTATGGAGGCACGCGAAAGCGAGAAAACCGGAATCCCTTCCTTAAAAATATCATTCAACAATGTGTTCGGTTATTATATTGAAATCCGAAATACTCATAAAGACAAAGTTCCGGCAGAATGGATTCGCAAACAGACCCTGGTAAATGCAGAGCGTTACATTACGGAAGAACTGAAAGAATACGAAACCAAAATTTTAGGTGCCGAAGAGAAAATCCACAAACTTGAAACGGAATTGTTTGAGCAATTAGTTCAGTGGATTTCCACGTACATCAAGCCTGTTCAACTAAACGCCAACCTGGTAGCCCAGTTAGACTGTTTGTGTTCGTTCACCCAATTGGCTATCGAAAATAATTATATCCGTCCGGAAATTGATGAAAGTTTCGATTTAGACATTAAAAACGGTCGTCACCCGGTAATAGAAAAACAACTACCTGTTGGTGTACCTTATATTGCAAACGATGTTTTTCTGGACAACGAATCGCAACAGATTATTATGATTACCGGTCCGAACATGTCGGGTAAATCAGCCATCCTGCGCCAAACCGCTTTGATTGTTTTGTTGGCTCAAATGGGAAGTTTTGTTCCGGCAGAAAACGTTCGTATGGGCATTGTCGACAAAATCTTCACCCGTGTAGGTGCCAGCGACAATATTTCGATGGGAGAATCCACGTTCATGGTCGAAATGAATGAAACCGCATCTATTTTGAACAATATTTCAAACCGAAGCCTTGTTCTTTTGGACGAAATCGGGCGCGGAACCTCCACTTACGACGGAATTTCGATTGCATGGGCGATTGCGGAATATTTGCACGAGCACCCGAATAAACCAAAGACACTGTTTGCCACACATTATCATGAACTGAATGAAATGGAGCTTACCTTTGAGCGTATTCAGAATTTTAATGTTTCGGTAAAGGAATTAAAAGATACGGTTCTTTTCATTCGAAAACTGGTTAAAGGCGGAAGCGCGCACAGTTTTGGTATCCATGTAGCCAAAATGGCTGGTATGCCGCAAACCGTTATTTTAAAAGCGCAAAAAATCCTGAAAAAGCTGGAGAAGGATCATTCCGGGGAAGCATTGGCAGGAATAAAATCAAATAAAGAAGAAATGCAGTTAAGCATTTTCAATTTAGACGACCCTCTTTTGGAAGAAATCAAGGAAGAAATTCAGAATTTGGACATCAACACCTTAACTCCGGTTGAAGCCCTGATGAAACTGAACGAAATTAAACGTATGCTCGGTAAAAAATAATCATTTTATAAACCATACGTTATCAAAGAATTAAAAAAAAGTTTCGTTTTTTTTACCCAAAACACTTGCGAAATTAAATTTATGTGCTACATTTGCACTCGCAATACAGAACAAGTGTTGCGGTTCTTTAAAAAGATGATAATGCGAAAATAGCTCAGTTGGTAGAGCGCAACCTTGCCAAGGTTGAGGTCGCGGGTTCGAACCCCGTTTTTCGCTCAAACCAATACAATGCTCGAGTGGTGGAATTGGTAGACACGCTGGACTTAAAATCCAGTGGACATTAGTCCGTGCGGGTTCAAGTCCCGCCTTGAGTACAAGAAAGCTTCAAACAATGTTTGAGGCTTTTTTTATTCCCTTAACATCCATTTTGCCCCAAACACACTATTCAAAGTTTTGACAAGAAAAACCCAATCAGGCAAAAGAACAAAAAACATCATATCTTTAAATAAAAAGTTCCGTGATATTTCTGGACTTTTATATTTTTGCAGCCTTTAACAAGCACCATCAATGGGAACTTTCGTCATCAGCAGAAAAGAGAACGGACTAATCAAATTCGAGTTCAATTCCCGAAGAGGAAAAACGCTGTTTACGAGTCAGAGTTACAAAACTAAAGACGATTGCCAAAAAGACATTGCTTTTTTAAAACAACGCTTTGAAAACACCTCATTTTTGAAATTCAAGACCCCGGCAGGGAAGTTTTTCTTCAAACTTATCCATAAAGATCACATACATGGCATCAGTAGGAAATTCACAACCGAACTGCTTTTAGCTAAAGGACTGGACGAAATGAAGAACAACTTTCTCGAATCAGAAACACTGGACTTCTCCGAAGAAATATTTTTCGATTAGAACATAAAAAAATCCCGAACGAATCGGGATTTTTTTATTTAAGAAGCAGCCTGCAAACGCTGAAGTAAATTTTTACTCAACGAATGTTCCGCATAATCTTTGTCAATATACAAACTGGTTTCGTCTGAACTTGGCAAGTCGTACATAGCATCCGTCAGGATAGCTTCGCAAAGCGAACGTAAACCGCGGGCACCCAATTTGTATTCCAAAGCTTTTTCCACTATAAAATCCAAAGCATCGTCCGAAATAGCAAATTCGACGTCATCCATTGCAAAAAGCTTTTTGTATTGTTTCACTAAAGCATTTTTAGGTTCCGTTAAAATAGCTCGCAATGTTGCTTTATCCAATGGATCCATGTGCGTCAATACCGGAAGACGTCCGATAATCTCCGGAATCAGTCCGAAATCTTTAATGTCTTTCGGAATGATGTACTGCAACAGATTATCCTTATCGATAGCATCTGTATTTTTAGATGAACCGTATCCTACTGCCTGACGATTTAATCGCTTGGAAATGATTCGTTCGATACCGTCAAAAGCACCTCCTGCGATAAACAGGATATTTTGCGTATTTACTTCAACGAATTTCTGATCCGGATGTTTACGACCACCTTTAGGTGGCACATTCACAACAGTACCTTCCAAAAGCTTCAACAAAGCCTGTTGCACACCTTCTCCCGAAACATCTCGTGTTATCGAAGGATTATCACTCTTACGGGCAATTTTATCAATCTCATCAATAAAAACGATTCCTCTTTCAGCTTTAGCTACATCATAATCGGCAGCCTGTAGCAATCGGGTAAGGATACTTTCCACATCTTCCCCCACATATCCTGCTTCTGTCAAAACTGTTGCATCTACAATTGCCAGCGGAACGTTCAGCATTTTAGCAATTGTTTTAGCCACTAATGTCTTTCCGGTTCCGGTTTGCCCGACCATGATGATGTTGCTTTTTTCGATTTCAACCTCATCGTCAAACTGCTTTTGCAACAGACGTTTGTAGTGGTTGTACACCGCAACCGCCATCACTTTTTTGGTTTGATCCTGTCCGATCACATACTGATCCAAAAAGGCACGTATTTCCTTCGGCTTACTCAATACTAAATCGGTAAGTAATCCGGAATTACCGTTTTGTTTTAATTCTTCCAATACGATTCCGTGAGCCTGCTCGATACATTTATCGCAAATATGAGCATTGATTCCCGCAATCAGCAAATTGGTTTCTGGCTTTTTCCTTCCACAAAAAGAACACTCTAAAACTTCTTTAGCCATATTTTTATTTTTGTTGCAAAGTTACAAAGTATAAAGTCGACTTTAAGACCTTTAACTTTTGACCTGTATTTATTTAACTTCTTCTCAATACTTCATCGATCATACCGTATTCTTTTGCCTCATCAGCCTTCATCCAGTAATCTCTTTCACTATCCTTAAATACCTTGTCATAGGGTTGTTTTGAATGATGCGAAATAATCTGATATAATTCTTCTTTCAGCTTCAACATCTCTTTCAAATTGATTTCCATATCCGTAGCCACACCTTGCGCTCCTCCTGAAGGCTGGTGGATCATAACGCGGGAATGTGGTAAAGCCGAACGTTTCCCTTCTGCTCCTGCGCACAATAAAACCGCTCCCATTGAAGCTGCCATTCCTGTACAGATCGTAGCCACATCCGGTTTAACAAACTGCATGGTATCGTAAATTCCCAAACCTGCATACACGCTTCCGCCCGGAGAATTGATATAAATACTGATATCTTTTGAAGCATCCACACTTTCCAGGAATAACAACTGTGCCTGGATAATGTTTGCCACATAATCATCAACACCGGTTCCTAAAAAAATGATTCTGTCCATCATCAAACGTGAAAAAACGTCCATGGATGCAACATTTAACTGACGCTCTTCAATAATATACGGAGTCATACTTCCTACGATTTTATCGTAATACATACTATTTACCCCGTGATGCTTCGTGGCATATTTTTTAAATTCTTTTCCGTAATTCATATCGTAAACTTATTGGTTTATAAAGTTAAAAAAAGCGCCAAACTAATGTCTGACGCTCAAATATACTTATTTTTTCACGAAAAATTATTCTCCGTACATTTCTTTAATAAAGTCTTGATAAGAAACTTCTTTAGACTTAGCTGAAACCTTCTCTTTGAACAGGTTTACCATCTTTTGGCTCATGATTTGTTCCGAAAGACGTTTTACTTCTTCCTGGTTTGACAATACTCTTGCCACGATTCCGTCAACATCAGCATCTGTTGGGTTCATCTGTCCGAATTGTGCCATTTGTTTTTTGATCAAATCAGCCGTGAAGTCTTTCAATTCATCAAAAGTAGTCTGCAGATTGTTTTCTACGATAACCTTCCCTTCGATTAACTGGTAACGTAAACCATTTTCTGATTTAGCATACTCTTCTTCAGCCTGCTCCGGAGATAATGGGTTCTCACCAACTGTCTGAATCCATTTTTTAAGGAATTCAGCAGGTAAATCGAATTTTGTGCTTTCGATTAAGAACTCGGTAACATCGTTTAAGAATTTCTGATCTGCTTGAGCAGCGAATTGCTGTTCTGCATCTTCTTTGATTTTACCTTTTACCTCTTCTACAGAAGTCACGTTTCCAGCTCCGAACAATTTATCGAATAATTCCTGGTTTAACTCTGCTTTCTCAGAAGTATTGATTTCTTCAATAGTGAAATTAACTTCGATATCCAAACCGTGAACATCATCGTGATCTACTTTTAAATAGTCCATCAATTTGTGATCATCATCAAAAAGACCTTTAGTTCCCAAAGCAACTACATCCCCAACTTTTTTACCGATGAATTTCTTCGCATCTGTTTTTCTTTTGAAGATATCCAATGCGATGTTTACCGTACTGTTGATTCCTTTATCTTCATTTGAGAAAGTTCCTCTGACATCATCACCTTCTTCAACTTTGTCTTTGGAAATCAATTTTCCGTATTGTTTTTGTATACGCTCCACCTGCTCATCTAACATTTTGTCGTCAGCAACGATAGTGTATTTTGTAATTTTATTTTTTGCAGTCAAATCCACTTTGAAGTCAGGAGCCAAACCTAATTCGAATTCGAATTTATAGTTATCCGTATCCCAATTAAAATCTTCCGTTACTTTAGGAAGCGGATTTCCAAGAATATCCAATTTCTCTTCAACTAGGTAATTGTTTAATGAATTTTGCAACAACTTGTTCACTTCATCCAAAAGAACCGCCTTACCGTATTGTTTTTTAATCAAACTCATTGGCACAGCACCTTTACGGAATCCAGGAATACTAGCATTCTTGCGGTAATCAGCCAATACTTTCTCTACCTGACCTGCATAATCCTCTTTTGTAACTTCAACAGTTACAATTGCATTTAACGCATCTACGTTGTTTCTTGTAATATTCATTATATAATTTTTTTACGTACTAAAATTGGGTTGCAAAATTATATATTTTTTACAACCCAACCAAGTTTTTAACCTATTGTATTCCATCTGATTATATTTATTTGCTTTTCAATGGTCGAAAGACACCAAAAAACGAATAAATATTCGCTCTTTTTTAAAGAAAACCACACTTCACAAACCGGACAATGCTACCCTAAAAAAATTAATCTTTGACAAACAAATTCAAAAACCACTGACTTAAAGACAGTATAATACTAAAAATAAAAGCATTGACAAAAATATTAGGCTCAATATCAAAACCATCAATTAAATGATCTGCAAGCAAAACCATACAGGTATTAATAACCAGCAAAAACAACCCCAATGTCAGCAAGGTAATCGGCAAAGTAAAAAACACCAAAATGGGTTTCAGGAATGTATTAAGCAGCCCTAAAACCACCGCTGTTATCAAAGCTGCCTTTATGGTTTTCACATCAATACCCGGAAGGAAATGAGACAAAACAACAATCAGGATTGTCGTTATTAAAAGTCGGATAAGTAAATTTTTCATAACGTTTAAATATTCGATAAAAATAAAAAAAGCGCTGAAAATTCAGCGCTTTTTTTCAAACTATTATTTTTTAGTTACTGCCCAGTATCGTAACACCCGAGAATTTACCAATATCATGTATTGGTAATTTTGACTTATAATGTGAATTGATTACTTTGATAATCTCATTAGCAATGACCGCATATCCTCTCGGATTAGGATGCACACCGTCTAAAGAGAACAACACAGAGCTGTAATTACTAAAGCCTCCTGAGCTTGTAAAATAATCAGCCGTGTAAACCTGACCATCCTGTAAACGCAACCCGTTAACCAGACGATTCATTATCGCATTCATATCCGCCACAGCCAAACCTTTGGAAGCCGCAATAGAAACGATTGCCGAATTGTAAGCTGACGTTGCATTTGCAATAGCCGTTTTTTCAGATGGTATCAAGATGTGTTTATCCTCTAGCGGGTAAGTAATCCCGTATTTATCCAATGGAGCCGGAACCCCTGCAGGCGCAGCCCCGATAGCTCCCCTAGTGGTTAAAAGCACCAAATCCTGAGAAGTCGCCTGTCTGGCCTGACCAAATACCTGACCATAAAATGCAGCGGTTTGAGCTCCAAGTATCGGAGTAAACGCAGCCGTTAACTGAGGCGCCAAATTCGTCAGGGTTTTATCCTTAATTAACAACGGATTACCCGCGGTTGTAGATAACAAATTAATTCTGTTTCCTGCGCCGAAAGCTGTTAAAGCTTGTTTTAACGGACCATACAACTGTGCATTCAAAGCATTAATTGTTGCTTCTCCTACAGCTTCATCCCCTTGACCCAAGGCGGATTTTGTAAGCGGATTATAAGGCACTGTCGTAAAGAAAGGAATAGCAGTTACACTTGGAATAGTGGAAACAACCCCTTTAGCCCCATTAGCAGTCAATGCATCAATAATCGTAGAATAGACACTGGCAAACACATTTGCATTCGTAATGTCAGTACTTCCGTAAGTGGAAGGATCCACATTACCCGTTATATTATGATCGTCTGCAGGCAATAAACTCTCATCTTCAGGTGTTGCCGGATTGTTTGGCTTAGTCCCTCCACTGGTCGCATACGACAACACATCATTGGAACCTATCCAGTTCGTGAAGAAAGTCGGGTTTTTAGATAGCGCATCTCCCAAAACCGTAGCCGTAGGAGAGGTCGCGTGTCTAACAAAATATGGATTTGACAAACCTAATTGCACTCCTTGCAAATCACCATAACCCTGTGCCAGCAAATGGAAAGATTTAGCTCCCGGCACACCCATGTTATTGTAAGCTTTTGCCTGAAGATTTGAAACCTCAATTGTTGGGGTTCCTGCAATATTTTCAGGTGCTCCTGCAGAATAGTCAATAACCAATCGGGTACCGCCTATTTGTATTCCACCTAAAGTAAGTCCTCCAATATTATTCACATCATCCTCATACGAAGGCTGAGTGAATTCTCCTCCGCCCACAACCGAAAATTGTTGCGCCAAAAGGTTCGGGTAAGAATACGCCTGACCTCCACGAGAAACCGTTCCATCCATATAACCAGCGGTCAATGAATTCCCGATAGCTACGTAGGAAGAAAAATCAGCTTCCCCTGCCGAGTATGAAGCATCACTCACTTCATTCTCAAATTCAGGTTCGCATGACGCTAAACCCAAAGCTGCTATTACTGCAAAATATATAAATTTATTTTTCATCTTAATTTCCTTTTAATAATTAGAAGCTATATGTTACACCAACACCCGGAGAAAAAACTGTTGACTTATAAGTCCCTCCAAACGGAATCGTACTGGTAACCGGCTGTCCGTTAACCAAAGTAGTTTCCTGGTAATGATCATAAGACGCATCAATCTCATCGAAATGCAGATACAGGAACGAAGCGTCAACACCTAAATTTTTATTGATCTGATATGTCAAACCACCTGTATACCCCATAGAATCGTTTCGAGGTGTCTCTGGAGCGAAATAACCCGCTGAAATAGGACTTTCATCTTTATACCATCCGGCTCTGAAAGTAAACTTATCCGTTGCCTTGTACTGTGTACCTACACGATAAGTATTTGTATCATGGTAGTTTCTTGGATTCACAGAAGTCGGCACACTATTATCAAAGTCTACGTTAAGAGATTCGTAAGCACTCCACATCGTTCTGTTAAAATCAAAAGCAATCATCCATTTGTCCGTCACATTAAGTGATAAACCAGCCGTTAATTCAGCAGGTAATGGTAAATCCGCATTGAAAGTAGTATTTGAATACGTTCCCTGAAGGAAAACCGGAACATCATTAAATGTCGCATCACCTCCTCGGGCTTCCATAATGATTTCCGAACGGTAATTCACCCCTAAACGCATTTCCTTACACGGGTTAAACATGAATCCTGCAGTCCATCCCCAAGCTGTTATCCCTGTGGCTTCCAAATTTACATCAGATCTGTTTCCGTTTTCGTCCGTTAGACTTCGGTTCAGGTTTCTGTTGAATTCCACAGAACCGTTAACATATATCGGTCCGCCACCAACCGAAAACTCATCACTAACCTTCAATGCTATGGTTGGCTGAATGTAGAATGCCTTCAGATCGATATTATTTACCAAGTGCGAACCTTCCCAATCCTGATCCCATTCCACTTCACTACCATACGGCGTATATACGGCAAGACCTGCCGATAACCATTTGTTTATTTTATAAGTAACATAAATATTAAATGGTGTTCCAACATTCTGGGTTGAATTTTGGATGTTATACATTTCATTTTGAAATTTTGTTTCTGCAAAAAGGGCGTTAGCCCCTATTGAAGCATTGAATTTATCTTCCAGGAAGGAGATTCCCGCCGGATTAAAAAACAACGATTCGGCACTGTTTACAACAGCCACACCAGTATGCCCCATGGCAAGTTGTTTCTGCCCTTGCAAACTCACACGATAACCCCCGGCAAACGCAGAAGTACCCGCCAGAGCCAATAATGTTAAAGACAATAGTTTTCTCATAGTTATAAAAAAGAGTTAGTTTTTCTGATCATTTTTTTCTTAAATGACATTTCCAAATTTATAACAAAATATGGATTTTACAATTTTTTTAAGAAAAATGTTATGCAATCATACTATTTTAATAACATCCTTTTGATAAGCTATTTTATTTAGTCAGAAAACCGATAACCGATTCGTAAAAATCCTTTGGATTCTCGGCGTGCAGCCAATGTCCGGCATTTACAATCGTAACCATTTCAACATCAGGAAAATGACACCTTATAGTCTCAAAATCTGCATCCAGAATATAATCCGACTTATCACCCCGAAGAAACAGCACGGGCCCGTCAAAATGATTTTCTGCCTGAAGCGCCATTCCTACGGTTTCAATTTTCCGATTGAAAACATCCAGATTGAATCGAAAACCAAGTTGCCCGGGCTCGACCCAATAGAGGCTTTTCAGCAAAAACTGTCGGGTTCCGAAATCCTTTATATACTTCGAAACCGTTTCTTCAACTTCCGCGCGACTTGGTTTGACTGAAAAATCGACAGCGTTTAGACCCGCCAAAATGGTCTGATGATGCGGTGCGTAATATTTCGGGCCGATGTCGGCAACAATAAGTTTTTCTACTTTTTCAGGATATGTTGTTGCAAAAAACATCGCGATTTTCCCCCCCATTGAGTGACCAAGCAGGTGTATTTTTCCCAATTGATGCTTTTCGCAATAATCGTACACGTCCTGAACCATTGCAGCATACGTAAAATCTTCCGAATGCGGACTTTTACCGTGATTGCGCATATCAAGCATGTGCACCTGAAATCCCTGCTGGGCAAATTGAGTCCCCAGCGTTTTCCAGTTGTCGGACATTCCCAAAAAACCGTGAACAATTAAAAACGGCTGCCCTTCTCCTTCAATTCTTGAATATAATTCCATTATTTTAATCGTTGCAGATACATATTAACCACATTCTCCAGCCCGAGATAAAGCGATTCGGAAATCAAAGCGTGTCCTATCGAAACCTCCAAAAGGCCGGGTATGTTTTCTTTGAAAAATCTAATATTGTCCAGACTCAAATCATGTCCGGCATTAATACCCAAGCCCAGTTCATTAGCCATAACAGCCGAAGCCACATACGGTTCGATACCTTTCTTATTCCCCAGTCCGTACTGATGCGCAAATTCTTCCGTATACAATTCGATACGATCTGTCCCTGTGGCTTTAGCTCCTTCAATCATTTCCAGAACCGGATCCACAAAAATTGAAGTACGGATACCGTGTTTTTTAAATTCGGCTATAACCTCCTTTAAATAGGACTGGTTTTTTATCGTATCCCACCCTGCATTTGAGGTCAACGCTCCAATGGCATCCGGAACCAATGTTACCTGTGTCGGCTTGCATTCCAAAACCAAATCGATAAAATTATGCTGCGGATTCCCTTCTATATTGTATTCCGTAATAACAACCGAAACCAAATCCCTTGCATCCTGATAACGAATATGTCGCTCGTCAGGTCTTGGATGAACCGTTACACCCTGTGCCCCGAAACGCTGAACATCGGCCGCAACCTGAAGCAGATTGGGCACATTCCCCCCGCGGGAGTTTCGCAGCGTGGCTATTTTATTTATATTTACAGATAATTTTGTCATGCTAAAATGATTTTCCCACAAAAATACAAAGTAAAATCAAGCGGGAATGTCCTATTTTTTGATTATTTTGCAATCGATTTCGATTTATAAGTTATGAGTGAAATTACCGAATATATAAATAATGAAGTTGAACCGATTCTAATTGAAGACACGATAGAAACAGTTCAGGATTTATTTCTTGAATTTCCATACAGCCATTTTCCTGTTTTGGAAGAAGGGGTTTATATTGGTTGTGCCAGCGCTGAAGATGTTGAACTTTTAGACAGCGACAGGAAAATTGGCGAATTTCGTTATACCTTCGAACGTTTTTTCGCGAGAGACACAATGCCTTGGCTGGATTTACTTGAAATTTTTGCCAAAAACGAAACTAACGTCGTTCCGGTTTTAGACGCAAACAATACTTATATAGGTTATTACGAAATTGCTGATGTCATAAAATGTTTTCATGAAACACCTTTCTTGAAAGAAGACGGAGGCATCCTCGTTGTACAAAAAGGCATAAAAGAATACAGCATGAGTGAAATTGCACAAATCGTGGAAAGCAACAACGCAAAACTGCTCGGCCTTTTTATTTCTTACAACGATATGGAAAAAGTACAGGTTACTTTAAAATTAAGTCTTGGCGGAATAAACGAAATCATTCAAACCTTCAGAAGGTATAACTATGAAATCATCAGCGAACATCAGGAAGATGCTTATCTGAACAACCTAAAAGACCGTTCCGACTATCTGGACAAATATTTAAATATCTAATCAGAAACCCTCTTTATGAAGTTAGCGATTTACGGACAGACCTATCAGCAAAACACTAAAGACATCATCGACAGAATTTTGGCGATTACTCAAAAGAACAACGCCGAAGTGGTTTTTGAAGCTAATTATCATGCGCTTTTAGTTGAAAACAACATTTCAGTAAAAGAAATGCCAACTTTTTCCAGCCATACAGAACTTAATGCAAGTTTCGACTTCTTCATCAGCATAGGTGGCGACGGTACAATGCTTCGCGCTACCACTTTCGTAAAAAGTAAAGAAATACCAATTGTCGGAATCAATGCCGGCCGACTGGGTTTTTTGGCAAATGTTCAACAGGATTCTATTGAAAAATCGCTTCTTTCCTTATTTGAAGGCAACTATAAAGTTTCGGAAAGAACCTTATTGAGTCTGGAGTGCTACCCCGACCCATGTGATATTTACGACCTGAATTTTGCTCTAAATGAAATCACCGTTTCCCGTAAAAACACCACTTCGATGATTACCATCGAAACCTGTCTGAACGGCGAATTCCTGACTTCCTTTTGGGCAGACGGACTTATCATTTCAACCCCGACAGGTTCGACCGGATACAATTTAAGTTGTGGAGGCCCTGTAATCACACCGGAATCCAAATGCCTTGTAATTACCCCTATCGCCCCGCACAACCTGAATGTCCGCCCCTTGGTAATCTGCGACGAAACCGAAATAAAACTAAAAGTTTCAGGAAGAGAGCCCCAATTTCTGGTGTCACTCGATTCGGGCACAAAAGCCATTGATAACGAAAACGAAATCCACGTAAAAAAAGCACCGTTTACAATAAACATGGTTGACTTCCCCGAAGAAGGTTTCTTAAAAACATTGCGCAACAAACTTCTTTGGGGAGAAGACAAACGCAACTAAACAAATTTCTCCCCAAAATTCATACTACAAAGCCCACAAATCCCGTTAGGTAAAGATTAATTCGAATTTTATTACTTTTAACCACGTGAAAATGCTATAACAAAGATGGTTTAGTAATCAATATTGTTATATTTGCACACTATTTTAACAAAATGAAAAGAATCTTTGCAGCCATATTCTTTCTCTTGCTATGCACGCAAACCAAAGCTCAAATACATGAGCTGGGTGTTTTTCTGGGAGGAAGCAATTACATTGGCGATGTAGGTCCGACGACTTACATCGCACCAAAAGATTTCAGTTTTGGCGCTTTGTATAAATGGAACCGCAGTATCCGTCATGCCTATCGCATTTCGTATACCCAGGGAAAAATCACTTCTGATGATCTGGATTCGGATGTATCGGCAAGAAAAAAAAGAGGTTATAATTTTGAAAATGAAATCAAAGAACTTTCGGCAGGACTGGAATTCAACTTCTTCGATTTCAATCTTCATGATAGCGGATTCATAATCACTCCTTATGTTTATACGGGATTGAGTGCTTTCCGTTATGACGAATTATATGTTTTGAATGGAGAAACAAAAATAGATGAAAGCAAATATTCCTTTGCCATCCCGATGACTTTGGGCCTAAAAACCCGAATCGCAAATCATTTTGTATTAGGAATAGAAAGCAGCGTTAAATATAGTTTTACTGATAATTTAGACGGAAGCAACCCCGATAATCCGGAATACGCTTCTTTGAAATTTGGAAATTTAAACAGCAATGACTGGTACGTTTTTACAGGAGTTACGCTAACGTATACTTTTGGACAAAACCCTTGTTATTGCGCAGAATAAAATGAGCTTACCGGAAAACATCAATAAGGACAATTTACCTAAACATCTTGCCATAATCATGGATGGCAATGGCCGTTGGGCAAAACAAAAAGGAATGCTTCGTGCCTTTGGTCATGAAAGCGGAACCAAATCTGTCCGCACAGTGGTTGAGACTTGCGCAAAAATAGGCATCGAAAACCTTACACTTTATGCCTTTTCCACCGAAAATTGGAACCGCCCTAAAATGGAAGTTGATGCTTTGATGAAACTTTTGATTTCATCCTTAAAAGGCGAACTGAAAACACTTCTGAAAAATGAGATCCGGTTGAATTCCATAGGAAATCTGGACAGTCTTCCTGCCTCCGTAAAAAAGGAACTGCTTGAGGTTATTGACAAAACAAAAGACAACAAAAGAATGACTTTAACGCTTGCATTAAGCTATGGCTCCCGTGAGGAAATCATCCGAGCTGTAAGAAACATCAGCGATAAAGTTAAAAATAATATAATTTCAACAACTGATATTGATGAATCAATTATTAATCAGCATCTTTACACGCACGATTTACCGGATGTAGATTTAGTAATTAGAACTAGTGGCGAACACCGCATCAGCAACTTTTTATTGTGGCAGATTGCTTACGCCGAGTTCTATTTTACTGATGTGTTATGGCCTGACTTTAGAGAAAAAGACTTATATGACGCGATTATCAGTTATCAAAAAAGAGAACGAAGATTTGGAAAAACAAGTGAACAAATTAAATAACTTCAGAATGTTTCAAAAAACTATCAAGTTAGTTTTTACAATTATATTTTTAGCAAGTATACACACCGTAAACGCTCAAGACGACAACACACCGGAAACAGGAAAAAAATACGTTCTTGCCAATGTTGATGTAACAGGAAAGATAACTTACAATCAGCAAACCGTAGTAACATTTTCAGGCCTTGAAAAAGGACAACTCATTACCGTTCCCGGTGATGAAATAAGCAGCGCCATAAAAAAACTTTGGAAACTGGGTCTTTTCAACGATATTACGTTTTATGTGGATAAAGTCCAGAACGACAGTATTTATCTTGAATTAAACATCAACGAGTTACCCAAACTAAATGAAGTTAAATTTCAAGGGGTGAAAAAAGGAAAAATTGACGACCTAATTAAAGAGAATGATCTTAAAAAAGACAAAGTCGTTAACGAAAACTTATTGACTACCACCAAAAATTACATCGAAAACAAATACAAAAAAGACGGTTACTACAACACTAAAGTTACCATAAACACCATTGTTGACTCTACCGAGAACAAGGTAAACATGGTTGTTTTTGTTGATCGTGGCAAAAAAGTAAGAATCAGAAATATCGAAGTCACAGGAAATTCACAGTTAAAGACACGTGAAGTTAAGAGTGCATTATCCAACACCAAAGAGAAAAGCTACATTAACCCATGGCGAATCATCAAACCGTCTAAATTCATAAAGGAAAAATACAACGAGGATTTGAACGCTTTGGTTGAAGAGTACAAAGAAAACGGTTACCGTGACGCGAGAATTACAAATGAAACGGTCACTTACAATAAGAAAAAAAATACGGTAGACATCAAAATCGATCTTGAGGAAGGTAAAAAATACTATTTTGGTGACTTTAGATTTTTAGGAAACACCGTTTACAACAACCAATATCTGGAGCAAATTTTAGGAATCAAAAAAGGTGATGTCTACAATGGTAAATTGTTGCAGGAACGAATTGCCGATAAATCAAAACCAGACGGAAACGACCTTACCAATGAATATCAAAACAACGGTTATCTTTTCTCCAACATTAATGCTGTAGAAGTAAAAACCGTAAACGATACCATTGACTTCGAAATCCGAGTTGTTGAAGGTCCTATAGCCTATTTCAACAATGTTACAGTTACCGGTAACGACAGAACGAATGACCATGTAATTTACCGTGAGCTGCGTACAAAACCAGGACAGAAATGGAGCAAGGAAAATGTTATGCGAAGTCTTCGCGAGTTAGGACAATTAGGTTTCTTCGACCCTGAAGCCCTTAAACCGGATGTGAAGCCAAACGGAGCAGACGGTACTGTTGATATCAATTACAACGTTGTTGAAAAAGGATCGAGCCAGGTAGAATTACAAGGAGGTTACGGGGGAGGCGGTTTCATCGGTACATTAGGACTTTCCTTCAACAACTTCTCCATAAGAAACATATTTAACAAGGATGCTTACAAACCACTACCAATGGGAGACGGTCAAAAAATGGCCTTGCGTTTACAGGGTAGCTCCTATTTCCAAACCTATAGTTTATCGTTCACAGAACCTTGGCTTGGAGGTAAGAAACCGGTGAGTTTTTCAACATCCTTATCACACAGTAAACAATACTTATACAATTATTCCTCACGTGACGTAACCAGAGACCAAAGTTTTACGATTTCGTCAATTTCGGTCGGTATGGCTAAAAAACTTACCGTTCCGGATGATTATTTTATTTTATCACAGTCGGTAGCATTCCAATACTACGATCTGAACAACTATTTTACAGGACTTTTCACCTTTGGTAACGGAACTTCGCGAAACTTAACATATACTGTGGCACTATCGCGAAACAGTAAAGGTATGAACCCGATTTACCCAACATTTGGTTCAGAATTTACGCTTACAGGTAAATTTACATTACCATATTCACTTTTCAATGGTGTAGATTACGGAAATTTAGGTAATTTAGAGGAAAATAAACAAAAAACGACTTCAGCAGGCACACTACCAAATGGCGTTTGGGCTCCTGCAAACGCGTATATAGACAGTGATGGTCAGCCAATTCTGAACACAGACGGCACACCTTCGACTGATTATACCAACGCTGCAGCAGATCCGGCCAAAGTGGATCAGGTTCGTTTTAACTGGTTGGAATATTATAAAATAAAGTTCAAAGCTGATTGGTATACTAAAGTGTATGAAAAACTTGTTTTGCGTACTTTAGGTGAATTCGGATTCCTTGGAGCATACAACCAGGATAGAGGATTAGTGCCTTTCGAGCGTTTTTATTTAGGTGGTGACGGATTAGCCAACTTCTCCATGGATGGCCGTGAGGTGATTCAGTTAAGAGGATATCCGAATCAGTCCCTGGCACCGATTATCGAGACGCCTGGAGCTAAATATGGACAACAGATCGGAGCGACTGTTTACAACAAGTTTTCATTGGAATTACGTTATCCAATAACTTTAGCGCAGTCGGCTTCTATTTATGTACTCACCTTTGCGGAAGCAGGTGCATCCTTCGATTCGTTTAAGAATTACACGCCTTTTTCTTTAAAACGATCTGCAGGATTTGGTTTAAGAGTATTTATGCCAGCCTTTGGTTTATTGGGTATTGATTTTGCTCACGGATTTGATGCAATTCCGGGAGAATCCCAAAAGAGCGGATGGCAAACCCATTTCATCATTGGCCAACAATTTTAAAGTTTGGCATGATAGTTGAAATTAACTTTATCAACATTATGAGAAAACATTTTTTAGTTGTACTTGTAAGCTTGGCTTTTTTAACTGCAAACGCCCAAAGTAAAGGTGTTAAGGTAGGTTACATC
>NZ_DATIDM010000154.1:0-10400 GCF_035456225.1 Flavobacterium sp. | reverse complement strand
CCTTCATCAATAAAAAAAAGAAACTGGGCTACTAAAAAACTGTTTAAGGCCGAAAAAAGCGGCAGATTAAGCTTCATGATGCTTTTTTAACTAATAACGAGACTTTTGGATGTATAGTATAAAAAAAACTCCTCAAAAATTTGAGGAGTTTTTTGTGGGCGATGAGGGGTTCGAACCCCCGACCCCCTCGGTGTAAACGAGGTGCTCTGAACCAGCTGAGCTAATCGCCCTATAATAGTGCTTTCAAGTGAACCTGATTGCGTTGCAAATATACATCAGGATTTTGATTACACAAGATTTTTTTACTGTTTTTTCACGTCTTTTAATACAACTCTTTCGGTGTAATTAATCATTTCAACAGTAATAGCTTCATTATTAGCATTTTTACCTTCTATAATGTACAGTTTTCCTTGTTCGAAGG
The DNA here is from genome assembly GCF_035456225.1 of Flavobacterium sp. GTDB lineage: Bacteria > Bacteroidota > Bacteroidia > Flavobacteriales > Flavobacteriaceae > Flavobacterium. The sequence goes on along the minus strand of NZ_DATIDM010000154.1, from coordinate 9,979 downwards.
GCTTATTGCTTTTATCAAAATCTACTTCACCGTCCTGAAGACATTTTTTTATATCTTCCAAAGTAACCCATTTCTCATTGATTTTAGCTTCAGCCTCTTTTGAGTAGGTGATAGGCTTGCTTCTCAAATCTTTTAAAACCCTGCAATTTGGCATGTAGCAAAATTCTGTTTTCTTTTTTTGAAAGAAGAAAACTAAAAACATACCGCCCAATAGCAGTCCAAAAAGATAATACGCTAAACGATGTACGAATTTCATTGTAATTAATTTGTGCCAAAAATAAGCAAACAATCTGCTATTACCAACTAAAATACAATTAGGTTTATATCGCGGTAAGAAATATTAAACCAATCGGCGATAGATTTATTGGTTAAGATTCCGTGATAAAAATAAACGCCATTTTTTAAACCTCTGTCACAACGAATTGCACTTTCCAAACCACCATCATCAGCAATTTTCAGCAATGAAGGTGTTATGATATTACTTATTGACATTGAAGCTGTTTTTGAATAACGCGAGGGGATATTCGGTACGCAATAATGAATAACATTACTCTTAATAAAAGTAGGTTTTTCATGCGTGGTAATTTCAGATGTTTCGAAGCAGCCACCGGTATCAATACTGACATCAACAATCACAGCACCTTTTTTCATGTGTTCTACCATTGTTTCTGTCACTACTACGGGAGTACGGTTTTTCCCACGCATGGCTCCAATGGCTACATCACAGCGGCGTAACGCTTTCAAAAGTGATTTTTCCTGTATTGTAGACGTGAAAATACGCTGGTTCAACATATTTTGCAATCGGCGTAATTTCGTAATTGAATTATCAAATACTTTTACTGTTGCTCCTAATCCTATAGCAGTTCTTGCGGCGTATTCTGCAACAGTCCCGGCTCCTAAAATAACAACTTCCGTTGGGCGGACTCCTGTAATATTTCCCATCAAAAGTCCTTTTCCAACCGACTGGCTGATCATTAGTTCGGCAGCAATCAGCACAGAAGCCGTACCGGCAATTTCACTCAATGATTTTACGGCAGGGTAGGAACCGTCTTCATCTTTTATAAATTCAAAAGCAAGTGCTGTAATTCGTTTGATGGCTAAAGCTTCAAAATAAGCTTTCTTTTGTGTCTTTAGTTGTATAGCCGAAATTAGGAATGTCTGCGGATTCATCAGCTCGATTTCCTGAAGGGTTGGTGGTTCCACTTTAAGAATCATGGGACAACTGAAAACCTTTTTGGTATCACTTGTTATTTCGGCCCCAGCATCACTGTATTCTTTGTCTGAAAAACTCGAACTTAAACCTGCACCAGCTTCCATTAACACCCTGTGCCCGTGTGAAGTTAAAGAATTTACCGCATCCGGAGTGAGGCAAATACGACGCTCCTGATAGGATGTTTCTTTAGGTATTCCGATAAAAAGAGCACTTTTGTGCTTTTCTATTTCTAACTTCTCTTCTTGGGGAAGCAGTTGTTGTTTGGAAAAAGGTGTAATTGACATACTTTAAATTAAATGAATTGTTCACAAAGTACAAAATTTTAGCAAAAAACCATAATCATTTAACGGTCAAATGACGTTTTCCGTTAGGCAGAAGTTTTATGTGGATTGAAGTATGATCAAGAGGAATCAGATTAGGTGTTTTTTCAGGCCATTCTATAAAACACCAGTTTCCGGAATAAAAATATTCGTCAAGTCCCATATCGTAGGCTTCTTCTTCGGAATTTAACCGATAGAGATCAAAATGATAAATAATCTCATCATTGGAAGCTTTGTATTCATTAACAAGCGAGAATGTCGGACTTGATGCCATGTGTTTAACACCAAGAAAAGTAACTAATTCTTTTATTAAAGTAGTTTTTCCCACACCCATGTCGGCGTGGAAAGTAACTACTTTTTTTATACTGTGGGCAAAAATCTGTTTTACTACGTCCTGAATTTCTTCAAGAGTGAAGGTGATTTCCATAAACAAAACGGCTTTTATTTGATTGTAAGAAATTTACAATCCAAATATACCTATTTTGGATTGAAAACCAAGAAAGGAACAATCATTTCTTCCAAAGAGATACCACCGTGCTGATAAGTATTACGATAATAACTTACATAATGATTAAAATTGTTAACATACGCCAGGAATAAATCATTCTTTGCAAAAATGAAGGAACTGCTCATGTTTATTGCCGGTAAACCGATTTTTTTCGGGTCTTTCACAGCATATACATCTTTGTCTTCATAAGTAAGGCTTCTTCCGGTTTTATAGCGCAAATTTAAACTTGTCTGCTTATCCCCAATTACTTTGGAAGGGTTCTTACAATTAATGGTTCCGTGATCGGTGGTTACAATCAGTTTGAATCCTAATTGTTGCGCTTGCTGGATAATCTCCAAAAGAGGAGAATTCTTAAACCAGCTCAATGTGAGAGAACGATATGCCTTATCATTAGAAGCCAATTCTTTAACCACCTCCATTTCTGTTTTAGCATGAGAAAGCATATCTACAAAGTTGTAAACCACAGTCGTTAAATCATTGTTTTTTAAAGCTTTGAAATTATCTACAAGTTTTTTTCCGTCTTTAAAGTTGGTTATTTTATAATACTCCTGTTTGATATCTATGCGAAGGCGTTTCAATTGTTCTGTGAGGAACTCTCCTTCATACAGGTTTTTTCCTCCTTCGTCAGTGTCATTTTTCCAGTATTGAGGGTAATTTTTTTCCATTTCCAATGGAGTTAACCCTGAAAAAATGGCATTTCTGGCGTATTGTGTAGCTGTTGGAAGAATGGCGAAATAGCTCGTTTCCTTTTCCAGTTTATAATGATTGTTGATCACACTTTCAAAGGCTTTCCACTGATCGTAGCGAAGGTTATCGATTACGACAAATAAAATCGGTTTTTCTTTTTTACGGATTTCGGGAACTACAAGTTTTCTGAAAATTTCATGCGAAAGAAAAGGACGGCCTTCTTCAGTAGTAAACCATTTTTCGTAGTTTTTCTCGATGAATTTTCCAAACTGCGAATTAGCTTCCACTTTCTGACTTTCCAAAATCTCAACCATACTCTGGTCTTCAATATCTTCCAGTTCTATTTCCCAAAACAACAGTTTCTTATATAGTTCTACCCAATCTTCATAAGAATTTACCATAGCCATATCCATAGCTATCTTCCTGAATTCTTTCTGATAATCCAAAGTTGTTTTTTCGGATACAAGACGCGAAAGATCCAAATTCTTTTTAAGGCTGAGTAAAATCTGGTTTGGATTTACCGGTTTAATAAGATAATCGGCAATTTTCGAACCGATAGCTTCCTCCATGATGTATTCCTCTTCACTTTTGGTAATCATGATTACAGGTGTCGCGGATTTCTTTTCCTTTATTTCAGCAAGCGTTTCCAAACCACTTAAACCGGGCATGTTTTCGTCCAAAAATACAATATCAAAATTTTGATCCTCAAATATATCAATGGCATCCTGCCCGTTATTACAGGTAGTTACGTTGTATCCTTTTTTTTCCAGGAATAGAATGTGGGGTTTCAACAAATCAATTTCATCGTCAACCCAAAGTATTTTTATATCGCTCATGATGCTTCGTTATATTATTTATTAATGCAATATATAGATTTATCAACGGAATCAGGTTAAAATTATTGTAAAAATAAACGTGTTATTTTATAATGTTTTTTTTCAAAGATGATGAGCAAATTTTAAGTTCTTTGTTTTATAAAAGGCATATTTTTACTATGATAAATAGCGATATTTTTGAAAATCACAAACAATTTTTAGCATCATGAAGAATGTGCATCACATTATTTTTTTGATTTCACTTCTTTATTTGGTTTAGCTTCTTTGCAAGATATTCTTTTAATTACACAATTAAAATTTGACAACAAAATGATTATTTGATTTAAAATATAGTATCAACTGCATGAGCTTACCATAGACTTGTAAAGATTGTAAGAAAAAGATATCTTTGAAAACTTATCCTAATCAAACTCATAAACTTTATGAAATTAAAACACGTTACACTTCTTGTTGCCGGAACCACTTTGTTCTTAACAAGCTGTAAAGACAAGGAAACATCCGAATTAGCACAACCCGATCCTTTAGCAATAAACCGGGACACAACCATGCATCCTGGAGAAGATTTCTTTAATTATGCCAATGGAAGCTGGTTTAAAAAAAATCCAATCCCTGAAACGGAAAGCAGTAACGGGATTTTCAGAACCATCGGCGATACTATCAACGCCCAGATAAAGACGATTTGCGTTAAATCTTCTGAAGATAAAGACGCTGCCAAAGGAAGTAACAAACAGAAAATCGGTGATTTCTATGCTTCCGGAATGGATACTTTAGCCATTGAAAAAGCCGAAATTAATCCGCTTAAAACAGAAATGGCCCGAATTGAAGCTGTCAAAGATATTTCTTCTTTAACAGAGGCCATAGCTCATATGCATACGATCGAAGCTGGTCCGGCATTTAATTTCTATTTGGCTCAAGATGACAAAAACAGTACAAAATATGCGTTGTTTTTTACTCAAGGAGGACTGGGATTAGGAGATCGTGATTACTATTTCAATACCGATACGGAAACAACAAACATCCGAAAAGAATATGTAAAACACCTTCAGGCAATGATGCAGCTTATTGGTCAGGATAATGCATCAGCCTCTAAAAATGCAGCAACCATCATGAAGCTGGAAACTGATCTGGCTAAAGTATCACGTAAATTAGAAGCTCTTCGTGATCCTATAAAAAACTATAATAAGATGTCGGTTGCTCAATTTAAGGCTTTGGTTCCTAATTTAAATGTCGATAAAATGCTGTCAACCTTAAAAGTTGCTAAAGCAGATTCGGTTATTGTAGGACAACCTGAATTTTACAAAGGATTGAATCAATTAGCCAAAACGTATACCATTGAAGACTGGAAAATATATTTAAAATGGGTTTTAGTGGACAGCTATGCAGCCTATTTAAATGATGCTATAGAAAAACAGAATTTCAAATTCTTTTCTACTGTAATGAATGGAGTTACGAAGCAAAAACCCAGATGGAAAAGAGTTGTATCCCGTACAGATGCTTCTTTGGGAGAGTTAATCGGACAGGTTTATATTGCTGAATATTTACCAAAAGGAACCAAAGAAAAGCTTTTAGAGATTGGAAACAATATCAGGGATGTCTATGCCGATCATATAAAAAAATTAGACTGGATGAGCCCTGCCACTAAACAGAAAGCCCTAAACAAATTAAGCAAGATTGTAATGAAAGTCGGATATCCTGACAAGTGGAAAGATATGTCCAGCGTTTCGATTGACAGAAAATCGTATTGTACAAATGTGATGAATACCAAAAAATGGGAATACGATTATATGATTGCAAAATACGGAAAACCTGTAGACAGAACGGAGTGGGGGATGTATCCGCAAACATACAATGCATACTACAATCCGAGCAATAACGAAATTTGTGTACCTGCCTGTAATATTATCGTACCCGGATTTGAAGGAAGAATGCCGGATGACGCAGTTTTATACGGGATTATCGGCGGATCTACGTTCGGACATGAAATTACCCATGGTTTCGATGATCAGGGAAGTCAATATGATGAAAAAGGAAATTTAAACAATTGGTGGACCAAAGAAGATTTAGAAAAGTTCAAAGCCAAAACAAAACTAATTGTTGAACAATTCAATAAATATGAAGCTTTGGAAGGTAAATTCGTAAACGGTGATGCCACGCAAGGTGAAAATATTGCCGATTTAGGTGGAGTTGTCATGGGATATGAAGCATTTAAAAAAACGTCGCAATTCAAAAACAATGAGAAAATTGCCGGTTTAACTCCAAATGAACGTTTCTTTTTAGCTTATGGTTATGCCTGGATGGTTAATATTAAAAAAGAAGCTTTATCCCAGCAGATTATGACCGATGTTCACGCTCCGGCGCAATTCAGAATCAACGGACCGTTAAGTAACATTCCTGAATTTTATTCAACGTTTAAAATTAAAGAAGGAGATAAGATGTACCGTCCTGAAAATATGCGTGTTGTGATTTGGTAATCTACTTAAATTATATAATTAAAACCACTCGAAAGGGTGGTTTTTTATTTCTGATACGTAAGGATTGAGTTACCTATTCTAATTTTATTATATTTGTTTAAATATTATACTTGCGTGACTCAGATTAACAAGCTCAAAATACTCAATGACCCCATTTATGGTTTTATAACCATTCCGAATACCTTAATTTACGATTTAATACAACATCCTTATTTTCAGCGATTACGACGAATTTCTCAAATGGGAATGTCCTATCTTGTCTATCCGGGGGCACATCATACGCGTTTTCACCACGCTTTAGGCTGCATGCATATTATGCAGAAAGCGGTGCAGACGTTGCGCTTTAAAGAGGTGGAAATTTCTGAAGACGAAGAGAATGCACTTTACATAGCAATATTGCTGCACGATATTGGTCACGGTCCTTTTTCACATGCCATGGAGCACAGCATTGTAGAATCGGTTCATCACGAAGAAATCTCATTGTTTTTCATGAATGAATTAAACCGTGAATTTGACGGAAAACTATCATTGGCGATACAAATCTTCAAAGGGGAATATCACAGGAGGTTCATGCTGCAGCTTATTTCTAGTCAGTTGGATATGGATCGAATGGATTACCTAAAACGCGATAGTTTTTACACCGGTGTTGCCGAGGGAAATATCAATTCTGAGCGACTGATTCAGATGATGCATGTTGTAGATGATGTTCTGGTCATTGAAGAAAAAGGAATATATTCTGTAGAACAGTTTTTGGTGGCAAGACGATTAATGTATTGGCAGGCTTACTTGCATAAAACCAGCCTGGTGGCCGAATTGACGCTGACGAAGATTTTAAAACGCGCCAAAGAACTGACCCAGAAAGGAGAGTTGCTTCCCTGCAGTGAACCCTTGCAGTTTTTCATGCAAAATAAAATCGCTCAGGAAAGTTTCGATGTCCCGACGCTTAAAAAGTTTGCGCTTTTAGACGATTTTGATATTGTCAGCGCTATAAAAACATGGCAATTTCATCAGGATTTCGTACTTTCTTCTTTAAGTAAAATGATTATCAACCGCGATTTGCTAAAGATTAAGATGGTTCCGGAAAAAGTGAGCAAAGAGCATCTGGGGGATTTAAAATCAAAATTGATGACGCTTCATAATTTATCCGAAAAAGAAGTGGAATATTTCATTTTCAAAGGAAAAATAAAGAATCAGGCCTATAATAAAACAGGGGAACCCATTCACATTTACAAGAAAGACAAAACTATTGAAGATGTAGTGGAAGCTTCTGATCAATTGAACTTAAAAGCTTTATCAAAACCAGTGACCAAATATTTTCTCTGTTACCCAAAAGTACTGTTAGAAAGTTAAGATTAGATTAAATTTTATATTTTTGCACTGATGAAACGAGTAATGTTTAAAATAAACATACCGCAAATTTCAATTTGCGAGTTCCATCTTATACAGAAAGTAAATTAAAATACTTTAAGATGAAATTTACTGCAGAACAAATAGCAGGTATTTTAGAAGGTGAAGTTGTAGGAAACCCTTCAGCAGAAGTCTATAAATTGGCTAAAATAGAAGAAGGAACAGAAGGTTCTCTTACTTTTTTGGCTAATCCTAAATACCAAAATTATATATATACCACAAAAGCGTCTATTACAATTGTAAATTCGACTTTTGAACCAGACCAGCCCATCACAACCACTTTAATAAAAGTGGAAGATGCTTATAAATCATTCTCCAAACTTCTGGAATACTATAATCAGGTAAAGCTGATGAAATCCGGTATCGAACAGCCTTCGGTTATTTCCGAACATGTTGATTATGGTGAGAACCTTTATTTAGGGAGCTTCTGCTATATTGGAAAAAACGTGAAAATCGGTTCTAACGTAAAAATTTATCCTAACAGTTTTGTGGGAGATAACGTTGTTATTGGTGATAATACCGTTTTGTTTGCCGGTGTTCGAATTTATTCGGAAACAGAGGTTGGTGCTAATTGCACGATTCATTCCGGCTCTATTATTGGTTCGGACGGATTTGGATTTGCTCCCCAGGAGGACGGAACCTATTCAAAAGTACCTCAAATCGGTAATGTGATCATCGAAGATAATGTTGATATTGGTTCTTGTACAACTATTGACAGAGCTACTTTAGGTTCAACCATTATCCGTAAAGGTGTGAAATTGGACAATCAGATACAAATCGCTCATAATGTTGAAATAGGAGAGAATACAGTTATTGCTTCTCAAACAGGAGTGGCAGGCTCAACCAAAATAGGTAAAAACTGTATGATTGGCGGACAGGTAGGTATTGCCGGACATTTAATCATTGGAAACGGTGTACGTATCCAGGCGCAGTCAGGGGTTGGAAAGAACATCAAGGATGGTGAATCCATCCAGGGAAGTCCATCTTTCAATTATGGAGATTACAACAAATCATATGTTCATTTTAAGAATCTTCCGAAAATCGTTGATGATATTCATCAGTTGAAAAAAGAATTGAAAAATGATTAAAAACATAATTTACTGTTTTATACTTATACCAGTTTTTTATTCGTGTAATGACGATGATAATGTTGCTCTGGAATCAGATAATCGCATGAGTTCTTATAATATGGAGTATACAGATTATCCATTTGTTTATGATGATCCTCTTGTTGATAATGATGAAATAGTAAATTTACTTTATACCAACAATAAATTGGTAAAAAGGCAAGGAGGCTTATTGAATGTTTCAGCAAACACCGGAGTTATAGGATTGTATCATCCTAACGTATACGATACAATTATCTATACACCTAACAGGATTATAACTTATAATAAAATTATTCCTTTTGGAGGCTCAACAGATATTGTCCCAAACAAAAGAGAGATCAATTATCTGGATGGTAGAATAATAAATAAAGTTTATCATAAAAACGAGAATGATGGCTTGGCGAATAATGATACAATACGATTTGAATATAATGGAAACAAGATTGTTAGAACCTATAAAGGGAGAAACAATTATGTAAGTCGTGAATCATTGTATTATTATAATTCAAATCAAAATTTAGATAGTATCATTACAAAAGAATATGAAAATTATAATCTTGTATACAAAATGAAAGAAACCTTTGAAAATTATGATAATGCAGTCAATCCGTTTCAGAATTTAACTTTCTTTGATGACACTTTTAAAAGATCTTTATCCAGAAATAATTTTCGAAAATATACTAAATCTGAAATAAATTTAGTGCTGAATGAAACACATGGTACTTATGTAAAGATTTATAATTTGACTTATAATCCGGAGGGATTACCAATATTTAATATTTATCAAGAAAACTAACTAAACTAAATAACAAAAACCATGGTTAAGCAAACAACCATCAAAAACGAAGTTTCATTAAAAGGAGTAGGGTTACATACCGGTCAGGAAGTAACAATGACATTTAAGCCGGCACCAGTAAACAACGGATTCACATTTGTTCGTGTTGATTTGGAAGGCGAACCGATAATTGAAGCTGATGCTAATTATGTTGTAAATACTCAAAGAGGTACAAATCTTGAAAAATTAGGCGTTAAAATCCAGACATCAGAGCACGTATTAGCCGCTTTTGTCGGATGTGATGTGGATAACGTTATCATAGAATTAAATGCTTCGGAGCCGCCAATCATGGATGGTTCTTCAAAATATTTCGTGGAAGCCATTGAAAAAGCGGGTGTAGTAGAGCAGGACGCTGAACGAAATGTTTATGTGGTTAAAGAAGTTATTTCGTATACAGACGAAGCTACCGGAAGTGAAATTACAGTTATTCCTTCTGATGAGTATTGCGTAACTGCTATGGTAGATTTTGGCACGAAAGTTCTTGGTACTCAAAATGCCAATATGAAATCCATCGTTGAATTTAAAGAAGAAATCGCTAACAGCCGTACTTTCAGCTTCCTACATGAATTAGAAGGATTGTTGCAACACGGATT
>NZ_DATIDM010000153.1:0-2976 GCF_035456225.1 Flavobacterium sp. | reverse complement strand
TAACCCATTCTGCTTAATTAAAACAGAATTAAAATTTTTATTCATAAATGTTTTTAATTCAAAAAAAATTTTAACTTTATCACAAGTATAAATAATTATTAATTCTTAAAAATTAAACAATGAAAAAAACACTTTTAGCTTTAGCTTTCGTTGGAGCATTAATGGTTTCTTGTAAAGAAAAAACTGAAGAGAAAATGGAAGAGGCAACTGATGCTGCTGCAACTGAAATGGTTGAAACTGTAGATACTGCTGCTGCTGCTGTTGAAGCTGTTGCTGATACTGCAACTGCTAAAGCTGCTGATGCAACTGCTGCTGGTGCTGCTAAAGTAGAAGAAGCTGCTAAAGAAGTTTCAAAAGACGCTAAAAAGTAATTTAAGGCCGGTTTATCCGGCCTCTTTTTATTTGCAAAACAACCTAACGTTATACAAAAACTCCCAAACCATTACTGATTTGGGAGTTTTTTATTTAGCAAGTACTTTTCTGATTTTCTGTTCCCATTTCCAGGCGCTGGTCAATGCTTCTTCCAATGTCGATTGGGCTTTCCAGTTCAAAACAGCGTTGGCTTTATTGGTATTTGCATAGGCAACGGTAATATCTCCGCTTCTTCTGCCTACAATTTTGTATGGTAATTTCTGTCCGCTCACTTTTTCAAAAGCTTTAATAACCTCCAAAACAGAACTTCCTTTACCGGTACCCACATTAAAAACTTCAGCTTTTTCTGTGTTTTTTTTCTGTAGTAAACGCTGTAATGCCACCACATGCGCTTTTGCCAGATCCACCACATGAATATAATCTCGAATACAAGTTCCGTCCGGAGTTGGGTAATCATCTCCAAAAACAGACAATTCCTCTCGCAGACCAATCCCTGTCTGGGTGATAAACGGCACTAAATTCTGTGGAACTCCTATTGGCAATTCACCAATTTCGGCACTCGGATGAGCTCCTATCGGATTAAAATAACGCAGCAAAACAGCATTGATATTGGATACTTTTACAACATCTTTAATTATTTCCTCTCCTATTTGTTTTGTATTCCCGTAAGGCGACACAGCTTCCTGAATAGGAGCATCTTCTGTAATAGGCATTTTTCCGGCCTGACCGTAAACGGTACAAGAAGAACTGAAAATAAAATTAGCCTCATTTTTTTTCTCCAATTCCTGAAGAAGATACACCAGAGAACCAATGTTATTTTCGTAGTATAGGAGCGGATTCTCTACACTTTCCCCTACCGCTTTTGAAGCCGCAAAATGAATCACACCCGAAATATCCGCGTGACGTTTGAAAAAATCCTGAACAGCACTCTTTTCACGCAAATCCAATTTCTCAAAAGCCGGTGTTTTTCCGGTGATTCTTGAAATACCTTCCAAGACCTCTATCGAAGAATTGGACAAATCGTCTATAATCACAACATCAAAACCCTGATTTTGCAATTCTACCGCCGTATGCGATCCAATAAAACCCAATCCTCCTGTTACAAGTATTTTCATTGCCCCTTACCTAAAATTCAACAAATAACTGTGATGTTATAAAAATAAGCCTTATAACTTACTTTTTGAAAAATTCAAGAACAGAATCGACGATAAAACCAATTTGTTCGTCATCTAACTCGGTATGCATCGGTAATGATATTACTTCTTTTACCAGTTGATTGGTTACCGGGAAGTCCTCCTCTTTGTATCTCGTATCCAAATACGCTTTCTGACTGTGCAACGGAATCGGATAGTAAATAGCGCACGGAATTCCTTTTGCCTGAAGGTGATCCATCAACGCATCACGGTTCGCATCAATAATTCGCAATGTGTATTGGTGAAAAACATGCCAATCACATTCATCCGGGATAACCGGTGCAATAATATTTTTATGTCCTTCAAATCCTTTTGAATATTTTCGGGCAGCATTCTGTCTTGCTTCGTTGTACAAATCCAACAGTGGAAGTTTAGCATTCAAAACCGCCGCCTGAACACTATCCAAACGTGAATTCACACCAACCACGTCATGATGGTAGCGAACGTACATTCCGTGATTTACGATTCCGCGTAGTGTGTGCGCCAGCTCATCATCATTCGTAAAAATTGCTCCTCCGTCTCCGTAGCAACCTAAATTTTTAGACGGGAAGAATGACGTCGCCCCTACGTGACCAATAGTTCCTACTTTTCGTTTCGAACCATCTCTTCCGGTGAAGTTTGCGCCAATTGCCTGTGCATTATCTTCGATTACATATAGATTATGTTCTTTGGCGATATCCATGATGGCATCCATATTGGCCGCACAACCGAACAAGTGTACCGGAACGATTGCCTTTGTTTTAGGGGTAATCGCTTTTTTAATCGCTTCAATTGAAATGTTCATGTTATCCATTTCCACATCCACTAAAACCGGTGTAAGTTTTAACAAAGCAATCACTTCAACGGTTGCCGCAAAAGTAAAATCGGCAGTAATCACCTCATCTCCAGGCTGTAAATTCAACCCCATCATAGCAATCTGCAACGCATCGGTTCCGTTAGCGCAAGGAATCACATGTTTAACACCCAAATAGTCCTCAAGACTCTTCTGAAATTGTTGCACTTGCGGTCCGTTAATATAAGTATTGGTGTCTAAAACCTCCTGAATAGAAGCGTTTACGGTATCTTTTATTTTTTCGTACTGACTTTTTAAGTCAACCATCTGTAATTTTCTCATTTTGAAAAGTCTATTTAAAACAAGCAAAAATACGAATTAAAGTAGAATGATTTAAGGATAATAAAAAGAAACCGTATTTTAGCGCGACAAAAGAAAAGTTATGTTTTTCCTCTATAATTTAGTGGTTCGAATAGCCGGTTTTCTGTTGCAGATTGTAGCATTGTTCAGCCCGAAAATAAAACTATTCGTTGACGGACGCAAGTCGGTTTTAGCCACACTCTCTTCGAAAATTTCAGCTTCCGATAAAACCATTTGGTTCCATGCGGCCTCGCTTGGCGAATACGAACAGGGAATTCC